>DAXETX010000302.1:0-25876 GCA_051155735.1 Xenococcaceae cyanobacterium
ACCAATACCTCTTGTCCGCACTTAACCAAAATCCCCTCAGCCACAGCTAAAAAGACTTCTGCTCCTGCTTCCGAGCGATAAGACAAGATACCAGGCACTAAGGCAGTAACAAAATCAATGTGGTCGGGAAGCAACCCTAATGCGCCATTTTTGGCTTCGACATTTATCTGCTGGACTGTTTCTACTAAAAACACTTTGGTCGGAATCAAGACCTTCAGTTTCATACTAAGTCTGTTTAATCAGTTAGTTAGATGAAATCTTTGTATTACTTAACCCTCTGCTTCCTCAATTGCTCCCAACATATACAGAGATCGCTCTGAGTAGTCAGCAAACTCATCATTTAAAATGCGATCGCAACCAGTTAAAGCCGACTCCAGACTTACCAGCTTGCCCTGTTTCCCTGTAAATTGTTCTGTACTAAAAAAAGGTTGGGTTAAAAACCGCTCCAAACGGCGAGCGCGGGCTACCGTAGCGCGATCTCGTTCTGATAGTTCTTCTATCCCCAGCATGGCAATAATATCCTTGAGGTCTTCGTAACTAGCCAGGGTACTTTTAATGTCTTGAGCGATTTGATAGTGTCGCTCTCCCACCACGGTAGGAGAGAGCATTTTTGACCCCGACTGCAAGGGATCGATAGCAGGATATAAACCCTCACTAGCTCGCTTGCGGGACAAGACAATGGAAGCGGAAAGATGTCCGAAAGTCCTTACCGCAGCAGGATCGGTAAAATCGTCGGCGGGAACGTAAACCGCCTGTACCGAAGTTATCGAACCCGTAGCAGTATTAGTAATGCGTTCTTCGAGTTCTGCTAATTCTGTTCCCAATGTCGGCTGATAACCCACTCTGGAGGGCAGCCTTCCCATCAGTCCCGAAACCTCTTGACCTGCTTGAATGAAGCGAAAAATATTATCGATTAACAGCAGTACATCTTGTTTGATATCATCGCGAAAATACTCCGCCATAGTTAAAGCTGCATGACCCACCCGAAAACGCGCCCCTGGAGGTTCGTCCATCTGACCGAACAGCATAATCGTATTATCCAACACCCCTGCTTCTTGCATCTCCCGATACAGTTCTTCTGCTTCGCGGTTACGCTCCCCAATGCCACAAAATAAACTAATCCCTTCATATTGACTCACCATATTGTGAATCATCTCGGTAATCAACACCGTCTTGCCGACACCAGCACCACCGAACAGTCCTGCCTTACCACCCCGTTCTAAAGGTGCTAACACATCAATTGCCTTAATTCCCGTTTCTAAAATCTCTGAAGTAGTAGCCCTTTGCTTGAGAGCCAGAGGCGGTTGATGAATCGCTCGCCATTCTCCTCCAGTAATTTCTTCCTTGCCATCAATGGTGTCGCCAAAAACATTAAACACCCGACCCAAAGTACGCTTACCCACAGGAACTTGCAGTTGCTTGTTGGTATTAGTTACAACTGAACCTCTCGCCAAACCTGCCACGGGAGTTAAAGCAATACCTCTAACTGTCTGAGAGTCGAGATGAGACGCTACTTCAATCAAAATCTCGCCCTCATCGCCCGCTTTTAGCTGACTGTATAGCTCTGGCAAATGTGACTCAAAGCTAATATCGATGACACTGCTACGAATCGCAACTACTTTCCCTTGATGAATTTGAGGATTGCTATCCGACTCCTGCATAACTTTTTGATTCAGCACATTTTGGCGATCGCTAACAAAACCTTTTCAGCTTAAAACTAAGTTTTTTCTCTTAGCCATACATCCACCTGTAGATGTATTTCTTAATAAGGAGAATTTAAATCTTTTCTCGATTTATCCTGTCAAAACCTCACAAATTCTTCAACTTGTTTGCTTAATTTAATAGCAAAGCCAAATTTTAGGCGATCTATCTATTAAATACTTCTGACTTCCGCGAAGCGATAATAGCCACTTCATCATCCTCTAGATAGAAGAATGCTAACTTACACCCTGAATAAGATAGGAGTATCGGGACTTCGTCCTTGAAAAGCTGAAGGGAAACCCAATTTTAATCCACAATCTCATGTCACAGATTCCTCAAGACCGCAGTTTAGATAGCACCCTAGCTTTGGTATTTGATGGCTACAAATTTATTTCCAAAAAATGTCAACGCTATCAGTCTGATATTTTTCAGACTCGGCTACTGCTAGAAAAAACTATTTGCTTTCAAGGAGAAGCAGCAGCCCAAGTTTTTTACAATCCTGAAAAATTTACGCGCAAAAATGCTGCTCCTCAAAGAATTCAAAAAACCCTATTCGGTCAAGGTGGCGTTCAAGGAATGGATGGTGCTGCCCATCGCCATCGCAAAGAAATGTTTATGTCTTTAATGAGCGATGAAGGCATTAAACAGTTAGCGGAGCTAACTAAAGGACAATGGCTTGCTTATGCCCAAAAATGGCAAAAAATGGACAAAGTAGTGTTATTTACAGAAGCTCAAGAAGTCTTGTGCCGTGCTGCTTGTGCTTGGACTGGTGTTCCCCTAACTGAGTCAGAGGTTAAGCTCAGAACTAATCAATTAGAGGCAATGATTGATAGCTCTGGTGCAGTTGGTCTAAAACATTGGCGTGGCAGACGGAATCGTCAAAAAGCCGAAAAATGGATCGAAGACATTATCGAGAAAGCACGTAATAAGCAGTTAGAGCTAGCAGAAACCAGTCCAACTCATCGCATCGCTTGGCATCGCGATCTAGAGGGGAATTTGCTCGACAAACGCCTTGCAGCCGTAGAATTGATTAATGTGTTGCGTCCGATAGTAGCTGTAGCCAAATATATCGTTTTTGCAGCCTTAGCCCTCAACGAACATCCTGAATGTCGCCAAAAACTTCAAAGTGGAGAAGACAACTATCGAGAATGGTTTGTCCAAGAGGTACGTCGCTTTTATCCCTTTTTTCCCTTTGCTGCTGCCATAGTGCGTCAAGACTTTGACTGGCAAGGATATCATTTTCCTCAAGGAACAAGAGTGCTACTAGACTTATATGGTACTAACCACGATGCCCGCATCTGGTCACAGCCAGAAGAGTTTTTACCAGAAAGATTTCAACATTGGAACGAAAGTCCCTTTAATTTTATTCCCCAAGGCGGAGGCGATTTTTATACTAATCATCGGTGTCCTGGAGAGTGGATTACCATCGAACTGATCAAAGTAACCCTCGATTTTCTGACCCAATCTCTAGAGTATGACGTGCCAGAACAGAATTTGACAGTTAGTTTATCAAAAATACCAACGATTCCTCAAAGTGGTTTTGTGATCAGTAATATCAGACAAATTTAAGTTATTTAAAACTTTTGAATAATTAAGATTTTGCAAAATTGGAGCGACTTTAGCGATGGAATTAAATCGCGGAAACATAAATTTATTGAACCAGGGCGATCGCTTATTGACGCAGATTCAAGTCGATGAAAATTTGGTCGCTCCCGTAGTAGCAGTACGCCAGGAAACTCAGCCAGCTTCTAATCCTAAAAATTCCTTACCAGCGCAACCTAATATTATTAATGAAAAAAACAATACTTTTTTGTTTTTAATTCCTATACTATTGTTAACCATGGGAGTTATAGTAAAAATTGGCTTACAAAAAACTAGTAAAAAACAATTCAAGTTTCGTAAATATAACTCTAAAATAGCTTGCCGTAACTGTCACTTTTTTGATAATAATCATTATTTAAAATGCGCGGTACATCCTGATAAAGTCTTAACCCAAAAAGCTCAAGACTGTAGCGACTATCAAGAAAAAAGTGACTAAATCAGTTATTAAATAACTACTGACTATCGCAGAGTTCCTGTTTATGAGATACCAAGTATAGTGTTTATGTTTAGGAGTTTAGATTTTGAATCGAGTTAAAGAAAAAGTCGCCCTAGTTACAGGTGGCGCACTTGGTATCGGACGGGCAACTTGTTTGCTGCTAGCAAAGGAAGGCGCAAAGGTTGCTGTTACAGATATTTTAGAAGACGAAGCCAAAAAACTCGTCCAACAGATCGCTAAAGATGGAGGTGAAGCAGAGTATTGGCATCTCGATGTTGGGCAAGAATCCCAAGTCAAGCAAGTTTTTGCCGAAGTTAGTCAGAAGTGGGGCAAAATCGATGTTCTGGTCAACAATGCAGGTATTTCTGGAGTTGATAAACCCACCCATGAAATTACGGCAGAAGAATGGAATAAGCTAATGGCAATAAACGTTAATGGTGTTTTCTTCTGTACTAAACACGCGATTCCTATCATGATCAATCATGTAGTGGCAGCATCATTAATCTCTCTTCGATTTACGGGCTAGTTACTGCGCCTGACATCCCAGCTTATCACGCCTCGAAAGGTGCTGTGCGACTCATGACCAAAACCGATGCTCTCTTATATGCCAAAAACAACATCCGCGTTAACTCCGTCCATCCTGGTTTTATCTGGACACCACTGGTAGAAAAGTATCTTCAGCAGCAAGGCGATGTGGAATCAGGACGCAAAAAGCTTGATAGCCTACATCCTATCGGTCATGTTGGCGAACCAAACGATATTGCCTACGGTATTCTCTATCTTGCTTCAGACGAGTCCAAATTTGTCACAGGCTCAGAGTTAGTCATTGATGGGGGTTATACCGCCAAGTAATCTGAAATACTTTAAAGTTTGCGACTAATGACTTTGGCAATCTTGCGTCAACAAACAGCAATACACTCAATCTCGACTAAAACATCTTTGGGTAAACGGGAAACCTCAACACAAGCGCGGGCTGGGGCAGTTGCCTCATCAAAGTATTGGGCATAAACTTGATTGACTGGAGTAAAATCGGCTAAATCCTTGAGAAAAACGCTAGTTTTAACTACATTTGACCAATTTGTTCCAGAGGCAATTAAAATCGCCTCTAGGTTTTTCATTACCTGCTGAGTTTGAGCAACCACATCATTTGGACCGACAATCTCTCCTGTTTCTGGGTTTAGGGCAATTTGTCCCGCAATAAAAATCATGGGTCCTGAAGCGACGATCGCTTGATTATAAGGACCTACGGGTGCTGGTGCTTTAGCAGTGCGGATTACTTGTTTATGGCTCATTATTGATTATTAGCAGCATTACTTGAGGGGTCTGGGTCTGTTTGAGAATCTAGTTGTTGATAACCGTTACGAACAATCTCTAGCATTTGACTCAATTGTCCTTCCAAACTGCCTAAAATATTTTTAGCATATTCATCAGCATCATCCTGGATTGCTACAGATTCAGCGATCGTAATTGCTTGCCATTGTTCCACCTTTTCTTTGGTTTCTTGGCGGAGTTGTTCGCATTCTCGTTGAGTGGTAATTTTGATTCTGGTTGCTTCTAATTCTGCTTGGCGTACCAGTGCTGATTCTTTGATGATCTGATCCGCCTGTTGTTTCGCAGAATCGATTATATTACGAGCATAATCTCCAGCTTGTTTCAGAATTTCTTGCTGACGCTGCAAAATTTCTTTAGCGATCGCCAGTTCTCCAGGAATCTGTTTTCGGAGCGAATCAATACGATCTAAAAGCAAAGTTTCATCGATAACGATTAATTCAGTTAAAGGAATCCGAGTACTATCTAAAATAATGTTTTCTAATTGCTCTAATTCTTGTTGAAAATCGGTATTAGATTTAGGCTCAGGGTTACTGAGTTCTAACGCATCATCCCGCTCAAGTTTTACATTTTGATTTGGTAGTATCTCTTGTTGTGTCATTGGTAAAGGTGATTGATTATAGTTTTTTATTTTAATTAGTTGTTATCTTATAACTTATAGTTCAATTTTGAATGAGAATGAGATTTTGAACATCAGTTCAAATAACCTACTTTTTCCTTTAATGAGAATATTTAGTACTTAAAAAAAAAGATCTTATTTGGTAACCTCTTGTAGTTCTTGATAATAATGATAAACATCTTTAGCGATCTCTTCAGGGACTAAATGAGCTATTTCGCCACCGAATTGAGCTATTTCCTTAACTACACTACTACTAAGAAAACTGTATTCTTTAGTTGTAGCCAAAAATACCGTTTCTATTTCTTCTTGTAAAGTTTTATTAGTATGAGCCATTTGGAGTTCTTTTTCAAAATCGGATAAGACTCTTAAACCTCTTAACAAAACTTTAGCTCCTTTTAATTTGGCATAGGTAACAGTTAGCCCAGCAAAACTATCGATTTCTACATTCGATAAATTTTTCGTACAATAACTAATCTGTGCAATTCGTTTTTCGACACTAAATAGCGGTTGTTTACTAGGATTAGAGAGAACAGCGACGATTACTTTTTCAAATAATTGACTACCCCTGGTAATAATATCAAGATGACCCAAAGTAATCGGGTCGAAGCTACCTGGATAAATGGCGATCATAAATTAATAATGAATTGGTTATGATTTATCTAAAGGAATTACATCATGAAAGTGTTGGTAGTCAATAGTGTATTCTTCAGTGTCTTCTGTGCGATCGCTCCGCGCCACTGTGTGATCGCTTTTACGAAGAATATCCACAAAGCGTCTTGACCAAAGAATATCTTTGACCCGATAAATATAACGAGCATGAATTGTGAGAGAAAAAGTTTCGTCCAAACCAGTTAAGATTACCAGAATTTGGGCATCACATTCAGCTAATGCTAAGGCATTTTTCTCATATAAAGGACTAAATTCATCAATAGGATGCATTACTAACCAACTTAGCCGAAAACTCGGAGACTCAGAACGTAATAAAGGAAGATTATAAAAGCGTCTTAATTGAATTCCTTCTGAGCTAACTTCGTTAATTAACAAACTCATTTTAATTCGAGCTTCGATAAGGCGATTATCCCTTTGATTAGCGACTCTAAACATCAAAGTCGGAATATCATTAAAAGGACAAACTACTGCTACCTTACTAAACAAAACTCTTGCTTTCGGTTGCGCAAAACGGGCAAAAATCAATCCAGTCATCATTGCTACTAGCAACAAACCAACCAATACTTCAAAAGTGACTAAAATTTGAGCATAAATAGTTTGAGGATACATTGCACCATAGCCAATAGTCGAAAGACTCTGAACGCTAAAGAAAAAAGCATCACTAAAAGAGCCAGGTTTAGCATTGGCGATCCCATCTTTTGTCGTAAGATAAGCTAGAGCAAATAAAGTATTAATTAGTAAATAAAACAAGCAAGTTAACAATAAAAACTTACCCCAAGAAATTACTAATAGCCAATGGTAAAGATCCCTTATTGGATGTTCTAAATGTTTTAAAAAATTACTTTTAGGGGAATTAAAATCTTTAAAAAAAGGCTTTGAATGATTGCTCCGCTTTTTTACTTGTTTACTTTTTCTTCTTTTCATAAGAAACTATAATTATTTTTTTGTTTTATAAATAAAGATGTATTCAAGTCTAAAATAGGGCTACAAATTAGAACCAAAGCCAACAACGCATCTGCGTTTATCAGTGTTTATCTGTGGACTGATTTACCGAAGAACTAAAATTAATCATAAGATAAATTACTACCAAACCAATAGCGATTAACACAAGATCGAGATCACAGAGATTTAAACAACCTCAGTCTAGGATAAAAATGTAATAATTTAATTTATCAAATCAAGCTATTGACATACGATAAATAAAGATGATTCTGATTTACAGTCGTGCTGTGTTGTACAACCAAGAAAGAAATATCATCCAGCCAGCAAAATAGCTCGAAATCTTGCTGAAGAATTACTAATTTTATTAAATTACGATTCTATTAAAGCAGAAGTAATTCTCAAAGAACTAGTCGAGCAAAATCCTAATCAACCCCTTGAATGGTACTACGAAACAGTAATAAATCGTTTAAGTAAGCGACAAAACAATAGTTATTAAAGATAAAAAATAAGCCTTTTTTTCAAAAGATAATTTGAGGATAAACTAACTCTAAACCAGCAGCTTTAATTTTGGCATTAGATAATCTAGTATTGTAGGGTCTAACAGAAGGTAGAGAGCGATCCCAAGTTACCCCAGGTAAATTATGAGTAGTAAATAACCTTTGCAAAAAGTCACGGGTTTGTAGTGGTTCATCACAAGCTAAATGATAAATGCCCATTAATTCTTTAGTTCTTGCTACCTCAATTCCACCAACAATATCGGCTAAATGAATCCAATTACTATAGTCTTCTCCTGTACCTGGGCGAGTAGTACCAGACCAAGGACGAAAGATTTTAATTAGTTCTCTGCCTGCTCCATAAATACCAGCTAAACGGAGAAGACAAACCTTAAGTTTTGCTGAGATAGCTGATAGTAACACCTCTTCAGTTTGACACAGGATCTCACCATTTTGATTAGCAGGAGCAACCGCTGCTGTTTCATCCGTCCAAGCCCCGTTTTTATCCCCTAAAACTGCATAACTTCCTGTATAAATTAATTGTTTAACACTAGAATTACTTTTAAGAACCTGCACTACATTTTTAGCTGTTTCTAAATAAGCTTCTTGGTAGTTATCGCGGTTTTTTGCCCCCACACACAGCAAAACAACATCGCGATTTTGCATCACTTGTTGTAAAGCCTTAAGATCCTTGCTATTAACAACTGCTACTTCCTTAGCCAATGACGCTAATTGCGCTACTTTCTCAGGTGTGGTAGTAGTTACAGTAAGATCGTGACCAGCTTGATGCCAAAAACGAGCGATCGCGCTACCAACATAGCCACAGCCAATAATTGTAATTTTCATAGACTTAAAATGATCAGGTGAATAGTTAAGCTGGATATTATGACAACTTTTGCCTATATCTATACCGATCCCTTAATCGATACTGCTGCGCAAGCTGAGTTTGACGGTTGGGACATAGAGCGAACATATCACGATCTCGGTCAACGTCAACAGTTACAGCAATTAATCAGCGACTGTCAACAACAATCCCCAAAATATCTGATCGTGCGCCATTTGCAAGAGTTGGGGGATACTGTCACTGAAATAGGCGATCGCTTAAACCAGCTAGAAGCACTAGAAATAGAAGTTATTGCCCTAAAACAAAACTATCAAACTTCTCAAGCAACTAAAAGTAATCTCGCTTTACTGTTGTCAGAAATCCAAACTAATCAATACAGTCGCCGTCTGCAACAAGGACACGCCCGCAATCGCCTCAAAACCTTGCCACCACCAGGAAAAGCTCCCTATGGCTATCGTCGAGGCAAAGAACGATATATCATTGATAAAAGCACTGCTCCTGTAGTTAAAGATTTTTTTGAACAGTTTTTGCTATTTGGTTCGCTGCGGGGTGCGGTAAAATATTTGGAAAAAAGATACGGGAAGAAAATCGCTCCTTCTACAGGTCACAAATGGTTAACTAATCCTGTTTATCGGGGGAATCTCCAGTATAAAGATGGGGCAACAATTACTCAGACTCACGCAGCAATTATCGAACCAGAAGCAGCAGCACAAATTGACCGTTTATTAAAACGTAACAGTCTGTTACCACCTCGTACAGCTAGCGCACCTCGTTCTTTAGCAGGATTAGTTATTTGTGATGCTTGTCAGCTACCAATGACGGTATCCCGCGTCACTCAAAGAAATAAAAAACTAGAATATCTTTATCTACGATGTCCTCAATGTCCTCAATCACCGAAGTGTAAAGCAATTAATTATCAAGCAATTTTAGACACGACAATTCACCAAATTTGCCAGGAATTACCGCTTGCTGTCCAAAAATTACCCCAACATCAACCAAATAAACTGCAAGATAAGATTGATCTCGCTTTAGCAGCCAAGAAAGCCATCTTAAACCAGATCGAAGACTTATCCGATCGCGGTATTCTCGATCGAGAAACTGCTGAGTTGCGTAGTTATAAAATACAACAAGAAATCGCGCAGCTTGCAGCCAAAATCGCGCAATTACCCCCGAAAAATTTACAAGCGATCGCCGATACTGTATCTTTACCTCAATTTTGGTTTGATTTGTCTGAAGCCGAACGCCGATTTTATTTTCGGGAATTTATCAACCAAATCTTGCTGGTGCGTTTAGCAGCTAATCAATGGGATTTAAAACTAGTATTTATTTTTTAAAATAATCCAGAGATTATTAAATCTAAAACTCCTTTTCAAATTGTTGTAGAATGTGATGTTTGTGGCAAAGAGATTTTTGAGCAGCTGTAGTAAGCAACAATTTTAGCAATTTAAAACTTTAAACTTTCAATTTTATTAAAAATCTGATGACTAAATATGTATTTATTACTGGTGGTGTCGTCTCCAGTATCGGAAAAGGTATTGTTGCAGCTAGTCTAGGAAGATTACTCAAGTCGCGTAATTATTCTGTGTCGATTCTCAAGCTCGATCCTTATATTAATGTCGATCCTGGTACGATGAGTCCTTTTCAACACGGAGAAGTATTTGTTACCGATGATGGCGCGGAAACTGATTTAGATTTAGGACACTATGAACGTTTTACTGATACTTCGATGTCGCGTCTCAATAGCGTTACTACAGGTTCAATTTATCAAGCAGTAATCAACAAAGAACGACGTGGCGAATATCAAGGGGGGACAGTCCAAGTTATTCCCCACATTACCAACGAAATCAAAGAAAGAATTAGAAGAGTCGCCAATAATACTGGTTCTGATGTTGTCATTACCGAAATTGGTGGCACAGTAGGAGATATTGAGTCATTACCCTTTATGGAGGCAATTCGCCAGTTTCGTAAAGATGTCGGGCGTAGCAATGCAATTTATATGCACGTTACCCTAATTCCCTGGATTCCAGCAGCAGGGGAAATGAAAACTAAACCGACCCAACATTCCGTCAAAGAATTACGTTCGATTGGGATTCAACCTGATGTGCTAGTCTGTCGTAGCGATCGCCCTTTGAAACCAGGAATTAAAGAAAAAATCGCCGAATTTTGCGATGTGTCAGTAGAATCTGTCGTTACTTCTCGTGATGCTAGCAGTATCTACGAAGTACCCCTAATTTTAGAACAAGAAGGCTTAGCCCAACAAACTCTAGAACTATTGCAACTACCTCAGAAAGAGCCAGATTTAGTCAGATGGACTAATTTGGTCGAAAGAATGAAATCACCTCAGAAAAAACTCGAAATTGCGATTGTGGGTAAATATATTCAACTTTCTGATGCTTATTTGTCAGTAGTCGAAGCCTTAGAACATTCAGCGATCGCAGCTAATGTGGCAGTAAATTTGCGCTGGATTAGTGCTGAGGATTTGGAAACCAACGGCGCTGAAAAATATCTCCGAGAAGTCAAGGGAGTGATTGTTCCTGGGGGGTTCGGCATTCGGGGTGTCGATGGCAAAATTGTCGCGATTAAGTACGCCCGTGAAAACCAGATTCCTTTTTTGGGTTTATGTTTAGGGATGCAATGTTCGGTTATTGAGTGGGCGCGCCATGTGGCACACTACCATGATGCTAATAGTTCTGAATTTGATCCTGATACTAGCAATCCCGTGATTAATTTACTTCCCGAACAACATGATGTTGTCGATTTAGGTGGTACGATGCGCTTGGGCTTATATCCTTGTCGCCTCAAACCCGATACTCTAGCTTTTTCACATTACCAGAAAGAAGTCATCTACGAGCGTCACCGTCATCGCTATGAGTTTAATAATGCTTACCGCAATCAGTTTTTAGCAACTGGTTATGAAATTAGTGGTACATCTCCTGATGGCAGATTAGTCGAAATTATCGAATTACGCAATCATCCTTTTTTCTTAGCAACCCAATTTCATCCCGAATTTCGCTCTCGCCCTGATACGCCTCACCCTTTATTCTTGGGTTTTATTAATGCAGTAATGCAACAAAGCGGTTATCTTCAAGTAGCAGAAAGTTGTTAATTAGATCAGAATAGTTGACTATTGCGGACTTTCCGAATCGTTTGGGGTAAAACTCCTACCAATAAGGCAAAAGCCTCATCAGAAATTTGACTGACTGTAGCTGAATCAAACCAATTTTCAAATTGATTCAAAATTACTTGCGCCCTCTCTTCTGGTAAAGGATTGTCTGTAATTTGTTTCGCCAATTTTACCCACTGTCGGCGCATTTTATAAGCTTGTCTTCTAGCTTCAGAGTCTTGAGGTTTAATCAGCGATAATTTGCCGACAGGAATGATTTTAGTGACATCAGGGTCAAACTGACCCCCAATAATTGCGCCAGGTCCAGCAAATTCGGCATGATATTTTTTATAAATAATTACGCCATTTTTACGACGGGGATTAACCATTAATAATTCTTGAGACTGGATGCGTCGTAACAGATCATCTGAATGGGAGTTGATCGCAAGAGGAGAGTTCATGATCAGAAATATTAGTCTTTGAGGAGTATGCTTTAATATACCCTTAATTAATCTGACACTAACAACGCTGTGAACTACCCAACACCGACACGCTACGCGGTACGGTGTGGGCTTCCAAATTCATCGGCAACAGCAACAACAACAGTTGACTTGCGCCCCCTGCGTTGTCTTACATTGTAACCGATGCTTCGCATACGGATGTCGGGCTTCTCACGGTTTAGCTAAATATCTCTCAATTAAGATAATTGCTACGATATCATCAATGGGGCGAGGCGGGATTCTTGCTCCTGGCGGTAGTAGTCGCGTCAATCCTTGAGGAGGATACATCTGCCAATAGCGCGTGCGAGCTTCTAAGGTACTATAACTTTCATCAATCATTGCTAGCTGTAACTCAGGAAAATTAGCCTGTAATTGCTCACGCCAAGTTTTAGCAGTAGTAAGATTGCCGATTACCATCACTTCGATAGGATACTGCTTTAATAATAATTCAATAGTGGCGATCGCCTCTGTTGCCGATACTACCAAATGCACTAGAATTTCCCTAGCAGAATTCAGCACCGCAATTCCACATTTATCCCTTCCAGGATCGAAACCTAAAATCATTTAGTAATCAGTAATCAAGGAACGAAGTTAACTAAATTTAAGTACCAAAAACAATTCTACCGTCTTTAACTACCACCAAATCTAATTTTAATGGACCAGAAGTATAAGTAGTTTCTGCCACAACTACCTTAATTGCATCTAAAGATTCTTCGGAATTGACAATATTGTCAATCAAGTCGATCAAAGTCGTAATTTGTCCATCGCCAATTTGAAGTTCGCCAATAATTCCGGCTCTTTGGGCGCGAAATTTAGAAGCAGCTAGCAGCCAATCCAATCTTTCTTGGATATCTTCATTGGTCATCTGTTGCGCATCAAGAGAAACCGTCGCAATTTCTTCTCCTGCTGCAAAAATTTGCTTATTTAAAGTCAAATCCGCGAATACTCTGACTTCTTCCTCGCCTTGGACATAATTACCAGCAGATAAAATTCTTATTACATAATCTCGACCATCTTGAATTTCTTGCGCCAACTGTTCTACTTGGGCGGTGGTAATTCTGACAACTCGCGGTGGCTCAGCAGAATCATCTTCTAGTAAAGTGGCTTCAATGGCACTACGATTAGCTTGGGCTAAAAGACGGTCAATAGCAGGAAGCGCAGCATTAGGATCGATGATTCTAATGGTAGCAGAAGCTAGTACTTCGCCTTTAAAAAGCGCAATTTTTCGTTCTCTGAGTTCTTGATAGGTTTGGTAATATTGCTCAAGAATTTCTACCTCTCGTTCTAAAAACTGCAATTGTGATTCTAAATTTTGTAATCGGCTTTGTCTAGCTTGTAAATTACGGTCTTTATTGGCGATCGCCTGGTCTAAGTTAGCAATGCGTTCATCTCTTTGGGTAATTTGTTCTTGGAGTTGTTGTTGCTGTTGATTCAACTCTTGCAGACGGGTTTCTGTTTGATTGATAATTTGATTTTGAGAGGCAATTTTTTGTTCTCTTTGTTGTAGTTGAACTTGCAATTGTTGACTTTGAGCATTAAGACTTGCTAATTGCTCTAGTTGCTTAGTTCGTTCTGCCAAAATTGTCTCTAACTCCGAGCGTAGTTGGTTGGCTTGTTGCGAAGTCTCAGCAAGTCGCGTTTTTGATTCTTGAAAATCTTGCTCAATTGCTGCTAACTGTTGTTTTGCCTCAATCTGTTGTTGTTGGACAGTTGCTAGTTGCGATTCGACTTCTTGCTTTTGTTGATTTGCTTGATTCAATTCGGTGCGGACGTTTCTGAGATCGCGGAGAATTCGATCTAAGTTAAAAACTCCATCTCGTAAAGATTCACTTAAAGCAAATAAAATGCCATAAGTAGAAGCCGAAATTAGCGTTCCTGTAATTACTGTCACAATGGTGGCTGTTTGGCGGGGACGCAGATTAAACAATCTTAATCTGGCTTTCCCGACTTTAGTTCCCAAGCGATCGCCTAATACGGCAATTAATCCTCCCAACACTAAAATTGCTGCAATTAGAATATAAGCACTAGTCATGGGAAATATAAATTCCGAATTCTCAATTCTGAATTAATGATTCGTTGCTACAGTTGATCTGTCCCCTAATTTAGGTAAACTGCTGACTTAGAGCCACTGGGTTGTGTACGGTAATTTTCTTTTTATGGATTGAGATCATTTCTTTATCTCTTAAGTCTCCTAATAAACGTGTTACCGTAACACGGGTAGAACCAATGGCTTCAGCGATCGCTTGATGGGATAGTTTCAGATCGATCCTAATTCCTTCTTTAGTCGGAAGTCCAAAGTCACGACAGAGAATTAACAAAAAGCTTACGAGACGCGAACCCATATCGCGATGTGCCAGAGTTTCAATCATCATTTCCGTCTGAAGAATCCGAGAGGATAAACCGCGTAACATCAACATCGATAGTTCGGGATTTTCTTTGAGAGATTGCTCTACTTGTTCGATGGGCGCAGATAGCAATTCAACCGAGGTAAAAGCTACTGCATGATAAAAGCGATCGCTTTTTTGCCCTGTAATGAGAGACAATACCCCAAAAACGCTATTTTCTCGGAGTAAAGCTACGGTAATTTCTTCTCCTGCTTCATAAACTCGCGATAATTTGACAGCACCTTTGACCAAAAAATAAACTCTTTCTGCGGGATCGCCAGGAAAAAAAATGGTTTTTCCTCGTTCAAAGGTTTCAACAATTGGAGGAAAAGCACCACGGTTGATTTTACGAAATACGGAGGCTAAGGGTAGATTTTGAGTTAGGGATAGCTCCATCGAACTTACCATCATGAGGGATACTATTGATTAATTGTTTAATATTAAACCTTTAACGGTTATTTGCCGATTTTATCTTTAACTTAAATCGCAAATATAGTGGAGGAGAAATTAATTTTCGGTTGCATCTCGGCGAAACATTTTAAACTGTTTGAGGGAGTTTGCTACTACGAGTTTAGTAATTATCAAGTCCAGGCGGTTGTACTATAGATAGTTGCCACACCAATAGGAAAGAGTCATCATGTTAGACCTAACTGGAAAAAATGCTTTTGTAACGGGAATTGCTAATAATCGCTCCATCGCTTGGGGTATTGCTCAACAACTGCACAAAGCATCCGCCAACATCGGGGTAAATTATTTACCAGATGAGAAAGGACGTTATGAGAAAAAAGTCAGACAGTTGGTCGAGCCTCTTAATCCTAGTTTGATCTTACCTTGCAATGTTCAAGATGATAATTTAGTAGCAGCTATGTTTCAAGCGATCGCTGATAAATGGGGCAAATTAGATATCCTAGTTCACTGCTTGGCTTTCGCTGATAAAGAATATTTGGCAGGAGACTATAGTAGTGTGCCACGAGAAGCTTTTCTCAAATCTTTAGAGATTAGTACTTACTCTCTAACTCATTTTGCTCGTTTAGCAAAACCGTTGATGCAAGAGGGAGGTAGTATCTTGACTCTTTCTTATTTAGGCGGAGTCAAAGTCATGCCTAGTTACAATGTGATGGGAGTCGCCAAATCTGCTTTAGAAATGAGTGTCAGGTATTTAGCTGCCGAATTAGGACCGCAAAATGTTCGGGTTAATGGCATTTCCGCAGGACCAATTAGAACTTTGGCTTCCTCTGCTGTCGGCGGAATTCTTGATATGATTAAACATATGGATGAAACTGCACCCCTCAGACGCACTGTAACTCAAGAAGAAGTTGGTAATACCGCAGCCTTTTTAGCTAGCGATCTAGCAAGCGGGATCACAGGACAAATTATTTATGTAGATGCTGGCTATGAAATTATGGGAATGGCGTGACTCGTTTAAAAAACTCTAACAATAATATAAAGCCGAGGCAACCTCGGCTTACTTTAAATTGGCTAGTTAATTTTCTGTTTCTGAGGCAAGTCTAGTCTCCGTTAGACTATCAACCGCTCTTTGCAATTCATTCAAAGATTGATTGTAGTTAATGATCGCTGTTAGAAAATTACCTCTAGCAGTAGTCAACTCAGTTTGAGCTTGAATTACGTCAGTTTGAGTACCTACCCCAGCCTGAAACCGCAGTCGCGCTAATCGCAAACTTTCCTCTGCTAGCTCGACTGCTTTTTCGGAAGTAGCAATATTTTCTTCATTGGCTTGTAAATCAAAAAAAGCCTGTTCTACTTCTAATCTGACTGCATTCCGTTGATTTGCAAAAGCAACCTCATCAATTTGAATATCGGTTTCTGACTGTCTGGCTCTAGCGACGGCTGCACCACCATCAAAGATCGTCCATTGGACTCTAGCACCCACAGTATAACCGTCTGCTATATCAATATCATCATCAAATTGTTCTAAAACATCATAGGTAGCAAACACACTTAGTTGAGGTCTAATTTGTGACAAAGCAATCTGTTTTTGTTGTCGATTAATCTCTCGACGTAATAACAATTGTTCTAGTTCAACTCGATTTTGAAACCCTAAAATAATACTTTCTTCGAGAGTTGGTTCCCAATCTCCTGCTGTTTCAATAGCATCAGCGGTTTGGATAGTTGCTTGTAATCCTAAACTGAGAGTCTCTACTAATTGTCTGCGAGCCGTTTTTTGATCGGCGATGGCAGTTGTTAGCCTTTGATTCGCATTAGCTAATTCTACTTCTGCCCGTAACACATCAAAGCGAGTTCCTAAGCCTGCTTGCTCTAAAAGTTGGGCATCTCTGAGAGTTTGATTGGCATCTTCTACTGCTGCTTGTTCGATATCTACTTGAGCATCAGCATTTTGCAGAGCGTAATAGTCTCGAATGGTTTCAAATAAAACTACTTCGGTAACTCGTTCTACGTCTAAAGCATCAGATGCTACTTGGTTTCTAGCGCGACGAATATTCGCCCCTCTTCTACCGCCAGTGTAGAGGTCGTAGCTAAGAGTTAAATCACTACTAAAAGAGGTGACATCATTGCCTAATCCTCTTTGATCTAGTTCTTCTGGATCGAACCCTGTACTTAACTCGGCACTACGTTCGGCGCTGGCAGATTCACTGTTGGTCAAATCTGCTTGTAAATCAAGATTAGGATAAAGTTCAGATCGCGCTTCTTGTAATTCTTGTTGAGAACGCTGTAAATTCAGTTGTGCTTCTTGTAATTCTCGATTATTCCGTAAAGCTAATTCAACTGCTTGTTCTAAACTAATTGGTTCATTAATATCAATATTAACTGCTTCAGGTTCACTGGGTAGATCTAAAAGATTGGCATCTGGTTCGAGTCGTTGCAAAGTTTCATCTAGTTCAAGCTCTTCTATATTCTCTTCAAGCTCTTCAAGCTTCTCTAAAGCTTCCTCTGGTTCAGGCTCTTCAGGTTCTTCAGGTTCTTCTAGATTCTCCTCTGGTTCGAGTTCTTCTAAGTTTTCATTTGGTTCAGGTTCTTCTAGATTTTCCTCTGGTTCGAGTTCTTCTACATTTTCATTTGGTTCAAATTGTTTCAAGTTTTCTGTATCTGTTTGAGCCATACTGGGACTTATACAACTGGCTAAAATTATTGTAATGATCCCAATTACTTTAAATATTAAATTGACCTTGCTCACTCCTCACTCCTTATACCTATTTGCAAGACAGTCGTAACCAATATATACTCAGATTTGAAATTATGTACCTATGTTGTTTAGGATACTTTTAAGGTTTTGATTCAGTAATTGATAACCTTTTCGATTAAGATGTAACAAATCTTTGTAGTATTTTACTTTATTTGGATCTTCTTGATTAAGTAGAGAGTAAGCATCAAAAACTACTATACGTTGATCGGAGATAGAATTTAGACGAGATTGAAATGAAGGGGTAGTGCGATCGCTTATAGTTCTAATATATTCATTAACCTCATTAATACTTTGTTCTATTTCGCTAATTGAGTGCCAAAAAGGGCGTAATCGTAGCGGAATATTACCTTTTCCTAGAGGAAAAATCGTTGTAACAATAATATTTGCTTCTAGATTATTCGCACGCTCCACAATTTGGAAGATATTGTCTTGGCAATCTCTAACAATATCTTCTCTAGTCTGTGAATTACTAGGTAACATTCTGAGGTCATTTATGCCGACTTGCAAAACAATTATTTTTGGCTTTAAATCAGTAATATGAGCCTCAAAACGCTCTAAAACTTGCGCGGAAGTTTGTCCACTAATACCACGATTCATAAACTCAAAAGTATCTATTTCGGGAGCTTTCCACTGAAAGGCTCTAGAATCCCCATAAAAAATAACTCTGGGTTGTTCTGCTAAATTTTGTGCTTGTTGATTGTTATATCTATTAATTCCTAAAGGATTCAAACTAACCTGATATAATCCTAAATAGGTTGCTTTCAATTCTTGATAAAGTAAAAAATTTCCTAATAACGAAACTAGTAATAACCCTAATAGAAAAATTAGTAAATAGCGATAGCTAGTAGATTTAATTGACATTTTGAGTTTTAGTAAAAATCTTTTTAACTAAGTCAACTTCTTCTAAATTATTTTTGAGCCATTGTTGACGTTCTTGTCTAATCTTACTTAAATGGGATTCAATATTATCCTTAGTAAGTAATATTCCAAAATCATTAGGTATCTCGGATGTTGGATAATCAAAAATTCGATTGACAATTAAATTGCCAATTGCTGGTGTATAGTGAGAGTTATCAACATAGTTATTCATGCGATTACTAATTTTTTCAGTTGTCACACTGTTATAACCAGAAAAGTCCCAAACAGGAGTCAATTGGACGAGGTTTCTTTTCCAATCTTCAAAAACTTGCCAGCGATTAGTAACATAAATAGACTCCCACTGAGTAGCATGAGCAGGTGAAATAAAAACCTTGAGTTTAATATTATTTTCTTGACATAATTTGATTAATTTTTCTAAGTCTGACCAATACTGCTGCGAAAATTCGTAATTAGAATGAAGTGTAAAATATAATTCAATAGACTGGTTAAATCGCCAAACAGTTTCGGCTTTATCTGCATTACGATTTGGCATAAAGCCATTTTCACCATAGCTATTTTCAGTGGTTGGAACTTTTTTACTAGCTAGTATAGTATCTTTACTATTAGTTAAACTATCAAAAGAAAATAAAACCTTAATTTTATCATCTAGAATTATCTGACTTTTTTCTAGTCTTGCTTCATTAAAAGTAGGCTGATTATCAAGATTAGCATTGAACATAAAAAAATCAATACCCAAAACAATTTCTTTTAGGTTTGGCTGATTATGAATAGCGTGTTCAACATACCTTCTTACTTCATAAAAATTAGGTCCGTTAAGAGCTAAATTATAAACTTCTAAATTTTTTTGGTCAAAAACTGAATGATCGGGATTAATTCCTTGTTTGGTTCTAGATGAACCAATAATAATTATTTGAGGTCGAGTTCTAATAATATCTGTTGCTTTATACAAGCGATCATTGTCATCTTTATGAGGTTTGCTATGATTTATTCCTAAATAATTAGGCGTATTAAAAACATCTTGAGGATCGATTAACCAATTAATAAATCCAGTAATAATAATTGGTAACGATGCAACTATTAAAAAGAATATATTATAAAAATAGAATTTGCCATTTTGCCGAATTTGAGATTTTTCTTTAGCTTGGTAATTTTTCTTTTTGGGCTTAAAAGAATCAGACGAGTTAAAAATAGCCATAGGAAATTATAATAATTTAAAGGAAATTAAAACTTATTCAAATAATAAAGCTGAAAATAATAATTAATGCCAAGCCAATCAAACTAATTAGTATGCCCGACATAAATGCTTGAGTTTTTTGATATTGAAGTTTAATATTGTATTCTCCAGGTTGTAAATTAAAAGCAATAGTTCCATCTTGGGCTTGACTAATATTGTAAGGTTGGTCATTTACCGATAAATGCCAAGCAGGATAATAATAAGTACGAACTTTGAGCGTTGCTTCCTGAGTAAGATTAATATCAAAACTTCTTTGATAACTTTTCCATTCTGTAATCTTAATATCTGCTTCACCTTTGAGAAGAGAGATTCTAGGTTGTTCTATTATAGGAGGAGGAGAAGCTTGACCTTGATTAATCGCTGGACGATATTCTCCAACATCTAGTAATGTTTCAGAATAGGGATTTTCTAAAGCAGTTTTTGCAGGTTCTAAATGCTCAAGATTTGCTTTTCCAGGATTATTAAAAGTCGGAAATTTACGAGCTAATCGATAAGAATAGCTAAGATTAAAAATAAATATAACTAGAATAATTAATGACAGAAGCAATTTCGTGCTAAATTTAGTTCGGTTAATACCAAGGATGGTACTAGCACATAATGCTGCTCCTCCAAAAGAAAAGATGCTAAATAGTCGCCACGGAGCTTGAATTTTTTGAAGAGTACTACTGGCTTGCCAAAGGGGTAAAGAAATGCTACTCATCATTAAAAATATAATAGCTGAAAATAATAACCACAAAAGACTAGAACGCCATACATCTTTTTGATCGCGTAAAAAGAAAAAATTAAGAGCAGCCAAGACTAAAATTACCAGAGATTGATGCGATAAAATATGAGAAACTTGAAAGTCAAGCTTACTAGGAATAAAAGGAAGTCCCACGCCAAAAATTGCATTTTCAATATTGCCAATAACTTTTTGCATACTAGCAATATCAACATACTTTTGTTCGATAATAGCTGGTAATAAAAAGAAAGCAGCCGTAGTTAATCCTAGTGCTGCAAACAAAACTATGGATGCAATTTTTTTCCAAGAATAATTTAACAGCAAAAACAGCAAATAAAAAAACCAGACAATGCCACAGAGTAGCAAAGTAGGCAAATGAGTTAAAGCTAATATTAGCCAAAAAATAGCAATAGCAATGTTCCAGCGCGAAGATTTTAAGGCTTTATCTGTTAACCACCAACATAAAGGAATCCAAGCTATAGCAAAGGCGACGGTAAGACTAGACACCCAGTAGAGATTATAAGCTAGATAAGGTGCGCTCATATAGGCAAATGCTCCCACTACACCTGGAATTTTGCCATAGCGATTTTGACAAAATAAATAGCAGTTAAATCCTGATAAAAAAATTGCTAAAGAATAAAGAAAAATTAAAGTATTTTCGATATTTAGTCCAGTTAATCTAATTAAAGAACCTAAGTAATAAACTAAAGGCGGATAAAAAACAAAAGTGGGACTACCGTAACCATAATTCGTACCTGCTAACCAACGAGGATACCAAATTCCTTCGGTTAATTGCTTAAAGAAATGTTGTAGCCAGGTGATATGCCACCTCATGTCTGTCATTCCATTTAAGCCATCACGAATCATCCGTAAGTTGATAATTATAGTAGCAAAAACAAGTACCAAAACTATCATAATATCTAGTAGCTTTGGACTTGCAATCTGCTGTTGGTTTTGAGCTTTTACTTTCATTGGCAAAACAACATTTAGATTAATCTATCAATTCGATTCATTTTTTTGTGATTGAGATTTTCAATTAAGATTTATTTTTTAGTGTAGCTTTTAGTTGTCGCCAGAACCCATGTTTATTTAATAAATTTATCGCTACTAAAACTCTACAATTACAGGTGCATGATCGCTAGGTTTTTCCAGTTTTCGGGGTTCAATATCTATCCAACATTTAATAGCGCGATCATATAATTGTGAAGTTAAATAATGGTGATCGATCCGCCAACCTCGGTTACGAGCAAAACCACCAGCGCGATAATCCCACCAACTAAAATGTCCTGGTTCGGTGGTAAATTTACGAAAGGCATCTTTTAGCCCCATATCTAGTACTTGCTGTAAAGCTGCTCTTTCTGTGGGAGAAGACATAATATGTTTTTCTTTCCCTTGGGAGTTATAAATATCTTTATCTTCTAAAGCAATATTAAAATCTCCGCATACACACATTTGTTGTTGTTGATTGTGCCATGCTTGAAGATATTCTTGTAAAAGTTTGAGCCAATTTAGCTTATATTCATATTTGTCGCTACCTAAAGCTGAACCATTAGGAACATAAAGATTAACCAAACGAATGTCATCAACAACCCCTGTAATAACCCGTTTTTGAAGGTCAAAATCTCCCGCTTGCTCTTGGAGTACAGGAGAAAATCCGTAACTAACATCGGTTAGAGGATAACGGCTAAAAATAGCTACTCCGTTATAGGCTTTTTGTCCTGAAATATAGACGTGATAACCTAATTCTTCAAAGGGAAGGCGCGGAAACTGCTCATCTTTGACTTTAGTTTCTTGTAAACATAAAATATCTATTTGGTGCTGTTGTAGCCAATTAATGACAATATTTTGGCGCGTCCGAATTGAATTAACATTCCAAGTAGCAATTTTCATCAATAATTAGTTATTTTCAGCAATAATCCCTAAATCATAAGCAATGAGCCATGAACAAGCAACCACTAAGCTAATAATTCCGATTTTTGTCTATGGAACTTTAAAACCAGGGGAAAAAAACTATCGATATTATTGTGAGGGAAAAACTCTGACAGAAATTCCTGCTTATACTTGGGGTCAACTATATCATTTACCTGCTTTAGGTTATCCTGGGATGACAAAAGGAAATAGTAAAGTTCAGGGATGGTTATTAATTTTTGAAGATGAGCAAATTTTGGCAAGCTTGGACTTATTAGAAAGTTATCAGGAAGAACGATCGCCTTTTTTAAATGAATACAATCGTCAGCAAGTGCCAATTTATAGTTTAGCTGGAGATTTTCTCAGGCAAGCTTGGTGTTATGTGATGAGTTTTACCAAAGTCCAGCAGCAACAAGGTATCTTAGTTTCAGATAGCCAATGGCATTCAAAATTCTGATTCGACAGACGTAGCAGAAGTTGAGGAAGATACCGCAGTTTTGGGAATCTTAACTGCTGGTTGATTTAAAGTCACTGCAACTAATACAGGTTCTTCGGTTCTAATTCTTTGGTTAATCGCGTCGGCTAATCTTAAACTAGAGGAATTTAACCCAGGGAGTAACCCAGAAAGAGTCGCCACCATCGTAGCTGCGATCGCTCCACCACCCCAAACTAAAATCTTGCGGTAGTTGCGAGTTCGATCTAGAGTGACAAAAACATTTTTAGCTACAGTTTCAGGGGGAACTACTGCTGATGCTGGTACAGATAAAGCTTGGATCTCATTTTGGAGGCTTAATAGTTGTAAGTAAACTTGTTTAATTTCAGGATCGTTGTCGAGCCATTGTTGTACTTGTTGACGTTCTTGGGGAGTAACTTCGTCGTCAATATAAGCACTTAACAACTCAAAATAATCTGGTTGAGAGTCGTTAGTTTCTAGTTGCTGATAATCGGGTAAATCACCATAATTAGATGTCATCTTGGCATCACCACTGATTGCGAAAAAAATAAAGTTAAATCATAAAAGTCGGCATTGAGTTCGATCCGAATTTGTCGAGTTTTCAAACATTAAAAATCGGATTTTCTTGCCTAATACCAACTTACTCTTGATTGATGTAGTTGTGCAAGGTAGATTGTAATTTTAGTCTAGCGCGAGCAATCCGAGATTTCACTGTACCTAAAGATACACCTGTAATTTCGGCGATTTCTTCGTAGGCTAAGCCGTCGATTTCTCTTAAAACAATGGTGATCCGAAAAGCTTCTGGGAGTTCAGCAATCGCGGATTGTAACTGATCGTAAAATTCTGCCGTACTGAGGCTATCCGTAGGGCTAGGAAGTTCTGAAGGTAGCTCCCAATTGATTTCGCCATCCTTGAGTTTACGAGGCGCATCTAGAGAAATTGGTTCAGCGATCCGTTTGCGTTTGCGCAACTCATCATAAAAAAGATTAGTCGTAATTCGGCTAATCCAACCCCGAAATTTAGCTGGTTCTTGCAGACGCTTGATATTGCGATAAACTCTAATCCAAACTTCTTGAGCCAGATCGGCTCTTTCTTCCCAGTCAGGAGCAAGATGATATAAAACTCTGTTAACGTGAGACTGGTAGCGACGGATCAGTTCGGTAAAAGCCGTCCGATCGGGTTGAGTTCCTTCCTGACAGAGTGTAATCAAATCGTAGTTAGAGAGTTTTTCGGCAGACACTAAATTCTTGGTAGCTCTCACCTTAACTCCTGACCATGATACAGGAAGAGACTGATTCATGAACTTCTCCATTGCAACTACAACACTTCTTAATATTTGTAAGACCGCAGCCGTTAGAAGAAAGTTCCGTAATTAGTCAACTTAGTTGTTAATTGGCTTGCTGCTCATAACTTGGGGCATAATCTTTGAGTAAACTACTCAACTGATTAGCAACGCTAGAATCTTCAGCTTTACGCAATGCTTGTCTTTCAGGATAGAATTCGGGTCGGTCTAGGTATCGGGCGATCGCCTCTCCGACTTGTTCTTTAATTAAGATTTGTAACTCTTCTTTAGCTCTTTGTCGTTGATAGTT
This sequence comes from Xenococcaceae cyanobacterium, assembly GCA_051155735.1. Classification (GTDB taxonomy): domain Bacteria; phylum Cyanobacteriota; class Cyanobacteriia; order Cyanobacteriales; family Xenococcaceae; genus JASJCP01. Next base: position 24,575 of record DAXETX010000302.1, read on the forward strand.
AGCTCCTTCTTCTGTTGTAGCGTAAAGAGGAGGCAGGCGATTCAGGGCATAAGCAGCAATATCTCCTACATCCAGAGAATTGTTACTGGCTTGTTCAATTTCCGCTACCCGCGAAATGGCTTCACTCAAAACCAATTCTTCCATCACATTAATAAACTGTTTTCGAGGAACGGCAACAACTTCCCCTGTTAATAAAGCTCCCATCAACTTGTCTAGAGCCATATATTCTTCTACAGATAGTTCTGCTGCTGTATCACAAATTCTTCCTACCTCAGCTTCCATACTAGGAGTGAGGTAGCCATCTTGTAGCGCTTGTTCTACGATTTGTTGAATTCCCATTTTTAGCTAATTTGGATAAATTTAATTTAAATACACACTCTCGATTCATCATAGTCGTTACTGAGATAGATTGAAAAGAGAGATTTATCCCCAAAATTGTGCTTTAAATCTAGATTCTAGTTAATTTCACTGAATCGCCAAGGTACAGGATCGACCGCGATTCCATTAACGTATAATCCCCAGTGAAGATGAGGACCTGTAGATGCACCAGTACTTCCCACTGTGCCAATTTGCTGTCCTGGTTGGACTAAATCTCCTTCTCGAACCGTTATATCTTGTAAGTGTAAAAATATACTGAGAACTCCTTGACCGTGATCGATCCCTACTACGTTACCGTGGACGTGGAAACCTTCAGCTTCTTTTCCGATCAATTTGACTTTTCCTGCTGCGGGTGCAACCACAGCTGAGCCAGTACCACCAGCATAATCTACTCCTTTGTGATAGTAGTCATTGGCAAATACTCCATTGTAGTAGCGACGCACGCCAAAAACACTAGAAACGCGACCTGCATTAGGGCGAACAAAAGCCCCATTCCAATATTTTTCGGGAGTGAGCAATTGTTTAAATTCTCCGACTCGCTCAAGTTCTAACTGGGTGGCTTCGCGATTCGCTTTTCCTGATAACCAAATACGCTGCACTGGAAAAGTCCGATTTTTTAACCAAACACCGAGATTTTTGGTGGTATTATCGCCTGTGATTTGAAGGGTGAGTTTTCCAGGATTATTTAGTGGAGAAGTCGGTAAGAAGGCGCGGTAGCTATTTCCTAGAGAAAATACGGGATAAGCTTTTTGGTCTAAAGTGAGAGTAGGTATCGAATTGGGATCGTCAGTTTTAATCGTGACAGAGATAGTATCGCCTTGTTGCGGGGCGGTAGGAAAAATCTCAACTTCTAAAGCTTTGGCTGGAGCGATCAAAGATAAAACAAAAGCAGTGGTTAATAAAGATTTGATTGGGTTTCCCATA
>DAXETX010000303.1:0-6996 GCA_051155735.1 Xenococcaceae cyanobacterium
CGTTTGGGATAGCATTTAGCAAAAAATAGTCCTTGATCGAGGATGGGAAGATGAGTAGTCACTAAAACATCAGTTGCTTGTAAAGTGGTATCGTTAGCAATTACTTTACAGGGTGTTCCTTCTTTAACGGTTTGAACGCGACTGTTTTCAAAAATATAGCTACCATCACCAGGGATGGTGTTGGCTAAATGTAAGAGATATTTGCGGACATGAAACTGAACTTGATTATTAAATTTAACTGCACCTGCAATGTTAAAAGGCAAAGTTGTTTCGGTAACAAATTCCGCAGGAAGTCCTAGTTTGATTGCTGCGTCGTATTCTCGGTGAATTTTATCGAGATTATCTTGGTTTTCGGCAAAGGTATAAGTGTCATTACGACGAAAGTCACAATCGATGCCTTCTTGTTCGACAGTAGAGGCGACAAACTCCACCGCAGCCTGATTTGATTCGCCATAGAGTTTCGCTTTGGCTAAACCAAACTTGTCGATTAAATCAGCATAAATTAGCTGGTGCAGTGAAGTAACTTTGGCTGTGGTGTGTCCGCTAGTACTAGCTGCTATTTGTTGGGCTTCAATTAAAGCTACAGTTTTACCTGCTTTTTTGAGTAAATAAGCAGCAGTAATGCCGACGATACCAGCACCGACAATTGCCACATCAACAGTAACGTTTTCTATTGGCGGAAAAGTAGTTTTGGCAGTAGAGTCTAACCAAAAGGAAATTGGTTTCCCAGGCAAATTTGTCATGATAATTGAAGAGATAAAAAATACTGAAGGATTAGTACTTTTAATTTAAATAATTGTTCGAGTGTGATTCCATCTGTCATGAGGCTTATTTAGCCATGGTTAAGGATTACGCCATACCATTGGTGACAAGTTAAGAAAAGCAGAGCTAAGTAGGTAGGAACAATTAAGTTAAAGATGATGTGGAGTAGTGGGGTATTGAAAGCCGACAAATAGTTTTCCATTTTATATTTAATTACACCCAGCTACTTAAAAGCTAAAAACTAAAAACTAACAGCTAAAAACTAAAAGCTAACAGCTAAAAGCTAAAAGCTAACAGCTAAAAGCTAGTTGACAAACAACACAAGCCCTTAACTTGTCACGATTTGCGCCATATCTTATCTTCGTCTTCGTCTTCGCTGAGGTTGTTTTGTTGTTGAGCAATCTGCTGCTGAATGGCGATCGCTTGTTGATGGGCTTTTTCTCCGACTATGCCTTCGCTACGAATATCTAGTTCCACCAAATCTAATTTTCGACCATAAAGAATTAGAGTATCTTCAGGACAAACATAAGTATCGCCATTAGGCGCACCAACATAACTACCATCACCTCTTTCGATACCTAAAACGGCGATTCCTTCATCTCGCAGCCGTAATTTTTTTAGGGGTTTGTTGGCTAACCAATGATCTTCATCAACGGCAATTTCCATTACCTGATACTCACCCTTGAGGTGTAACAAACTAGCATAGTCTTGTAAATCTAAATCCGTCCAACGGCGTAAAGCTTTGCGCACTAATCTCGTTAACAGACGATTAAAAGCGCGGTTAGTTGCCAATAGCCAAAGTATGGCAATTCCGACAGCCAGAAATAAGAACCGCGAGAGCCAATCTTCGGGAGAGGCAGTAGAAACAAAAGTTAGAACCAAAGAAGAAATCACGGTAATAATTCCTGCATTACCGAGAAACATCAACCACATAATAATGCGTCGTCGCACAGGATGCCTGACTACCGCTTCTGATTCTTGGGTAGCAAACCCCGTTCCAGTAAAAGCGGAACGGGCTTGAAAACTAGCAGAAGCACGAGATAAACCCGTTAGCCTCAAAGCTTCGGTGGCAATACGAGTGATCAGTAAAGAGAGCGCAATTGCCATTAAAACCGAAATCAGTGCAGCCAAATTAATCTCCCTGTTAACTTTTCTAGCGAGCAAAATTTTCGGGGGTTTGCGCTGTGGGAACTGCTCCATTCCTTACTGGTCGAGGTTTTTTCGCTCCCACTGAAGCCCCGATCAAGGCTGCTGCTAATCCTAGCAATGAACCAATGATAAATGACCAAGCTGCTTTTGCGGAACTTCCTGCTATTTGCTCTAACTGTTCGGCTGAGACATTAGGAACTTGGTTGGGAACACTAACCCCTCCAGGTTGCTGAACTTGATTTAATAACGCTCCTGCATTAGCGACTGCCATGCCAAAAGCTCCAGATACGCCACTAGCTACCAGCCAAGCACTAACTGCTAAGGTTGTCGCCCAGAGAATTAAGCCATGTAGCATCGCCGTCTTTTTATTCATCGGACTACAGCCAGCAGTCGCTACCCAACTACCAATAAATAGAGCAATTAATAAACTAATAATCGCCCAAATACTAACGCCGATGCCAACTGTATCCGCCGTTGGCTCTGTTGTACTAGCCGTTAAACCGATTGCTACCCCCAAAGCACTGAGAATTAACTGAGTGGCGATCGCCACTACAATTCCCGCAATAATTGGACCCCATCTAATGCGATCGCGATCGTCGGGAATATAAATTGTTTCAACTGTTTTATTGCCAACTGGTTCTGTGTAAGACATGATATTTTATTCCTTAGCTTTATTTTGTTTAGCGATCAAAACGCAGCGAGATCCTCACACCAATTGAGAATTGGGCGTTACACAAACAGGAATTCAACAGTTCCCCGCATTCTGCGGTCAGAGCTTGCAATACCAAATCATCTTTTAATTTGTGCAATGCCTAAAATGATTTTTTGAGAGTAATTTTGTTGCTAAAAATGATATCTATATTTTCTAAGTTTTATTAAAAATCTCTATTAGTCTAAAGACAGATATTTAGGCAAGTTATCAGCTTCGCTGTAAATCCCTGCTGCCTGCTGCAAATTAAACAACCTGTTCGATATATTCGCGCCAATAGGTAATCTTTTGGTTTTTCAGTTGAAAAATAATTGCATCTTCAGCATAGCTAGTAATATTTGTTTGACGCTTGGTTTCGCGCCAATTCCATTCCACAGCACCGCTATCGCCTTCTACCAAAATCCGTTTAATCTCGATTTTAATCTCGCTAAATTGCGCAAAATAATCTTTAACCGTAGTTGCGATCGCCTCTTTGCCTTGAGATTTTTTACCAGCAGTAATCAAAAGTCCATCTTCAGCAAAATCAGCAACAATAGTTGCGACATCGCCTTTTTCCCAAGCGCGGGCTTGTCGGCGCACCAGAGTTTCAATTTCTTGTCTGTTCATAAATAAATATTCAATGCGTATCGGGTTTATCGCTTAGTTGACGTAGGGCTGCTAATTGCGATCGCAATCGGGTGTTTTCTTCGGCTAGTTCTAAAACCATAGCTGCACCGATTAAGTTTAGTCCCAGATCTCGCCGTAAACGCATAATTTTAAGGACTCGAAGCGTGTCTTTAACTTTTAACATCGAGCCTTCAGGTTCTATTACCCCCAAACGAATAAAGTTTTGAATGGTGGTAACAGAGGTTTGAGTCATGATTGCAACTTGCTCAAAACTAATTAAAGTTTCTCCTTGTGGTGAAACTACTACAGGAGATAAATTACTGCTCATAGTCTTGTATTCTCCAAACTTTGACGCGGGTTAAAGTGGCTAGCTTGTTGAAGTTTTTGATAGTATTCTCGTTCGGTATTGCTAATGTCTTTGGGGGTAACTATTTTTAGTTGCAACATCAAGTCACTACGCTGTTGATTGGGTTGACGCCAACCTTTGCCTTTTAGTCTTAAAAACTGTCCTGAATCAACACCTGCTGGAACTTTCATGGTGACTTTGCCATCAGGGGTAGGCACATTGATTTCTGCACCTAATATGGCTTCTTCGGGAGTAATCGGAATTTCAGCAACTAGATTATCTCCTTGAAATTTAAAGAGAGGATGAGGCTGCAATTCAATGTTGAGATAGAGATCGCCTCGTTGTCCTGAAAAAGGACTAGGTTGTCCTTTACCTTTAATTCTCAGACGACTCCCAGTTTTTGCTCCTGGCGGAATGCGGACTTTAACTGTTTCATCGCCAATGCGAAACTGTTTTTGGGTGCCGTTAAAAGCTTCTGAGAAAGTTAGGGCGATCGCAGCTTCACTATCTTGGGCGGGAACTTCATCAAAGCCACCAAAGCCACCAGGAGAAGTAGTGCGATAGCTGCGATAAGTTCTACTACCAGGCTGTCGCGCTCCCGCACGTCCCAAGATTTCGTTGATAAAGTCTTCAAAATTGCCATATTGACTAAAATCAAACCCACCAACATTAACGCCAAATCCAGCACCTGCTCCTGGTGCTGCGCCTCCTTGACCTACTTGTTGCCAATATTGTCCGTATTGGTCATATTTTTGGCGTTTTTCGGGGTCAGATAGCACTTCTTGAGCTTCGTTGATTTCTTTAAAACGAGCTTCTGCTGCTTTGTCGCCTGGATTTAAATCTGGGTGATATTTCCGCGCTAGTTTACGATAGGCTTTTTTAATTTCGTCTGCGGAGGCATCTTTACTGACATTTAATATTTGATAGTAATCTTTAAAATCATTGGCAGCCATGAGCTTTAATCGCTACTTATTTTGTGAGACTCATTCCTTCAATTATAAAATCAATAAAAAAAGATGATAGAGGGGATTCTAAATCAACAAAGGTGTAAATCTGAGACTTAAAAACCCGCTCTATCAATAAAGAAGAAGTAAGAGAGAAGATGTCAACACCGCGATTGAGCGCGAGGGACAGCGAGGTTTCCAAGGGGCTGTGTAATGATGTTTCCAGAAACCCCTGTACGCCCCGCTCGCCATGTCCAATGGCGCTGTTAGATATGCCGACGGTTAGTCGGCATCCCTCGCGGTCAATGGTTGGCTTAATCGCTTTTAGTAGTTAACTAAATTTGATATAGATGATTACTTTGGAAAGATTATCAGACCTCAATCTTGGTTAAATCTGCCTTGAGATAGATACTCAACAAACTAAATAGGATTGGCATGATTAGCTAGAGGTTTATATCTAAAGATAGATGGGCTGAGAATGTAGTATTAGCCAAGATAGTCTAATATTAGCTATTTATTAAAAATCTCGACCCAAAACCAGCAGTTAATTTATCATGCCATCGAGCAAAATTTTTGATAATTGTCTAGTTAGAGGTGTTTTGGGGCTAATTTAGCAATCTATTGCCAAAATAAAGCAAATATATGAATTTACTTACTAAAACTTCAAATCGTGATTGGTGGCGTAGTGCCGTAATTTATCAAGTTTATCCTCGCAGTTTTTTTGATTCCAATGGTGATGGTATTGGGGATTTGCCAGGAATTATTGAAAAATTAGACTATATTGCTGCTTTAGAAGTAGATGCGGTGTGGGTTTCACCTTTTTATCAATCACCGATGAAAGATTTTGGCTATGATATTTCTGATTATTGCGCTGTCGATCCGTTGTTTGGCACTATTGAAGACTTTAAATTATTGGTCAAAGCAGCTAGCGATCGCAATTTAAAAATTCTGATCGATCAAGTTTGGAATCATACTTCTAATTTACATCCTTGGTTTTTAGAAAGTCGTCAGAGTCGCGATAATGCTAAAGCAGACTGGTATGTTTGGGCTGACCCCAAACCTGATGGAACACCGCCGAATAATTGGTTAGCGACTTTTGGCGGTAGTGCTTGGACTTGGGAAGAACAACGCAATCAGTATTATCTGCACAATTTTCTGGCAGAACAACCCGACCTTAATTGGTACAATCGGGAAGTTAGAGAAGCTATTTTTGAGGTAGCTAAATTTTGGTTAGATTTGGGAGTTCATGGTTTCCGCTTAGATGTAGTTAACTTTTTCTTTTATGAGCGTAGCTTAAGAGATAATCCGCTGCGTCCCAAACATATTTCTCTTCCTGATGGTGCGGGCGCCAAAGATCCTTTTTTCTCGCAGATTAATCTTCATAATTTTTGTCAACCTGAAATATTTCCTTTACTCGAAGACATCCGCAAGTTGATGGATAGTTATCCTGAGACTACTACCCTAGCTGAAATTAGTTCTGCTGAGGATGGTGTTTTGACTGCGAGTGAATATGTCCGAGGTAACAAGCTGCTGCATATGGCTTATAACTCGTCTTTGATGAATGACGAACCTTTAAGTTACGAGAAGCTGCAACAGCTAATTAGTCGAGTTGAAGAATTGTTTGCTGATGGTGTAATTTGTTGGACTGCTGGTACTCATGATTTTCCGCGTCTCAAGTCCCGCTGGCGCAAATATCAGATCGACGATCAATTCAGTCACGAAGCTTTCGATCATATGTTTGCAGCTTTGATTATTGCTTTAAGAGGGAGTTGCTGTCTTTACCAAGGAGACGAATTAGGCTTAACTCAAGCCCATATTCCCTATGAAAAAATGCAAGACCCCTTTGGTTTGGCGGGATATCCTGCAATTCATGGTAGAGATGGTTCTCGAACTCCGATGCCTTGGGAAAAAGAAGCCCTTCAAGCCGGATTTACTACTGCTAAAGAACCTTGGTTACCAATTCCCCAAGAACATCTGCACTGTGCAGTAGATTTGCAAGAAGCTAATCCTAATTCTTTACTCAATAAATATCGTCGCTTGATTCGCTGGCGGAAAAATCAACCTGCTTTACTCTCAGGAGATTTAACTTTACTAGATACTTCCGAACCTTTATTAGGATTTATTCGTAAATGTGACCAACAGCAGTTGCTTTGTCTATTCAATCTTAGTCCTGTTCCGATCCATTACGATTTATCGCTTCATCCTCGATGTATCGTAGCCGATGAAGTAGATTTTATTAACCGTCAATATGAGAACACGGTAGAAATTTCTGGTTATGGCGTATTTTTTGGCAATATAATTACGTAAAATTATTAGGGTGGGGCGATGCCCCACCCTACCTTTGGTTGCCAAATTTGAGAGATTTGATAATTATTTATCAGTCTTTTTCCACATACATTTCTGGTTCTACAGCATAGTTATCTAAACGTCCAGATTCGTCAATAGTATAACCATCGGTGGTACTCATACCTGTTCCTGCT
>DAXETX010000304.1:0-17584 GCA_051155735.1 Xenococcaceae cyanobacterium
AGTAAAAAAGGCAGACTTTTAAAAGCCTACCTTACTGTTACGGAATCAAATTTTGGTGAATTTAGTTAGCCACCAGCTACCGCAGGAACGATACTTACTTCATCTCCATCTTTTAGAGGCGTGTGTGTATTCTCTAAGAAACGAATATCCTCACTATTGACATATAAGTTTAAAAAGCGACGCGGTTTACCAGTTTCGTCACAGATTCGAGCCTTAATCCCAGGACAGCTTGTTTCTAGAGAATTAATTAACTCATCAATATTACTACCAGTGCATTCGAGAGTAGCTTGATTGTTGGTAAACTTTTGTAGAGGGGTAGGAATTAATACTTTTACAGCCATATTTTTTCAGTAAACAGTTATCAGTCACTAACTAATTCATTAAACAATTGTTTGTTGCCATTCAAGGCGTTCTAAAGTACGAGAACGTTCTAAAGCGCGTTCAAAACTATCGAGTTTGGGTTCGATAATTAGGGGTTCGCCAATATAACCTTGTACTGCTTCTTGGGTTTTCAAACCATTGCCAGTAATGTAGGCAACAGTGGTTTCTTCTGGGTCAATTTTGCCAGCTTCTACAAGCTTTTTCAAGACGGCGATAGTAGTACCACCTGCGGTTTCGGTAAAGATCCCTTCAGTTTCTGCTAGTAGTTTGATCCCTTCGATGATTTCTGCATCGGTGACTGACTCGATATTACCCTGAGTTTTTTTCGCTACTTCTAAAGCATAGATGCCATCAGCAGGATTACCAATTGCGATTGATTTGGCAATGGTATTGGGTTTGACAGGGGTAACAAAGTCTCTTCCTTCTTGAAAAGCTTGAGCAATAGGAGAACATCCTGCTGCTTGTGCGCCACTAAAGCGGACTAATTTATCGTCAACTAAACCAACTTTGACAAACTCTTGGAAGCCTTTATAAATCTTGGTAAATAATGAACCAGAAGCTAAAGGTGCAACTATATGATCGGGTAATTTCCAGTCGAGTTGTTCTGCTACTTCAAATCCGAGAGTTTTTGACCCTTCAGAGTAGTAAGGACGCAAATTGATGTTGACAAATCCCCAACCATAAGTATTGCCTACTTCCGAACAAAGGCGGTTGACTTGGTCGTAGTTACCATTTACTGCCATCAGGGTAGGATTATAAATGAGAGTTCCTAAAACTTTACCCGCTTCTAAATCTGAAGGAATAAAGACGCAGCAGTCTAATCCAGCATGAGCAGCGATCGCAGCAGTAGAATTGGCTAAGTTGCCCGTGCTAGCGCAAGATACGGTAGAAAATCCTAATTCTCTAGCACGAGTTAGAGCCACGGATACTACCCGATCTTTGAAGCTAAGAGTAGGCATATTAACCGCATCATTTTTGATGTAAAGCTTTTTTAGACCTAGGCGACGCGCTAAACGAGTTGATTTTACCAGAGGCGTCATTCCTGTTCCGACATCAATCGGATTTTCGCTTTCTACTGGTAAGAATTCTTTGTAACGCCAAATTGATTTAGCCCCTGCTGCGATCGATTCTCGACTTACTAAAGAGCGAATTACATCATAGTCATAAGCTACTTCTAAGGGGGAAAAGGTTTCTTCGCAAACATTTAATGCTTTGAGAGGATACTTAACGCCACCTTCTTTAGAGACTAGATGGGTAAAAGTACGGGCTTTTGTCGTATTTAGTGTGGTTACCTGGGTCATAATCAGTAATCTCTCGATGTTCCGTTAACAGTGAGACTGATACTATCACACCTCAAAAAATCCCGTCAAACATACCCGACCTTTTTAGTCGGGATTAAAGATATCAGTATTATAAGACACATTTATGATCTATCCAAACCAAAAGCATCTCCGAACACAATCGGATCGTAAATAGGGAGAGCTTGAATTTGTTGCTATTTTCATTCTCTCCCTACTGGCTCTTCATTCTTTTCCTGTTTTCTGTTTTTGCTTCTTCGTTAGTCTAAACTACAGTTTTAATCAACAACGCTTTGCTTAATTAATGCTATTCATTACCATTAAATAAATTTTTCACCGAATCGAAGAAGCTTTCTGAAGTATCTTCGATCTCATCTCCTGCATTATCTAATTGATTTTTAGCTTCTCCCATATTTTGTTGCGCTTTTCCTTGGGCTTGTTCGATTGCACCTTCAGCTTGTCCTGTCACTTTACCGACATTACGCTTAACAGTTCCAGCAGTTTCTTTGGCTGCGCCTTCAACTTTATCGGTAACTCCTTCTACGGCAACTATCATTGATGATTCATCAATCATTGTGGCATTAGCTACTAGAGAATGAGACACTACGGGTAGCAGCCAAGAAAAGACCGCGATCATTAAGCTACAAGTGATTACCAATAATTTGTCACTTTTGCTGAGCAATCTAGTCATATTATTTTTGAGAAAAGACATATCAAAAAAATCCTTGTTTTTACAGTAATACCGATCATTGAACGAAAAATCTAAAATCACATCTTCCTTAAGGTAGAAATTAGTACCTTTATTTAAAAGTTGCGTTGGGGTTCATTCTTGTTTGATACTATTTTGATTGATCAGGTAGGTTTAATTACTTTAGCTATTTTTAATTAAATCGATGCATCTGATAGTTATGCAAAGTTCTGTATTATAACTTTTGATAGATTTTAAGATAGTTTGAACTTCGCTACTATATAGATATTAACTAAAAAAGGAAACTGAATTATGAGTACTGAAGATAGAGTAGATGCTACTTTAAAAAATATTGAAGGTAAAGCTCAAGAAGCGATAGGAGAAGTAACAGGAAATCCTGAAGATAAAATTGAAGGTAAAGCAAAACAAAAAGAAGCTCAAGCTCAACATACAGTAGAAAATGCGAAAGAGCGAGTTAAAAAAGCTATAGATTAATTAAAATTAGTTTTTGTCTTACTATCAAATTCTTAACAGTTCTAGAATTAGAATCTTTTATTGATTTGACATACTTTTCAATAATCTCAGAAGTTAAGGCAGGAAGAATCGAGCTTTGGGTTTGCTGAGTATATCGATCTCCTTCTCGATCTGCTTTTAATGGTAATTTTTCGGTAAGTAACATATTTTTTTTTTAGGGTGGGCATTTTTGCCCACCATTTTATCTCATTAAATTTTAGCGGTCTAGATCGGGGTTCTGTCGCAAAAAATAGGAAGGGGCGTGTAGTACACAATACAACTTAAATCTAAATAAAGTTAGCAGGGTCTTGATCGCGTCTGTGTTTAAAAGGAATCGCAATACCTTGCTGATCGCCGACTAAAGCAGCAGTATCTTCCAAAGCTTGTCTTAATCGCTTGGCTGCATAAATTGACATATCACGAGGCACGTTAATTCTATCTCGTAAGTAGCGTAATGCAGCATCCGAACCAGCAGGGGGTTTACAAGTTTCTCCTGTCATCATGTAAGTCAACGCACAACGTAAAGCTTGATCGAATAACTGATTATCAGCGGGATTAACTTTAATAATATTAGCGCGATGCTTAATGACCCTCCCAAGAGCCTCAGCGCGAGAAGTTTCAGGTTCAGGATAAGTCACATCTGGGAGTCCGAACCAAGAACCATGATCTACTCTTGCTTTATTTAGCTTCATTTGGGGTGTACCATTTTCCCAACAGCCTCCCATTTGCGGTGGTAAATCATGAGCGTGGGTATGAAAGTCGCTTTGAGTACCTCGATAAGTGCTGCGACTTTCCATCCCATCAAACCAGTCCGACAAGCGGGGGTTTTCTTCTCTTAGAGAATAACCTTTGTAGTAGTAAAGACTAGCATTCATTCTTTCAACATAGGGTGTAAAGACGATATCTGCTGTACTAAAATCATCTAGAAAATAAGGGGATGGAGTTTTAGCAAGAGCTTCTTCTACCATTGCAACTACCGCAGTAAATTGTTCTTGATTGCGTTTTTCCGCACCAGGTAGCCTCGCAGGATAACATAGCCAAGTACACCAAGCTCTAAATAAAAGTCTTTCTAATTGACGCAAAGGAATCACAAGCGGATCGTTCATGCCATAATTTAACGTGCCATAAACTTGCTCTAGAGCCATTAAAATATCATCACTTTCAGTAATAATGCGTCCGTCTAACTCAATAGCTGGTAACATTCCTGATGGCACTATCTGTTTATACCAGGGTTCTTTTGTGCCATAACAAAACATTGTAACTTTCTTAATGCGATAAGGAATTTGTTGTTCTTCTAGCCATAGCCAAACTTTCTGACAATAAGGACACCAAGCATGATTGTCGCGATACAAAGTGACTCTAATGTCTGATTCGCTATGACCAAATAGCCGTAACTTAGCCTGAGAGTTGGTAACTCCGTTAATTGGATCTATTTGCCAGTCGGTTAACTTTTCTAATTCTTGCCAGCTTAGGAGATTAGTCATTTTAAAAAATTTAAAAACTAAATGTAGTACGAAGTGTGCCGATAACTAAATCTTTATTATTGTTGTTATTATCTGGTGCAGTAATCCAGATTACTCCAGGGGTAAGAGTGAGATAATCTGTAATTTGATATTGATAAAAAGCTTCAACGTGTAAAGAGGTATCTCGATCTTCGGGAAAATTCTCAATACTAGAATCAGTTACCCAAGGCTCCATCCCAATAATAATGCCTCCAAGGTTACCTTCTTTGCCTAAATCTGGTAAAGCCAAAGTCAACGCCCAATTCCAAATATCTTGAGTACCTTGCTCTATTTGGTTATTTAAAGTAGAAAGAGTAGTTACTTTGGTTAATGCACCCCAACCACCAATAATAATGCGATCGCTAATTGACCAAGATACTTCTAGCCCATAAGAATTATTAACTGTCTGCACGGCTTCCGTAAACAGATCTGCTGTCAAGGCTCTTAAATTAGCCAAATTACTGCCAGTTTTAGGATCACTTTGATTGTAACCATGAACGTAGGTTACAGCGAGATTTAGAGTTTCACTAGGAGTAAATAAAACTTGGGCGATCGCACTATAAGCACCGTTAAATAAACCACTCCCATCACTAGGTTCATTGGCAGCATCAGCTAAATAAGCGCCACTAATTTTCAGGCTATTACTCAAGCGATGGGTAACACCTAAGCCAGTTTCTCCTGGCGGTAAATAGATTGGGTTACGGGTCCCAAAACTCGAAATTGCTCCCGATGCTCCATCTCCATCGAGGATATTGACAGTATCAACGATATCATCTGCTGCTAGTCCTGATGCACCGATAATTACGTTGGTATTATTGGTAACAGGAAAGCGATAAAATAGTACTTCTAGCGCTAGATCGTTATTTTCAGGAGCAGCAAAAGCTAGATTGCCCGCAAAAGTGTGATTATTATCGGTAAAAGTTGGAAAATTGCCTGTAGCAAGCCGAGTAAACAGCAAATCTGACCCAGAAAAACTAGTCTCTAGTTCTAGGCGCACTCTATCACCTAGTACTGTTACCTCGTCTCCTTCTCCTGCTAAAATACTGCCCAAACCAAAAATAGCTTCTCCAGTTAACTTAGTAGTAGTGGAAAATTGCGTAGCTTCTAATTCTCCAATTCGCGCTTGTATGCCGTCGGTTCTGCCTCGAATTAAGGCTAACTCAGTCTGAAATTCTTGCATTAAACGTAACAAAGTATCAATGTCTTCCCGTGAAATATTGGCAGAAGTATTTAACAATGTTTCGAGTTGATTAAAACAGGAATTAAGACTACCCGCAAATTCATAACGAGATAGGGTTTGATTTCCTCGATAAGTATCATTGCCAAATCCAGCAATACATCCGTACCGTTCAACTAAGTTTTTTAGTGCTTCGTAAGCCCAGTCAGTATCCGCAACATCTCGTAAACGATCTACCTGATTAATTTGAGTCATCAAGTTTTCCGCGGAAGATTGCTCGATTAATTTTTCCGAAAATTCTGGTTGATTGTTACTATGTTGAATACTTGACTCTTGAATTTGAGCTAGCAAATTGGGGTTATGAACTGTATTTATTGGTTGTGGTATAGCTTCTGTTTTCGGTGCAACCCCAACCAAAACCATAAAACTAGAAGTTGTCACAATCAACTTCTGGATCGAGCCATACATTGTCAGATTCCTCACACCTTGATAAAACTGAATTAATCTTTGATCTAGGTTAATTCAATCTGAAACACCACAAAAATAAATTATCAAAAGCACAATCATAATTGATCAATCCACCATTACCATTTTGGCATCGTTACCTAATAATCAGTAATAACAATTAGCTAAAATTAATTTTAATTAAGCGATAAAAACTGAAATGATCTTTAATATTTTATTTTGTTTACAGCTTTGAGCAAAAGTTTTAAAAATTTGAGATCTGTAATTTTCTGAGCTTTTGTCTTCTAAACCAAGATAAATTTAAAATCAATAATCTTCACTCTACAATTTCTTGACATTAAAACTATTAAGTCTTAATATCTATTTAATTTTTGAGGTTTGCTGCTGATACTAAATCCTGTTGGGATAAATCATTAAAAAGTTGTGTGAAGACAGAAGGCAGAAGGCTTTAACCCATTTAGGGCAACAGATTTTAAAGTGGGTTTTTAGAATCGGATTTAAGATGATTCTTCCTAAAAAAATAATCCGTATTAAATAGCACTATTTTTACCACTTTTTTTTTATTTATCTTAAAATGTTAACAAGCATAATAGGTATTGTTGCTGGTAATGACTTTAATTAATAACCAACAGTTCCACGCTATAGCTCATGCAATGGGTACTGCTCTATTTATTTGTACTTTGTTGTGGGCAGTATGGTTTGCTTCCCGCATGAAGTAAATTAACTTTTTATCGAGAAAAATCAAGAATTTTTGAGATAATTTTATAATTAAAACTTATAGCTTGTAACTAAAGCGAAAGCTCCTTGATAAGCAAACAATACCTTATTTTTGCTGCAACAATAGTAAAGAGTTACTGACTACAATTAAAGAACTTGATGCCATAGCAATAGCAGCTATCACAGGCGAAAGCACTAAGTTAAAGCTAGGAATCAAAACTCCCGCAGCGATCGGAATAGCGATAACATTATAAGCTAATGCCCAAGCTAAGTTTTGCTTAATTTTATTGGTAGTAGCCAAACTTAGTTCAATGGCATTAATTAAATCTGCTAATTTATTTTGCATCAGAACTACATCAGCCGTTTCGATCGCTATATCAGTACTGCCTTGCAGGGAAACACCAATATCCGCTTGAGCTAAGGCTGGTGCATCATTAATTCCATCTCCTAACATCGCTACTATTTTTGTTGCTGAATTATTTAGCTGTTTTGCTTCATCAGAAGCAGAGTTTTGCAAAGATTTAATAACATCGGCTTTTTGCTCTGGTTTGACTTCGGCAAAAACTTGAGTAATATTTAAGGGTTTAGCGATCGCCTGAGCGACTTCTGAGCGATCGCCCGTAAGTAGAATGACATTTAACCCCAAGTTTTGTAATTGTGACACAGTTTGAGTAGCATCATGACGTAAGTTATCTTTAAGAGCAAGATAACCAATTAATACCCGATTTTTTGCTAGATAAACGATTGTTTTACCTGCTTTTTCGAGAACTTGAGTTTCCCGATCTACGCTTGAATCCAGGGAAATTCCCTGTTGCGAGATCCAGGTTGGATTTCCTAAATAAACAGTTGCTCCTGCTACTATACCCTTAAGTCCTAATCCTGGACTATGAGTTATTTCGCTAACTGGTAAGAGTGCTAAATTTTGTTGCTCCGCTTGAGTAATAATTGCTTTAGCTAGAGGATGATTACTCTGATTTTCTAAAGATGCAGCTATTTGTAACAAATCTGTTGCGGTTAGGCTGTTGTCGAGGGCGACACAATCTGTAACGGTTAATTTACCCAGCGTCAATGTTCCAGTTTTATCAAAAACTATGGTATCGAGCTTACTAATTTTTTCTAAAACGTCTCCCCCTTTAATTAAGATCCCTTGTTCTGCACCGATACTAGTTCCGACTAAAATAGCTGTAGGGGTAGCTAAACCCAGAGCGCAAGGACAGGCGATCGCCAAAACAGCAATAGTTAATTTTAGACTCAAAAGAACCGGAGATGTTTCAACTACGATCATCTCGCCACCCAGAGAATGAGCCGTCGTGCTTAACATCTCTGACCAAATTTTTGTCCCCAAAAAGTACCAAAATAAGAAAGTTAAACCAGCGATCGCCATAACTCCGTAGGCAAAATAGCCAGCAACAGTATCGGCTAATTGTTGGACTGGGGCTTTACGAGTTTGAGCAGACTCTACGAGGTTAATAATTTTAGCTAGAGTGGTGGCTTTTCCTGTATTTTGTACCTGAAGTAAAATCGTCCCCGATTGATTGATCGTTCCCGCTAAAAGGCGATCATCTTTAGCTTTAGCGATCGGAATTGACTCTCCAGTTAACATCGATTCATCAATGGTAGTTTCGCCTCGTACCAAAATGCCATCAACTGGAATTTTTTCTCCTGGTAATACCCGCAACCAATCTCCTACCTTAACTTGTTCTACAGGTATTTCCATCCCAATACTATTACTCTCTTCTTGTTGCGCCACTAAACGAGCAATTTGGGGTTGTAGCGACACTAAATTTTCTAAAGCTAAAGAAGCACGATTTCTGGCTCTAGCTTCTAAGGTACGCCCTAAAAAAATAAACCCTAACAACATTACAGGTTCATCAAAAAAACACTCCCAACCCAAACCAGGAAACAATAAAGCGACACAACTAGCCAAATAAGCACTCACCGTACCTAAGCCAATTAAGGTATTCATGTTAGGCATTCGGTGGGACAAGCTCTTAGCCCCATCTAGGATCAGCGATCGCCCTGGAATTAATAAAGCCAAAGTTGCTAAACCCCAGTGAAACCAAATATTACTCAGTACAGGAATCCGCGTCAAGCCTAAATGATGTAGATGACCAATACTGGAAAAAACTAATAAAATAATTGCGGTAATTAACTGCCAAAGCTGTTGCCGTTGTTGCTGCTCTCGTTTACTTTGAGCTTGGCGAGCCACCTCAGCAATACTGCGATCTTCGACTCGAACTTGGCTAGGAAAACCCCCTTGAGTCAATTTATCGGCTAAAGTTTCTGGTACTAACTTCTCCGACTCATACTCTACTACGGCTACTTCCGTAATCAGATTGACACAAGCCGATCTTACTCCTAGATTTTGTTGCAACTGCTTTTCAACAGCTTTGACGCAACCAGCGCATTTCATCCCCCCCACATCGAGAGCAATTGTTTTAATTTGAGGCTGAGTGATTTTAGTTTCAGGTTTGAGGGGAATTTTGACCATAGATATAGATAGACAATTAAATAACTATGCTTTTAACTGTCATCTTAGCGATAAATCATGCCTCTCGATCCTAGATAATAACTCCACACTCAAATTTCTCTAATTTATTTAAGCTAAAGGCATGATCGCTTTTCTTGTCTCATTCACGAAGGAAGAAGGAAGAAGAACCCACGTTTAAAAACGTGGGATTGAAAATAAGGACATAGTATTCCATCGCACTACGTGTCTTGGCAGACATATTTGTTTTAAGCGATGCTCTATCCCCACAACTAAAGCTTTTAATTATACTCATACTAAATCCGATTGATAAAAGTCGCGATAGAAAATTCTTTAAGTCCCCCATTATTGGGGGATTTAGGGGGCAATGAAAAGTAACTTTTACGAACAGGATTTAGTATCATACCTTCTTCTGAATTCCTCCTAACTTCTTCCTTCTTTGTAAACATCTAGATTCTCAATTGTAGTTTGGCTAAAATCAAGAACTCCTCAGAAAAAGTCCCCAATATATATCGGGGGACTTTTTCTAGCGCAACGTCAAATTAGACAATTACTATGTCATCTGCACTAAGATTGGCTTGATTCGATAGTGTAGCCATCAGAACTTGCTCATCACCATCAACACCATCAGCATCAAAGAAGAGATTACCTGTATTTTGGTCGTAAATAAAATAGTCATCACTATCTACTGCTGTTGTTCCTGAGACAAACTGACTATTAGGAAGAACTCCCTTCACCAAAGCATCACTAAAATTGCTTCCTTTAAATTCAAGAGTATCTTCACTAGGATCAAAGTCAGTTATTTCATCTGTACCGTCGTTGGTCCGGATCAAACGAAAGCGGTCATTTCCTGCTCCACCAGTTACAGTATCATTACCGCGAGCCCCAATTAATAGATCGTTTCCAGAGTCACCATTGAGAACATCATCGTCAATTCCCCCATTAAGCCGATCATTGCCTTGATTGCCGTTAAGAGTATCGTTGCCACCATTGCCTCTTAAGACATCTCGATCTCCTAACCCATTGATAATTTCGGCTTCATTCGTACCTTCGAGAGTATCTTTCCCTTCAGTGCCATTGATTACAGTACCGTTAATGTCTTCATCATCCGCAATGGTAACAGTAGCTGTGGTACTAGTTCCTAGCTCGATGTTGGCATCTCCTGCTGTAATAGCATTGAGAGTAACGATTACATCCTCTGACCCTTCCAAGTCCTGATCATCAAGCACTGCCACATCAATTGGAGCGTTCAAGCTTCCTGCTGGAATAGTGACTTCTCCGCTAAGAGCAGTGTAATCACTGCTAGAGGTCGCAGTTCCTGTAGTCAAATAGGTGACAGTGGTATCTGTCGCAGCAATTTCGCTGAGGCTAACGGTAAACTGTCCATCGACATCTGGTTCAGCAGCGTTTTGAGTAGCAGTAATGGAAACTTCATTTTGTCCTGGGTTCTGCTCATCAAATTGAAGATAGATTGGTTGTGTTACCGAGCCAAGAGGCAGATTATTGTTGGTTGGATCGATAATGCTTGCCACAAATCCCAGTGGTAGTTTATCTTCTCCTTCAAAGTTAAAGTCGGCAACACCAGATAAATCAAACTGTTCGGAAATGTCTTGATTCTCACCAGTTAACAATACATCAACAGTTTGAAATTCCACAGCGTTATTCGCTGGAAAATCTGAGGCAGCCAAGCTATTTAGCTGATTCTCCAAAAATGTTGCATAGGGAATTACGGGTTGAATAAAGCCTTTTGTTAATACTACCCGCGCTGTCTGTCCTGCCGAACCATTAACAATTACGCTTGCTCCATTTTCATCGTAAGTTCCTATCCCACCAGCACTTAAGCCGTTTACTATTAAAGACACTGGCAGATTAGGAGAAGACTGAGAAGCAATTGCCTGAGAACCTGCTTGATTGCCTGCACCTTGTAGTTGACCTGTTGCGGTAGTACCATCGGTAAAAGTAACGGTAAAAGTAGAGCCGATTAATTCTGCCCCTGAAACACCGCCGACATCCCAAGGAGGATTCGAGCCAGCATCAAGAGGATTCTTTTGAGTACCTGCAACTGAGTTTGGATCCATATCAATAGAGAAACCAATCGTTTCTCCTGATTCAAATCCGCCATTGACATTTTCATCAAAGCTTAGTTGAATCGCTTCAAACCCTGCTGTACCACCAGTACCAATATAAGATGCATTACTAGGTGCAATGATACCAGTACCACCATTAGTATTAATCGATAATGGTTTTGATACTGTATCTCCTGCTAATCCAAACGGGTCAAATACTGTGTCGGGATAGAGCGCGTTAGTCACATCAAGGCTAACTTGAGTAATTTTTTTCGTACCCGTGTTGGTAATTTCAAATGAATTATTGCCAAAATTCGAGATCTGAACGTTGTTGCTGTTGAGGGTGATCCCTAAAACTGCCTCTCCAGTATCAGTCGGATTAGTTGAATCATCGTCTTCAATAGTCACAGAGGCACTGTCATTACCAATCTGTGCGTTGTTACTAACATCAACAATATTCACCGTAAAAGCCTCATCACTTTCTGGGATAGTATCTTGTAAAATATCAACTAAAAATGTCGCATCTGACGAACCACCAGCAATGGTAACTGTATCAGTATAAACACCTGTCTGCTGATCGAAAGTTGCAGTTGCGGACTGGTATTGGTAGTCTGACTGGGGTGTTGCTGTTCCTGGAACAATCTCGAAAGTCACATTAACCGTTTCGTCGTTGGGTACTGTAACATCGGTCAACAGTGAAATCTGTACCAGAGGGTCAGCTTCGCTAGCAGTGTAGGAATCACCAACAATCGAAACCATTGGCATCAAGGACATTCCTTCACCAAGTTGCACAATTTCAATCCCGTTAACTAAAGGATTATTGCCAATATCATGCAGGAATTCAATATTGAGAGTTCCATCAGTCACATTGACCGTATTGGTAATCATTCCGCCAACCTGATGCCCAAACTGGGCGGATAGATCGATATTACTCAGGTTGCTGGGAACGTTACCTTCGAGAGCGACATCAAATACCCTATCTCCAGGAGCTTGAGTTCCGTTAAAGCCATTACCCAAAAATAACCGCACTTCATAAAGACCTGCGGTCGGTACATCAAAAGCCCAAGCCATTTCGGGTACAGCAGGATTATCCCAACGCTCAGTATCAAAGATAGCCCCAGGAACAAATGCAGGAACAGTTGCACCAGGTTCTACTGCTGGAAATGTAGCTGTATTGTTACTGCCAGGTACAACTAAAAAAGGACTATTGTTGCTTCCAGTATCTGCTGACCAAGCAGGACCACCGTCTAGGGCAGCTATCTGCGGTCCACCTGCATTCACCCGATAAAGAACGGTTGCTGAATCATCCCCAGTGGCAGTAATTTCTATATCATCAAAAATCGCTTGGAAAGTATTGGCTTCTGGTTGTCCGATATTAGAAGAGAATAAACCAACTGCAAGACCTGTAGTTTGACCCTGAACAGTATAGTCGCCGAGAATGGCATCGAGAACCGCTGTGTTACTTAGATCGATCGCTGTACCAGATACAGTAGTGGTATTTCCGCCACCAGTTTGATAAGTAATCAGTGGCGTCGCAGTTGCAGCAGTTGGGTCGATCTCCAATTCAAAGAAGATTTTTTGATTATCTGGTACTTCAAATAAGCCATCGGCTTGAATAAATGATGAAGCCTGAACGACATCGTTATCCTCTAGTAAAACCTGAATTTCACCATTAGAATTTTCTACGGCAACAATTTTGAGATAGTTACTCTGATCGCCTGTACCAATGTAGCCTCCAAGTTGCTGAGATGGACCGCTCAGCAAAGTAGCTGGATTAAACACAGTCCACTTAATCGTGAAAGTATCTACTGTAGGGGCAATAGTGACACCAGTATGAAATAAATATTCACCATTGTTACCAGTTGTCAGAGGATTTCCATTAGAGACAGACTCAATTACTGTCGTACCACCTCCAGCAGCAGTAGTAAACTTAACATTATCCAACTTAATGATTTGCTCAGGCAAAGTGGAAGGTTCTTGAAAAAATTCCTCGAAATCGATAACTCCATCGATCATTACGCCAGTTAGACCTCCGCCATAGCCACCAGGTCCAGGCAGATTATCATCTTGATTGGCATCAAAATCCCACAGAAAGGTCTGACCAGGCAAGATCAGAACTGAACCACCATTAGTGGCATCTCGGATAAAGGGGTCATCAACGTTTAGTATGGCATCATCATCAAAATCTGGATCGTCTGGCAAGATGATATCTGAAGGGGCAAATATGTTAATGTTGTCAGGACCAAACTCAGCTACCCAGATAGTTCCATCAGGACCAATAGTCACATCAAGTGGCTGTGACTGACCTGTGATGAGTGGAAATACACCATCAGAATCGATGGTTTCATCGTCTGCTGTCCCAAGAATACCGTCATTACCAGGATCGATTAAAGGCTCTATGGTAGTTCCATCCTGGCTGAGATTGAGCAGAGTCACATTACCGTTAAACTGAGTTACTAGTAAAGCTCCTTTCAAAGCACCATCAAAAGCATCTCCTGTATATTCAGCCAAACCATTACTAGATGAGCCTAAATTAACCAGGGTATTACTTTCTGAGCTAGTACGTTTAATGCGAATCCCACTTTGACTAAGGCGTGCTGCATTACCCGTAAATTTGCTCGGATCGATAATAAAGCCATTTTGAATATTGACGGCATCGGGAACCAAACTGGAAAGATTCGGAACTGCGTTGGGCGATAAAGCTGGGTCGGGATTGCCATTGTCACCATATACTATCCAAGGCAAATCTTGATTGGCTCTGGCGGGGGCTGGATGACCATAGTATCCACCATCTTCAAGTAAGAATAGGGGTTCAGGATCGCCTGTTCCGCCATTATTAGGTGTATTAGTCGCCTCGCCAGCCCCCGCCTGGTCTGTAGGATTACCATTCGCATCTATTGGATTACCGCCAAGATTGCTGTTTGAACCATTATCGACAGTATAAAGTTTGCCACTTTCAGTTAAAACGATATCGTATTGGTTACGCAGACCATCAGCATAGATTCGGATCGGCGCATCAGCTGGCAAAATCGCCATATTAAAGCCATCATTACCGCCCCATGGTCCATCAACATCTAATCCACTACTATTTTCTCTATCTCCATTGTTAGGAACGGTTGGGTCATCTAGAGTTGGGAGGTCATAAATATATTGTCGTGGTGTCCCATTTTGACCACCCGCGGGGTCAGTTAAGATCGAGCGACTTTCGATGTCTGTCAGGTCAATTTCTAGAACTGTACCAGATAAGGCATACTCACCTGTATAGGAAAAGAATTGCGAAGGTGCGCCGTTATTGGTATTACCGCCAACTGTAAGGTATAGCTTAGTGCCATCGGCGCTAAGCACCATGCCGTTTACTGAATGGTTCTCCTCAGAGCGTGGTAGTCCGCGAATGATATCTACCGCCTCCCACTCAGTTCCAGTCCAAGTTAACTGAGTGACAACACCTGAATTGGTGTCGAGTTGTACCTCGCCATTAGTAGCAATACGAGGATCGCTGGAAGAAACATATAATACAGGGTTTGTCGCTGTTCCAGTAGTGACGAGTCCCGTAACCTGACGATTAGTAACTGGAGAACCATTATTAATATCGATACCAGGAGAGCCATCATCGTTATGATTTTGAAGTGATTTTACGACTTCGCTACCGTTTGGTAGCAATAGCGTCTCATGGTCGGTGGCAATATATTCGCCATCTTGAAGTGTTACGGTAAAGGCGTTAATCGACCCATTCTGTTCAGCTACATAAAGTCTTCCATCAGGACCAAACTGGATGGAAGTAGGATTATTAAGTACTTTCGGTCCGCCTTGAGTACCATTGAAAGAACCAATCTGATTAAAGTTGATAGTAGCCATTGTTATTTATTGCAAAATTAGTGTTTGATAAGATACTTTTGAAAAAATTTCGATATAGATAATAAAGAAAATTTTCAAGGGAGTTTTTGGCTTGTTCAATCAAGAATCACCAGAAAAAACTTAGAAAAAATCCTGATTCCTCGCAATTGAGACTAAGTAACTCAATTTTTAGAAAATATCTATTTTAGCTATGCATAGCAGTTTTATTCTATTTATGAGAATTCTGATCGCTAGATATTAGTTGTCTTGTTCATCAGGATTCTCTTGTGCCTAATAGTGAGGCAAGCTCTTTGTACTTTGTTTCTTGATTATTGGTCTGTTTTCACGCATCACATTTCTGATGGCGATAGTTTCAACTGCTAGCATTTAATTGGCTGAAACTAAATCAGCTTTTTTGGGGAATTTAGCGAAATTTCGCTCCCAATAAACTTTTGTAAAAAGATTTACATTTGCCTACTAAGTTACCTTAATTTTACCTTTTTTAGCCTAAGCTAATCTTAGTGAATGTTAGTTTTTTAACAGAAATGTTGAATCTAGAGATAAAACTTTATATTTAAAGTTGGAGAGTTGGTTAGAGTTTTAATCCACCAAAAAACTTATGCATTTA
Source organism: Xenococcaceae cyanobacterium (assembly GCA_051155735.1). Lineage (GTDB taxonomy): Bacteria > Cyanobacteriota > Cyanobacteriia > Cyanobacteriales > Xenococcaceae > JASJCP01. Next base: position 15,758 of record DAXETX010000304.1, read on the forward strand.
GACCAATGCATATAGCTGATAGATGACTAAAGATATTGCAGTTTAGCTCAAAATTACACCTCCTCTATTTTTTTAGCTTTATTGCCTTATGTAAAAGTAGATATATGGATCTATCTAGGTTCTTTGATTGTTTGGACAAAATAATAAATTCTCTACATTGACCAGACTTCGATCTATCATCCAGTCTAATTAATCAGAGGCAAAGCAAAATTTGCTTAAGACTGGATAATCGTTTCTTGGTAAATTTTTTAACAAATACTTACCTTGAGAAAAATTGCTCGAAACACCGATCAATATTTAGAGGTGATGAATTAGGCTGATTTTAGCTTTATTTCTGCCCATTTATCACTTTTTTTTATTATTTAAGACCTCTGGTTTTTTAACCAGAAACTATTTGCAGGCAATGTAAGCAAATAATCAATTAAAAACACAGGTTTCATGGTATAGGCATACGAGATAGAGAAATAAAATCTTTTTACTAATATTTAATTAAATGATACTACTGCCAAAGTAGAAACATAATATTTTTTAGATTTAAATCGATTAAATTAAACTTTAGATAACTTCTCTGATATATAAAAATTAGAGTTTTGCTATAGATTAATATTAGGGAATTCTGGCAAAATCCTTTTTCGACTATCTATGCATTTATGCCTCTTTAGTTAAAATAACTAGCCTTAACTAAACAAACATTGACTAATTATGAAACTTTGGCTAGGGGTATTCTACTAAAGTCAAAATATAAAAGTCAATACTGTATAGGTACAAACCTGAAAAACCCAATGAAAGTTTATGCGAACAATATATTTTCTTGTCGAATTTGTAAATTAATCAAATTTTAAAGTTACTGTTAATCAACTAAAATTAATATCTAGTAAAGATGAAACAAGTTTAGAGCTAATTTGTAAATAAAGGATTAAGCGACAATAATGCTGTACCATAGGCAGCTTCTGAATAAAACGATTTGATGACTGGAACTTTCAGATATCGCTGGCGTATTTGACTCCAGATCGAGTTTTTTGCACCACCACCAGCCGTATAAACTCGGATTAATTGGCTAGCACCTAATGCTTGTAATTTTTCGTAGCCTAAAGCTTCGATGCGAGCGATACTTTCTAGTAATCCGTGTAAAAAGGTTATAGGGTTATTAGGACGGGGTTCTAATTGAGGTGCTAAATTAGGATCATTAATCGGAAAGCGATCGCCTGGTTGCAACAACGGATAATATTGTAAGTTACTAGGGATTGTAGGATCGATTTGGGCAGAAAGACTGCTTAATTCTGGATCAGTAAAAAAGTGACGTAGTACTGCACCACCAGTATTAGATGCGCCCCCAGTTAACCAAAGATTTCCTAGTCTATGGCTATAAATGCCAAATCTGCTATCGTTTACTGGCTGTTGACTCAGTAATTTTAAGACAAGAGTTGAACCCAATGAAGTGACGGCTTCTCCTGGCTGAGTTGCACCGCTGGCTAAAAAGGCTGCAATACTGTCGGTTGTTCCTGCATAAACTGTACAGTCTGGTGGCAGCAAAAAGCGATCGCGAATTTGAGGTGTTATGGTGGCAATAGGTGTACCAGGAGCTAATACTTGAGGCAAAAGCCTACGACAATCAAGAGTTTGTAACCATGAGGGATAGGCTAATTGTGCGACATCATAACCTAGTTTGAGAGCGTTATGATAATCACTGATTCCTAGTTTGCCATGAAGTAAAAAGCTTAACCAGTCTGCTTGATGTAAAAAATAAACCCCTTGGGTAAAGTTGGGTTGTTGTTGCCACCAAAGTAATTTTGCCAAACTAGAAGTAGCACTAGTAACCACATGATG
>DAXETX010000305.1:0-26555 GCA_051155735.1 Xenococcaceae cyanobacterium
GGCAAAATCTAAGCCACAGGTTGTGAACTGGCAAAATTAGTTAAAGCTTGTTCGATGTTAGTTTGTTTGACCAAAGATTCTCCGACTAACACGGCATTAGCTCCAGCTTGAGCAACAAAGTCGAGATCCGCTTTAGTTTTGATTCCCGACTCGCTCACCAAAGTTAGGTTGCTACTGCTTAAGATGTCTCGTCTCTGTTCGATTAGTTCTAAAGTAGTTGCCAAATTTACGTTAAAGTTTTCGAGATTACGGTTATTAATCCCTAGTAATCTCAGTTGTTTAAGTCGTAGCACTCGGTCTAATTCGGTTCTGGTATGAACTTCTACTAGTGCCTCCATGCCCAAATCGTGGCTGAGAGCTAAAAATTCTTGGAGTTTGCTATCGGTAAGAATTGCAGCAATCAGCAATACGGCATCTGCCCCCATAGCCCTTGCCAAATAAATTTGATAGGAAGCTAGAATAAACTCTTTGCATAATAAGGGTAAAGCTACCTGCTGCCTGATCAAACGTAGATTATCGAAACTACCCTGAAAGAATTGGCGGTCTGTTAAAACCGAAATACAGTTAGCTCCACCGCGTTCGTAGGCTCTGGCGATCGCTACTGGCTCAAAATCAGCCCGAATTATGCCTCTGCTAGGAGAAGCTTTTTTCACTTCAGCGATGATGCCAGGTCGAGGATAATTTGACTTAAGAGCTTGAACAAAATCTCTGGCAGCTGGGGCTTCAGCGACTTGTTGCTGAAGCTCGCTCAATGTTAGCTGTTGTTGTCTTTGAGCTATTTCTTGAACCTTATGCTTGACTATTTTTTGCAGAATCTGCTTCATAATTTTGCGATAATGAAATTCTTCTAATTCTGGAAACTAGCTCAATTTTTTGGGGAATGACTCTAAGTTCAACTTCTTAGTCTATTTGTTAATAAGCAATAGGAGTGGCTTTAGTTTGAGTGTAAGTCATCACGACATTTTCTAAAATTTTTAATCCGACTTGTTTTGACTTGGTCATAATAGATTCTGGATGAAACTGCACCGCAGCAATTGGTAAGGTGCGATGTTCTATCGCCATAATTACTTCGTCTTCGGAAAAAGCTGTGACTTTTAGTTCTGTGGGCAAACAATCCCGTATGGCAAATAAAGAATGATATCTACCGACAGCAAAAGACAAAGGCAATCCTTGAAACAGGGTCGATTCAGGAGCGATAATTGAAACCTGGGACATTTTACCGTGTCGAGGATAGTGGAGAACTCCTAATTTGCCACCATAAGCTTCAACAATCCCTTGTAGTCCTAGACAAACACCAAATAGCGGAATTTTTCTCTGGATACAAGCAGCTATTGTCGCAGATATCTTAAAATCACTCGGTCTGCCAGGACCAGGGGATAAAACTACTAAATCGGGGCGTTCTTGGTCAAAAACTACTTCAGAAAACCCGTGACGCAAGGTTTTAACCGTTACACCAGTCTGACGAAGATAGTTAGCTAAAGTATGAACAAAAGAGTCTTCATAATCAATTAGTAGTACTTTTTTACCGAGTTTATGGTTCATTGGGGACTCTTGAGGCGTAGCCTGAATTAGCATCTGCGCTTCAGGTTCTTTAGCACAATAGAGAGTCTGAAATAAAGCAGCAGCTTTAGTAAGTGTCTCTTGGGCTTCCGCTTCAGGGTTAGAATCATAGAGCAGCGTCGCCCCGACTCGTACTTCGGCAATACAATCTTGCAGGCGAATTGTCCGTAGAATTAAACCCGTGTTCAAATTACCATCAAAGGTATAATAACCAACTGCACCACCATACCAACGTCTAGGACTATGTTCGTGCTGTTCGATAAATTGAATTGCTGCTCGTTTGGGCGCGCCTGTCACAGTCACAGCCCAAGTGTGGGATAAGAAAGCATCGAGAGCATCAAACTCAGGGCGAAGTAATCCCTCTACATGATCGACCGTATGAATTAGATGACTATACAACTCTACCTGACGACGACCAATGACTTTAACCGAGCCTGGCTCACAGATGCGAGATTTATCGTTACGGTCAACATCAGTACACATGGTAAGTTCTGCTTCATCTTTGCCTGAGTTGAGCAACTCCAAAATGCGCTCCGCATCATCAATCGCATTTTCGCCACGACCAATTGTGCCACTAATAGGACAGGTTTCGATCCGCCTTCCTTCGACGCGAACAAACATTTCAGGAGACATCCCAATTAAATACTCCCCACCAAGATTAAAGATGAATCCGTAAGGGCTAGGATTAATCTGCTGTAAGATGCGAAATAATTTAGCAGGAGGTTCAGTACAAACAGTAAAAAAGTTTTGACTAGGAACTACCTCAAACAAATCGCCACGGCGAAAATAATCGATTGCTTGACGCACTAGATCGGCATATTCTCCAGGCTGATGGTCGGAAGCTTGCTTTGGCGCTTCTCGTTTACCGCGATAATCAATTATTGCGCCAACTCTAGGCAATCCTGCCGTATTACCCGATTCTGTCTCAAATTCGTATTGATAGCAAAATGCCCGTTGAGAATAGTGATCTACCACAACCAATTCATCAGGAAGATAAAGCACTAAATCTCTTTGTTCCGAGGGGCGATTAATTTGCCTCGTAATCGGCTCGAACTGGAAAACCAAATCATAGCCAAAAGCTCCATACAATCCTAAATGAGAGTCTTCAGGACTGGCAAAATTTTGCGCAATAGCCCGAATTACAGTAAAAACAGAAGGTTGCTTACTGCGTTCTTCTTCCGAAAATGACTCTTGAGTTGCTTTGACCGAACCAGTAAAACAATTATGATTCTGCCAACAAACTTCTTGCAGTTGTGGGTGCTGCTGCAAAGACTTGGCGATGTGAGCCAGTAAAATTTGACCGCGATCGTTTAATGCGGTAAGGGTAAAACAATTGTCACGAGTCGCTAATTCTAGTGGTGGATTAATAAAGCCAATTGCCCACCTTTTGTATCTTCCTGGATACTCATAGCTACTTTCTAGTAACCCGCCACGTTGAAAATCTAAAGAGAGTAAAATTTTCTCGATAGAGGATTTCATGGAAACTTCGGTAAGGAAGCGAGTAACGTGAATCTCGCTTTGAGTCTGATAAAAATGTGGTTCAATAATCATTGACTGTGTTGATGATTGCGATTATGGAGTTTCAGCCTAAAGTGAAACTTTCTGATTACCCTGTAATGAAATCAAAGTTAGCTTTACTCGGTAAGATTAAAGTAATCTATGACTGGAATATTAGAACTCTACTAAGTTTAAAGCTTTGTAACAATGAAGAATCTTTTGATTTACTTGTCTATTTTTTGGTTCTGATCTAAATCTAAAATCAACAAAACTTGACTTAGACCGAAATAGCAAATGGTTTGAGTTTCGGTTAGTAGTTTCAGGTTATGGGATTGAATCTAGAAATATAAAATGTAAATAGTTGGGTAATCTTTTGGTAATCTTAGTGTATTAAACTTGAATTTATAATTAAGGCTAGTTTATAGTTTATTTAATTCTAGAAATTATCATAATTTACAGATGTTTTTGATAATTTTGTAAATTTGCGGTAAATTAAAAAGGCAATCCGCTAAATTTAAGTGCCTTGTCTTCTACACAAGTTAAATCAGTTTTTGACTTAAGCCTAAGAGTAGTTCTCAAGGAGGATTCTAATCTGGGAATTAGATGATAAGTAGTTGCACAAAATTAATTTTCTGTTTGAGATCGGTAAAAGGTAAAAGGGTAACGGAAAACGGAGGATCGCAGTGTGTAATTAATTATGTTTAGGCACTTATTAACACTAAATGATAGCTCTATTGAAATTTTTTAAATAGCACAAAGAACTTTTTAAAAGAGTTTAATAAATTGAAATTTAAACAGATACAGCGGATTACGTATCAGTCTGAAAAACTAAAAATTCAAAGTAATCAGTCTATCAAGATTAAGAAACCAAACTGTACTAGTTACTTGTGTAAACCGCCGTAAATTTATCGCTAAATTAGGTTTCAACTCTTTAATTGTTAGTTAAATTTGTCTCACTAAAATGAAAAGTAATTCTCAAGATATTAAGCATAAATTTATTAATAAATTAAAAGTTCAAGGATCGGAACTACAAAAGCTACGGTTACCAACTAATTTTAATTTTGATAGTAATTGTGGCGTTATTTCCATCAGTCCTAAAGGAGATATTCTTGGTGTTAATGATCGCTTTTTAGAAATGTGGCGTATTCCTGATGATCAACTAACTGCTAAAGACCTTAAAAAATGTCAGAACTACATAGTAGAACAGTTAGAAGCGTCACAAAATTTCTCTGAACTGACTTGGGAAACCCCAATCGATCTTCAGAAGCAGCAAACTAACTTATTAAGACTAAAAGATGGCAGAGTATTTGCGCAAAGCTTTTCTACCCAAAAGCTTGATGGTCAATTAGTCGCTAGGATTTATTTAATTTGGGATGTTACTAAATTTTCTTTGGAAAAAAACTTAGTAGAAGTTATAAATAACGAGCGAGTTCCTAAACTAATTCAACAAAATACTAGTGTTAAAGACTTGTTTCTTTCGATGCTCTGTCATAAGTTTCGCTCTTTGCTGAATGTTGTTTCTTTTTCTAACAGTATGCTCAAACGCCGTCTTTTACAACAGAAAAATCAACAAGAAACCAAAGTTTTTTTAAATAATATTCAAGCTGGAGTTGAAGAGATTACTCAATTACTAGATGAGTTGGTTTTTTACGGTAAATTGGAAAACGGCAAGATTGAATTTCAACCGAGTCTCATCGAGATAAATTTATTCTGTAACGATGTAGTTACTCAAATACGACCTCTTGCTAATAGTAAACAACAGACTATTGATTTGGTTCACTGTGATAATTGTCAAACAGTTTACTCAGATCAAGCTTTATTACAGCCAATGCTGATCAATCTACTGTCTAATGCCATTAAATACTCGCCAGAAAATAGCACAATTATTTTAGAGTTTAGTTGTCAAGACGAGAATCTGATTTTTCAAATTAAAGATCGTGGAATTGGTATTCCTCAAAGCGAAATTCCGAAACTATTTGAAGCTTTTTTTCGAGGGAGTAATGTTTCTGGGATTAAAGGTAATGGCATGGGACTAGCAATTGTTAAAAATTTAGTTGATCTCCAAGGAGGTAAGCTCGACATCGTAAGTGAAATAGGAGTAGGTACTAATATTACGGTTATTTTGCCGTTGATTGATAGTTAGTTGTTAGTTGTTTTAATCAATGATTTAGGACTGTGATAAAACCACAAATCTAACCCAAAGATAAACTTGAGTAAAATTGATCCAGTTGAACTATGGTTAAGCAAAAGATTTTAGTCATTGAAGATGAAATAAGAGACAGAAATCTTTTTATTTCTTGTCTTCGAGCCGAAGGTTATGATACTTTAATTGCTGATAATGGGGTGGTAGGTTGTCAAATCGCGCAGCAAGAACTACCAGATTTAATCTTATGTGATATTATTATGCCGAAACTGGACGGCTATGGCGTTTTGACGCAACTACAGCAGAATATAAACACAGCAATGATTCCTTTTGTTTTTTTGACTGCTAAAGGCAGTAAGTTAGAATTACGCCGAGGGATGAATTTGGGAGCTGATGATTATTTAACTAAACCCCTTACAGTAGAAGAATTAATTGAAGCGGTTTCCGCTCGGTTAGTCAAGCGCAGTTTGCAGGACAATCGAGATACTGAGAAAGAAAAACCACCTTCAGCTTCAATAGCTAATGCTACTACAACTGAAGTTAAAATTGCTCAAGCATTCTTTCCTGCGATTCCTCAACTGAGTCAAGTTTTTCAATTTATTGAAGCTAATTATAATCGAGGAATTAGTCTCAATGACGTAGCGCAAGAAGTCGGTTATTCTCCTGCTTATTTAACTAACCTGGTTGGTAAACAGACAGGAAAGACAATTGTGCGCTGGATTATAGAACGACGCATGGTTGAAGCTTGCCATTTACTGCAAGAAACTAGTGACTCGATTGAGAATATTGCTAGAAAAATCGGCTATCAAGATGCCTGTCATTTTAGTCGTCAATTTCGTCAATATTGGCAAACAACACCTCAAACCTGGAGAAAATCGGTTAAGGCAAAATGCTAAAGGCATTTTTAACAAAGCTTTAGAAGGGAGCAAGTTTATTATTTATGGGCAACACATTTGGACATTTATTTCGGATTACTACTTTTGGCGAATCTCATGGTGGAGGTGTGGGAGTAGTTATTGATGGCTGTCCGCCTCAACTAGCAATATCAGCAGCGGAAATTCAACTCGATTTAGACCGCAGACGACCAGGACAAAGTAAAATTACGACACCTCGTAAAGAAACCGATACCTGTGAAATAATTTCGGGCGTTTTTGAAGGTAAAACCACAGGAACACCGATCGCCATCCTGGTGAGAAATAAAGACGCTCGTTCTCAAGATTATGATGAGATGACTGTAAAATATCGTCCTTCTCATGCGGATGCGACCTATGATGCTAAGTATGGGTTTCGCAATTGGCAAGGAGGCGGAAGGGCTTCAGCGCGGGAAACTATTGGTAGAGTTGCAGCAGGGGCGATCGCCAAAAAGATTTTACAGCAAGTTGCAGGAGTGGAAATTGTTGCCTATGTCAAACGCATCAAAGATTTAGAGGCAATAGTTAACCACAATACTGTAACTTTAGCCCAAGTAGAAAGTAATATAGTGCGCTGTCCTGACAGTGAATGCGCGCTCAAAATGATTGAATTAATTGATCGCGCCAGAAAAGACCAAGACTCTCTAGGGGGAGTAGTTGAATGTGTCGCCCGTAATGTCCCGCCAGGACTAGGTGAACCAGTATTTGATAAATTAGAGGCAGACTTAGCCAAAGCGGTAATGTCACTTCCTGCGACCAAAGGTTTTGAAATTGGGTCGGGTTTTGCTGGTACAACCATGACAGGTAGCGAACACAACGACGAATTTTATTCCGATGCAGCAGGAAAAATCCGCACTGTAACCAATAGATCGGGCGGAATTCAAGGCGGTATTGCCAACGGCGAAAATATTATAATTCGCGCTGCTTTTAAACCGACAGCGACCATTGGCAAAGCTCAAAAAACTGTGACCAACACTGGCACAGAAACGGTTTTAGCTGCCAAAGGCAGACACGATCCTTGTGTTTTACCTAGAGCCGTACCGATGGTAGAAGCAATGACCGCTTTGGTTTTGTGCGATCATCTGCTACGTCATCAAGCTCAATGTAAGCTAATTTAAAGCGATCAAAAAAGCTTTTAGCACGATCGCTTGCGCGCTATTAGCCTTGGTTAAACACTAAAAGCGCAATTGAGTTTAAGACTCCGATCTCGAAGGCTCGTCTCCAATCAGGGATGGTTCAAGACCATATTTGATTGAAGAGATCGAGCTAAGAGCTAAAAGCTAATAGCTTGGGCGAAGCCCTTTATTGAATTTGGGATAAAAGCGCATTTTGGTAATAGTGAGCCAAAATTTGGTGATAACCAACACCTTGTTTTGCCAGATGGTAAGCGCCCCATTGACTCAAACCCAAGCCGTGACCGAAACCTCTTCCGTAGATTTGCAAGTTATTACCATTAATAGTGACGCGAAAGAGAGTACTGCGTAAATCTAAAACTTTACGTAATTCTTTACCACTAACTTCAGTCGTACCGCGATCGCCTACAACTTTCATTGTCACCACTCTCCCGCGAGGTGTAACGCGATCGGGAACCATCGCTTTAATTTGTCCGACTCCTCCGACCATAGTACTAATCTGATTCAGCGAAATCGACTTATTCCACTCAAACACAGGAGATTCTTGATCGTAATCAATTACGCCTCGTAGATATGGTAAAGGAGATACCCAAACATCTTCGACATTTTCGGTATGTCCACCAGAAGAAGAGTGAAAAGCAGCCAAAATTACACTATTGTCATAGGTCATAATCTGTCCTGCGGTACTGTTCACAGCTTGATGAGTGGTCACATATTCAGTATCCAAACCCTTGTAAACCTGAGTACTAATCGTGGTATCTAAATCATAGAGGCGATTATTTTCAGTCTTTTGCTTGTACAAAGCATAGGAACGGGCTGCAACTGCTTGAGCTTTCAAGGCTTCAATGGGCCAACTTGCAACTGCTTCTGCGCCTACTACACTATAGAGATAATGCTCTAGGTTTACCTGATTAATCGCCGTGAGATTATTACCTTGAGGGACTAAACGGGTTCTGCCACGATACCAGCGATCGCCGATCCAGACATAACCCTCACCCGTAGGTTCGATAATTAATTCACCAGCTTTCAGACTCTCTAAAACTACTTGATTTCCGCCAGCTTTAGCAGCTAAGGCAGCCATCGGTTTTAATTCCCCAATTTTACGCCCCGTAGCATCTTTAACCACCGCCGTTGTAGAACTACCAACTTTGACATTACTGGTGTTTTTTTTGATTGCTACTCGCAAATCAAGAGCTTGACTGGGCAAAATTAGCAGCAACCAGAAGCATAAAGACAAAAACCAATGATTGCGGGGTATTTTAATTAATAATTTAGGATTAAGGCTTTTTTTAGTCGCTAATTTTGGCATGGAATTTCTCTCTCCTTACAGGTTAATCAAATTCCTCGAAAGTAAGATATCGATTCGTCTAATAGTGTTTCCGATCAAATCTAATTAGTCAACAGTAATCAGTAATCAGTCATTTTATCTAAAGGGATGCCTAAGACACTTAAATTAATTGCATGACCGCCAGTAACTAGATAGACAATATCCGCTTGTGAGCCGATCTGTCTTAAAAGGTGTCCTAGGCGATCGCGGAATAATCTGCCTGAAGCATAAGCAGGAACAACTCCCCAGCCAGTTTCTTCTCCGACCAAAATAATTGTTGAGGGAGTAATTGCCAGACTTTCAGTTAAATTCTCTGTAACTTTTAACCAAGTGCGATCGCTTAAGGTAAGTAAATTGGCGACCCAAGTTCCCAAAGAATCAATCAACAAACACTGTTGCGGTTGGCTATTGCGAATTACCCAAGCTAGTTTATAAGGTTCAACCAGAGTTTGCCAAGTTGTCGGTCGTCGTTGTTGATGTTGCAAAATGCGACTTTGCCATTCTCGATCTGTTGAATTGACCATAGCAGTAGCAACATAAATTACAGATCGCCTACTTTGTTGAGCTAAGGTTTCTGCCCATTCACTTTTACCAGAACGAGAAGCACCAGTCACCAAAATAACAGTTCTTGGGGCATAACTAGATACAATGGAATTCATAAAACTAAATATTGAGCTAAAAATCTAAAATTATTTGTTTTGTTCGGGAAAAATTCCCCAATATTTTGCCTTAATTAAGAAATTTTGGGATTTTTTCGCAGCCGATGTTACCTTTATAAAAGTAATTTGTGAGTCAGCGGTACTCTGCCATGTCCGTCAACACCGTGATTGCGCGTTCCCGACGGCGAGGTTTCCAAGGGGCTGTGTAATGATGTTTCCAAGGAAACCCTGTACGCCCGCTCGCCATGTCCAATCGCGCTGTTGGATATGCTCTCAATCCCTTGAGCATCCCTCACGGTCATAAAGGCAAGTGCGTGTCTTCCGAGGTTTCCTCGGAAGCTTGTACCGCACGCCTGGGGAAACCCAGGCGACGCGGACTTGTGAGACGAACGGGGCGGATCAACTGGAGGGGGCGATTGACGAGGTTGCCCCGTGAGGGGCTGACCCCCGTAGGAGAAACCTCCTCAGACAGTCCCTCCAGAGCCTGCGCTGACAAGGGGCTGTCACCTGAATTTAGTTCAGGTGCTTGAATGCCCCGTCGCATTCCGCGGTAAAATTTTGGCTGTTATAAGTAGCGACTTTTAACAATCTTCGGTAAATGTATGTCTAACTCAATCTCTCAGATTCCAGTATCAGTTCTCATCCCTGCCAAAAACGAAGAATTAAATCTTCCAGCTTGCTTAGAAAGTGTAGCAGTAGCGGATGAAATATTTATTGTAGATTCTCAAAGTGAAGACAGAACTTTAGAAATTGCAGGCGACTATGGTGCTAAAGTAATTCAGTTTCATTTTAATGGTCGCTGGCCCAAAAAAAAGAATTGGTCTTTAGATAATTTACCGTTTCGTAATGATTGGGTCTTGATTGTAGATTGCGATGAGAGAATTACACCAGAGTTGTGGTCAGAAATTGCCTTAGCGATCAAAAATCCTGAATATCAGGGTTATTATCTGAATCGGAAGGTGTTTTTTTTAGGTAAGTGGATTCGCTTTGGGGGAAAATATCCTGACTGGAATTTACGTTTATTTCAACATAAATTAGGTCGCTACGAAAATCTAAGTACCGAAGACATTCCTAATACTGGCGATAATGAAGTTCACGAACACGTGATTTTGCAAGGACAAGTCGGCTATCTCAAAGAAGATATGCTACATATTGATTTTCGTGATATTTATCAATGGTTAGCAAGACACAATCGCTATTCTAATTGGGAAGCACGAGTTTACTACAATATACTTCATGGGACTGACGAAGCAGGAACTATTGGCGCAAATTTATTTGGTGATGCAGTACAGCGCAAACGCTTTCTCAAGAAAATTTGGGTAAGATTACCTCTTAAGCCTTTATTACGCTTTATCTTGTTTTATTTTGTTCGTTTCGGCTTTTTAGATGGCACAGCAGGATATATTTATGGTCGTCTTCTCAGTCAGTATGAATACCAAATTGGCGTTAAACTTTATGAATTGCAAAAATTTGGCGGAAAATTAAATGTTGTTGCTGCTAATGAGTCAACTACTTCCCAGACTTCGATAACCGAAAAAGTTAAGTTATCCAAATAGAGATTCAATGAGCCAAAACATTCTGTTAGATGAACCGCCATTAGTAGATTTGAGACAATATGACCAATCTAATTTTGCGCGAGGCAAACCTAATTGGTTTATTATACTCTGGTGGTTGGTTCAGGCGATCGCATTTCCCCTAAGTCTGCACAACTTTAATCGCTTTCGTTGCTGGTTGCTGCGGTTATTTGGGGCGAAAGTCGGTCAAGGGGTAGTAATCCGTCCTACTGCTAGGTTTACCTATCCTTGGAAAATTACTATTGGTGATTACAGTTGGATCGGAGACGACGTAGTTTTATACAGCATCGACCAAATTGAGATTGGCTCTCATTGTGTGATCTCGCAAAAATCTTATCTTTGCACGGGTAGCCACGATATCCAAGATCGGGCGTTTAGTTTAGTGACTGCGCCAATTAAAATTGGTAATGGAGCTTGGATCGCTACAGATTGTTTTATTGCTCCAGGGGTGAATATTGGTTCTAATGCAGTTATTGGGGCAAAAAGTGGGGTTTTTGGCAACATTATGCAGGCTCAAGTTGCCTGGGGTGTTCCTTGTACGGCTCGTTATCCTAGAACCATCAAATCATAAATTGAATTATGAGGAAGTTTTTTGTGATGCTAAATACCAATTGCGCCAAGCTGTAGAACTACGAATTGCTAGCCACAATAAAAGTAAAGCAATTAACCCGCCCTCTCTAGGAGAAGCAAAAGCTAAAAGTACCAACAAAATTCCGAGAATATCTTGCATTAATACTACCCAAATTGGCAGACCTCGCAGCCGAAAAAACCAACCGATTTGAACAATAGTTAAGACCAAAGCAAAAATTCCGCCCACAAGCCCGATCAGCCAAAAAGGGGTAAAATCAACCTGGGCAATATGAGCAAAGGCGATCGCAATAATTGCGCCTAACATCGGGCTAAATACAAGTTGGATTACTTGTAAGACTCTTTGCCCTAAAAGTTTTTTAGAAATAAATAATTCTAACAAAGACCAAGAAATTGAAATTGCTAAGATCACTCTCGGCTCAAGATGTCTCAAAATAGGAACATCAGTCCAAAACTCTTGACTGTAAAACAAACTAATAACTAACAATGGTAAAGCCAGTCTCATACCAATAGCAGCAGAAATCGACAGTACTGCTAAGACTAAAGTCAACATCAAAGTTATAATCAATCACAAAAGATACTCTCAAGATAACTAAGATTTTGGGAAAGTAGTAATTAGTGTGTTGTTTGTCAACTAGTTTTTAGTTTTTAATTCATTGTCAAGTTACTCCTCAGTAGGATCTTTAGTTTCAGTTTCTGCTGTTTCCGACGTTTCTGGCTGAGTTTCCAATTCTGCTGAAGTAGAGGTAATATCAGTATTTTCCCGATCTGAGGTAACAGATTCGGTTATGATTTCTATTTCTGGGCTTGAGGCGGATTGAGTAGTAGATGGTTCTGTTTTCTTTGAAGTTGCGGTTTCAGCCCAATTAGTTGAAGCTTCATCATCTTCCCAATTACTAACTTCTATTTCTTGAGTAGTAGCATTAGGTGTTTCTGTTGGGGCTATCGAGGCTGAGGAAGTTGTAGTAGAGGCTTTAGTTTCTTGGCGATCTAAGGTATCATCTGATGGAGTTTGAGAAGGGGTTTTAGGATTTACGTTGCTGTTTTGATTAGCCACTTCTGGCTGTTGTGCTTCTTTACCTTGATTAACTGGTTTAGTTAAAGAAGAAGCCTCAGTGACTGCTGGTGTTTTTGCGGTTTGATCCGAACTAGTCTTTGGGGTAGTTACTGCCGAAGCTAATGTTTCTTGAGAGACAGGAGTTTTGTTTGTCGCAGTTTTGGGGGAACGATTCCACAATTTGCCCAAAAAACCTGTCAAAGAAAAGCCTGCTGTTGTAGTTGGTAATTCAGGATTAGCGATCGCCCTTCTCAAGGTGATTACTTGCCAATTATAGGAAATTAACAATGCTACTGCTGCAAATTGTCCCAATAATACAGCATTATGAATTTGAGCAGCGCAAAACCAAAGGATTAAGGCGTAAAATAACCCGATACCACTCCATAAAAAATCATCCTGACGATGAATTTTCGGCATCAAAAAAGCTGTCAAAAATAGGATCAAACTACTTAAGCCAACGGCGATCGCTAAAGCATAGGACAGCATAGTTTAGTTACTCCTTCTGTATTGCTTGTTCTATATTCTTACATAAAGGCTCAATGGAACTTTACTGATGTTGTATCTTTTAAGGTATTCGACAAACTTACTCTAGATCAAACAAGATAAAACAGCAAAATCTACTATGATGAAATTTATTTAATTTAAAGACAATAAATATTAGTTCAAGTTACTCTGCTAAATTTAATTAAACATGGAATATTTTAGCTTAAAAAAATTGAATTTTCCGAGTTCATATTTTTCGATTATGGACTTATACATTTTTCGAGAATTAATTTTACCCTTTTTATTTGGTATGGGTATTTTTACTTCTTTGGGATTGTCAATTGGGACAGTATTTGAGCTAGTAAGAAAAGTTACCGAGTCAGGATTACCTCTAGGAATTGCCGTACAGATTCTAATTTTGAAAATGCCAGAATTTATTGTTTTGGCTTTTCCCATGTCAGTACTTTTGGCAACGCTAATGGCATATACTAGGCTATCTAGTGATAGCGAGTTGATTGCTTTACGCAGCATTGGCATCAATACTTATCGTCTGATTGTACCTGCGATCGTTTTTAGTTTATTAATAGTTACCCTCACTTTTCTGTTTAATAATTTTGTCGCTCCTGCTGCTAATTACCAAGCAACAATTACTTTAGAAAAAGCTTTAGATCGAGCAGGACCAAGTTTTAAAGAAAGAAATATTTTGTACCCCGAATATGAGCCAGTGATGATGGCTGATGGTAGTAAAGAAACTGTCCTTACCAGACTGTTTTATGCCGAAGAATTTGATGGAGAGAAGATGAAAAATCTCACGATTTTAGATCGTTCTCAAGCTGGAGTCAGTCAAATTATTTTGGCTAATTCTGCTACTTGGAATATATTAGAAAACATTTGGGATTTTTATGATGGTACGATTTATCTTTTAGGAACGGATGGTTCTTATCAAAATATCGTCCGCTTTCAACACCAAAAATTAGCTTTACCTAGCGCACCTCTAGATTTAACTAAAAAGAGTCTCGATTACAACGAAATGACTCTAGCTCAAGCTCAAGAATATCTTAATGTTGTCAAGTTAAGTGGTAAAGATAAAAGAATTCGGAAGCTAAAAGTTCGGATTCAACAAAAAATTTCCCTACCTTTTGCTTGTTTAGTGTTTGCCCTAATTGGGGCAGCTATTGGGGTTAAACCCCAGAGTGCGGGTAAAGGAATGAGTTTTGGTATTTGTATTGGTTTAATTTTCTTTTATTACTTATTTTCTTTTATTTCAGGCTCGATGGGAATTCAAGGAGTTTTATCACCTTTTCTCGCAGCTTGGCTTCCTAATTTTATCGTTTTAGGCGCAGCAGGATTAATGTTTACCAATCCTAGCAAAAGCTATATCTAAGAAAAGCTATTTAGCTATTTTTGCTCTTTCATTTCTAAGGCTTCATAAGCGCGAATCATTGCTTGTGTTCCTTGTTCTGCACCCTTCCCATTTTCCATGGCTGCAACCGCTTTAAAAAGGCGATCGCTTAATTTAGTTCCTGGTAAATCACCGTCTCCAGCTTGGCTAATTTCTTGTACTAAACGCAAATCTTTAATAATATGCTTAATCGCAAAACCAGGCTCATAGTCAGAATTAATTATTTTTGAACCCAAATTGGCTAATGCCCAAGAACCTGCTGCACCAGTACCGCAAACTTCTACAATTAAATTAGGATCGATCCCCTGCTGTTTTGCCATCTGCATCGCTTCACAAATGCCCACCAAGTTTAAAGCGCAGAGTATTTGATTACACATTTTAACTCCTTGTCCGCTACCAACTTCCCCACAAAGAGTGATGTTTTTGCCCATAGCTGCTAAAAGAGGTTGGCATTGGGCAAAATCTGCTTCGCTACCTCCTACCATAATAGTTAGAGTTCCATTAATTGCACCGATATCCCCTCCTGAAACGGGTGCATCCATAAACCGTAATTGATGCTGCTGTAATTCTTTACCGATTTCTTTAGCAGCAGTACTACCAATAGTACTCAGATCAACAACTAGGGCATTAGGTTGAGCATAATTGACTACCCCTGTCTCTCCCAACAAAACTGCTTTCACATCAGGAACATCCCCCACACAGGAAAAAATCACGTCTGCTGTTTTTACTGCTGCTGCAATAGAATCTACTACTTTTACTCCCGCTTCTGTCGCCATTTTGATTCTGGGGCGAGTGCTAGTGCGATTCCAAGCAGTGACATCATAACCTTTACGGGCTAAATTAGCTGCCATTGGCGCACCCATTAATCCTAATCCTAAAAAAGCAACTCGTTGATTCATTGTACTTGTTCTTGGGTAACGGTGTTTAATGCTCTGACGTCGCTTGAAGTTCTTTCGCTCTTTCCTCACTTATTGGAGCTACTTCATAATCGTGTTTAAGTACAATACTTATAATATAGCTTCCTCTTTTTTTTTTACTAGCTCGACAGGCTGATATAACTCTTATTCTTGATTCGTGTTCCGAGCAAATCACTCTCAGCATCACCATCAGATTATTTCTACCAATTTCAATATATCGAATTATCTTCCGCAGATACTACGTCTAGACACTAATGTAGCTGATACTCATCTGCGTTTATCTGTGGACATTTATCGTCTCAAAATTAAATAAAAACCACAGTATGTGATTTGAATCACAGTTTATTTACGGTCAAATTTTACAGAATTTCCAACTTGATCTTAATTTTAATAAGCAAAATTCAGTGTTTTTTCAATTAACAAAAAAAGTATTTTTATTTAAAATTGTAGATAATAATATTATATAAAATACTTACATATGTTGAATAAAACACAAAATAATAATTTATTAGAAAATCCAAAAATTAGCAATAATTTACTCTTAAATGATTTATTAGATAACAATAAAAATAATAATTTATTAAATATAACGACTAACATCAGTAATAAAACACAACCAGAAAATATTCTTTCATCTATTGAAATTTACGAAACCACCGATTCATCAATAGCTTCTCAGATCCAAAACATTAGAGATAGTTGGCTACAAAACGAGCAAGATTTATTACAACATCAAGCTATGGGTGCTTTTCGCTGTAACTGTCCTAGTTGCTGTAGTGGCATTTTACCAAGTAACTTTGTTGAAGAATCTTCTACTGTATCCGCTTCAGAAACAATTACTACTAGTACTCTAGAATTCAATAAAATTGAAGCACTTTTAAGCTCTTATCAATGGAATAACAGTAATACTATTACTTACAGTTTTTATGAGGACGATATTTTTAAGGGTGCTTACTATGGTAGCGAAAAAAATGTCCGAGAAGTCAGCAATAAAGTAAAAGACAGTGTTAGAGAAATCATGGGCTGGCTAGAGACAGTTGTCGAAATCGATTTTGTCGAAGTAGCAGAGACTAACTCTAGCACTTATGGTCAAATTCGCTATATGTTATCTGATAGTCCTAGTTATGCTTGGGCTTATTATCCTAATAATTTTTGGGATATTGGTGGAGACGTTCATCTCAGGGCTTCCTATGAGTCTAAAGGAGATACCAACGGCTTTCAAAACGACCCTGGTAAACATGGATATATGACTCTGATTCATGAAACTTTGCACGCATTAGGACTTAAACATCCTCAAGATGGTAGTCTTAATTTGCCTACTAATGACGATAATACTGCTCACACAGTCATGTCCTATAAATTTACTGGCAATTCTGCTGGTACGGCAATGCCTTATGATATTGCAGCTTTGCAGTATTTATATGGAGCAAAGGCACACAATACAAGCAATGATACTTACACTTTTGGTAAGACTACAGACGTTTGGATAGTTAATGGTAAAACAGTCTTAGAGTCACCCCATCGCTTCAAACAGACAATTTGGGATAGTGGCGGAATTGATACTTTAGACTTTTCCCAATTATCTTTCAATGATAGTGGTTATCGTTTTGACCTCAATCCAGGTGGTTGGTTGATTGCTAATAATGTCAATCGCCAAAATACCAATCAAGGCAATTATTATAACTACGGCACATCTATCGCCTTTGATGTAACTATTGAAAACATTATCGCTTCTAGTAGTAGTGACTATATAGTTGCTAATAGCGCAGCTAATATCTTTGGCGGTTATGAGTCTGGAATTGATGCTGGTGACGACACGTTAGTTAATACTAATGCTGCGGATATTCTTGATTTATCTGGATATAGTGCTTCTGAGATTACTCAAACCCAGAAGAACAATGATTTGATTATTGACTTAAAAGATTCTGGTTCAGTAACGGTAAAAAATTATTTTGCTGCTGCAACTAATAATCGTCTGCAAATTCAATTACAAGAAGACGTTAGTACTACAGAAATTTTTGAGACAGATGTAACCGATGAACCAATTAACAATATAACCATCGGCGAAGTTGGCAAAATAGAGGCAGTTAATCACAATCTCCAGACTATTGAACTTCAAGGTAACTATACGAATCCTGTCGTTTTTGCGCAACCTTTATCTCATAATGGTGGACATACTGCTATTATCCGCGTAACTGATATTCAAAGCGATAGTATCTCTTTCTATGTTCAAGAAGCCGAACATCTAGACGGCAAACATACTAATGAAAGCTTTAGTTATCTAGTGCTAGAGGCTGGTAATTGGCAATTAGCAGATGGAACTTTGATCGAAGTAGGCTCTTTTACGAGTAATGCCAATGTCGGCAATCAATGGGAAACTGTTAATTTCCAGAATAACTTTACAGAAACACCAGTAGTCTTGAGTCAAGTTCAAACTACTAATAACAGTGAATTTATTCGTACTCGCCAAGATAATACTAGTAACGATGGCTTTAAAGTCGCTTTAGAAAAAGAAGAAAGTCTCAAAAATACTCAATATCAACAAGATACCATTGGTTGGCTAGCTATTAGTTCGGGAGAAGGAACTTGGGATGGTAATTCTTATCAGGCGATTAATACAGGAGATGTTGTAACCCACGATTGGTTTAATCTCGATTTAAGTTCTAGCTTTACCGAAACCCCTCAATTATTAGCTTCGATT
Organism: Xenococcaceae cyanobacterium; assembly: GCA_051155735.1. Classification (GTDB taxonomy): domain Bacteria; phylum Cyanobacteriota; class Cyanobacteriia; order Cyanobacteriales; family Xenococcaceae; genus JASJCP01. The sequence goes on from DAXETX010000305.1 coordinate 17,953, forward strand.
GCTACTTATGACGGTGGTGATTCTGCGGGATTACGTTCTAAAGAAATTACTGGAGCTAATGGTAGCACGATCGCCCTTAAAATTGAAGAAGACCAAAGCAAAGATCCAGAAGTAAAACACACCACAGAAGAGATTAATTTATTCGCAATTCAAGGAACAGGATTGTTAACCGCTCAAGCCTCTAATCTTACTGCTGATAACTTTGCCTTAGCCGAAAATGTGGAATTTGGCATTACAGACGACAGCTTCGGACTAGATTCAATTGCAGATATCTAACATCTAATTCTACTACAAACTCGAAAGCGATCGCAATCATTTAGTTGGAGAGACTCTAACTCAAAAAGCGATCGCTTTTTGCTTAGTTAAGAACTAGTAATATTGTAGTTTAATTTTCTGACGCTCAAAGCAATTTTCTTTTAACAGATGGGTATTCTAGCCATGAACTATATTGCCATAATGAGTGATGAAGATGAACCAGTATTTAAGAAAATTTGCTGTAGCTACTGTTATCTCTTTGTTGAGTCTAGGAACAGTAGAGGTTGGTAAAGCTCATAGTGCTAACTTATTAATCGGTAAGTATGGTTCTTTATTTAGTTCTCAATATCTTGCTTCGATCAATTCTGCCGATTCTAGTATTATCTTAAGCAAAAATTCTTTAACTATTAATGAATTAGATAATTTTAAAACTGCCAATGAAATAAATAAATACCAAGATTTGGTTGATTTAGATGAAGAACAGTTAAGTATGCTTGCTGCTCGTTACTTGTTACTTTCTGATGATAATGAGATAGGTGCAGAATTTAATTCTAATACGTTAGATGCAGAGCAAATGCAAGAAGCAATAGCATTACTACAATCTCAAGGTTATATTGAAGCAATTCCCACACGACAATCCGAAACTATCAAATTTCCTTTACCATTAACTGTGGCAATTTGTTTATTAATTGCTTGGCGAGGTTACTATATTGTAGTTCCAATTTTGAAAGCTTTAGGTTATTCTTTCGATCAAAGTATTGATAATTCTAAACTTCCTGAAAAAGCGCTATTATTACACGAGCGCACTTTTAAAGAGATCAGAAATTTGGCATATAAAGCTGAGAAAATTGCCAGCGAAAAGTTTGGTAACGAAGAATTTATACTGTATATTCAACTGAGAAAACAAGTTGAGCAAAGTAGTGGTGAATATCAAACAATTGGTGAGAGTATTAAACTCTTAGAAGTTGCGATCGCTGCTCAAAGTAGTTTCTTAAAAATTGAAGCAACAGAGTTACGTTTTCGTAGTAGAAAACAGCAAGAGTTTTATCGTTTTGTAATAGATAATCTAGAAAGTAACATCACTAAAGATGAGTTCCGTAATAAAATTACCCAAAAACTGGCAGAAATTATCCCTTTATTAAATTCAGAACAGGGCAAGGCTGCTTTACAATCTTACTTACAGGAAGTAAATCAAATTTCTCAGCACGGGCTTGGCTTAAAATTATTAGGTCTATTTAAAAAATATCAACTTGCTGACTTTACAATTTTGCGGACTATTTCCGATATTGTAAAACAACTAGAAGCTAAAGATTTACTAGATCATAAACAATTAGTTATCTTGATTTTGGAGCATTTGGAAGTTTTCGAGAAGCTTGCCCCAATTATTGGAATTTCTGAGCGAGAAAACTCTCCTAATACTTATGCTAAGATGATGCAATATATGGGTTTAGTTTATCGTTATGAAACTGCTTATAATGATTTTGTGAGATTGATTAAATTACTTAAGCAGTGGCAAAAACCTTACAATACTTTGTTGGCAATTCGTAATGAATATCCTGCTAAACAATATAGACTGCCCAAAGAATTTAGTTTAGATATTCCTGGTATTGCAGTGTTCAAAAAGTATGAAAAATATTTAGACTCAGTAGAATAAATTCAGTAATGATGATTTAGTAAATTAAGCAAAAAGTATTGTCTTCATCTAAATCTTCGAGCATTTCACAAGCTAAATCTAGAGCATCAACTTGTTGCTGAAGTTTTTCAGTTTTTTGATCGGATTTTCTTAAATGATCGTCAACTTTAGAGTAGAGAGTGAATAAAATATCTTCTACAGAATAGTTAGCGAGTAAAGTAGCGACGGAGTTGTTTAGATTGTTGTTAGCCATGTTTCTTCTCTAATTTTGATTAACTAATTTTTTGTTTGCTTAAATCAAAAGTAACAGGTTCAAGAAATAGTTGTCAGCTTGATTGTGTAAGCTTTAAAGAAAAAACACATTAATTTTGACTTGAAATTAGAGTTAAATCAGCATCTAAGAAGACATCAGCGGAAGTTCTTTTTTTTCATTCGAGTTCTTGGTTATGCCCCCCAGCCCCCCAATTTTGGGAAAGTCTCTTAGAAATACCCCCAATGTTGGGAGTCACGGGGGTAGAGAGAGGATTTAAGAGGGGTGTTGATCTAATGAATTAAACTTGACTCGTAATCAGAGAAAATCCTCAAATTACAGGATCTGTAAACGTCAACAAGTCTAATTTATTAGGCTTAAGCTTTTATAAAGTCAAGCACAAGCGAGATCGTACAGCCAAAATAGAGAGTATAAAAAAATACTGGCAACCCTAGTCATATTACAGTGATTAGCTTGCTGCTGTTTTCTAAAAACTGCGTATTATCTACTAGAGGGTTATCGATTGTAGTAAGAACTTTTCGCCCAAAACTCCTCCTGTTTCTCTGTAATAAAAATAGCCAAAAGCTTGCTGAACTCTGATTTTAGGCTTTTACAACGGACGACGTACAATAATTACTGTCGTATCAGTTTTACGAGCGATCGCTTCAGGGATATTACCCCGAACCGCATTTTGTAGCAAGCCTTCACTACTCGCCCCAATGATAATTAAATCGTATTTTTGCTGATAATTGAGGCGGAATACCGCATTGGGAACCGAATTTCCACGGATTGGAAAGGGGAAAACTGGGCGATTTAGTTTATCGGCGATCGCATTAGCAGTAATTTTAAGCTGATCGGAATTAAACTTGTGGCGAGAGGCATTATAGATTTGACACAATTCAATTTGAGGATAATCAGGTAGGGTGTAGAGATTGGCTAAAGCTGGTAAAAATTTCATCGCTCTTTGAATATTACTCCCACCAGCAGTCGGAATTAGCCATTTACCTTTTCCTGCTAAATTTTGGGGAAAAGAATTAGGTGCTGTTCCTAGTTTTACTAGCATCAACTCACAAGAAGCTTGAGCAATAATGGTATCGACGACATTGCCAAAAATTCTTTCAGCACTAGAAGTTTGTCCTTTCCAACCCATAACTAAGAAATTAATATGTTCTTGGGCGATAGTTTCTAAAATGGCTTCTGCGGTATCGTTGGCGATTCTTACTTGGGTATGCAGGGGAATATTTTGTTTTCGCCCCCATCTTTCTAAACGATGCATCAATTGCCGACTAGCAGTAACATCAGGTTTGGCTTGACTCGGATAAATGTATTTTGGGACATTAATAACTTGCAGACATTGAATTTCATATTTTTGATAGCGAGCGATCGCTACAGCCAGAGTCATCAGACTCGTGGCATGATGGGGATTAGAAATAGGCAACAAAATTCGCCCTCTTCCCGTCGCAGGAGAGCGAGTTTGATAGATAACATAAGAGGGTTCGCGTTTTACCGTCGTTTCGCGATCGCCTGTTAATCTTTTAGCTTCCGCTTTGATAATATCGCTGCGCGTGATAATGCCAATTAACTTATTGCTCTCGACTACAGGTAAACGTGATAATTGATAACGGTTTAACAGATACAAAACATCAGTCAGAGAAGCGGTAGGATTAATCGTAATTGGCTGAGGTGTCATGATATCTCGTAACTGCACCTGTCTTTGTTTTTGACTTGCACTAGCAATATCCGATTGGGTAACAATTCCCACTAACTTTCCTGCTTCTACGACAGGAAACCCCCGATGGTGAGAACGAGACATCGCTTTTACTACCTCGTCTATAGTGAGATTACTCGGCAGACTTTCTACACGAGATTGCATCACATCATTGGCAGTGAGTTGTGAGAGAAAATCATGGGTAACAGTTTCTTCTGTTAGTTCGATCCCACTTACCTCCAAAAGATGTTCGTACAAAGAGCCAGGAAAAAAACTTTCCGCTACAATATAGGCGATCGCCGAACTAATCATTAACGGTAGTACCACATCAAAATTTGCCGTAATCTCAAAGACAATGACAATAGCGGTGACAGGAACTCTCACTACCGCCGTAAAAAATGCTCCCATTCCTGCTAAAGCAAACAAATAGGAATATTCATATCCAAACAGAAAGAGTTCTACCGTTCCTACCAAATAACCCAAAGCCGAACCCAAAACTAAAGCAGGGGCGAATAAACCTCCAGGCGCACCCGCACCATAGGCGAGGATTGTGAGGCAAAAATGAGCCACAAAGGCGATCGCTGTTGTCTGCCAATCTAGCTCTCCTGCTACCAAAAATTCCCGTAAACCTGTATTATCGCGAAAAAAATCGGGTAAATAAGCAATTATCGTCCCTGATAACAAACCTGCCATCCCAATACGCCAAGGCATCGCCAAAGGAACTCGACGACTCCAACTCACTGCAGCAATGATGCTACGGTTAAATAATCCCCCCAACAATCCAGCGCAAATTCCCAACAACACACAAAAGGCAATTTCTAAAAGCGTAAAATTAGTATTATGAGAATCAGTCGCTAAAATCTCTGGTAAATTCAAATCCGCAGAGTCAAAAAGCCGAGAAACCACCGCACCAGTAAAAGAAGCAATAATCGCAATTTCGAGAGTCAACCCCGAAATATCTCGCATCAACTCTTCAATGACAAATAACACTCCTGCAATAGGAGTATTAAACCCTGCTGCTAAACCTGCTGCTGCACCTGCTGCAATCATCTGACGGCGATTTGTCGGCGAATTAGGTAGCCAACGACTCAGTTGGGCTGCTAAAGCTGCACCAATATGGACAGTAGGACCTCTACGCCCTAAAGTTAAACCAGCACCTAAAATTAAAATTGTCCCCAAAGTTTTGACTATTGCAACCCGCAAGTTCAGCATGATTGGGTATCGGGCTAAAACGGCTTTAACTTGAGGAATTCCCCCTCCTGCTGCTGCTGGTGCTAGCAATTCAATTAGCCAACCCGCTAAAAATCCTAAAGCTAAACCGACTATTGGTAAAGCGACATGGGAACCATAAAGATAAGCGACTCGAATCCGCCATCCACCCAACCAACCAATACCTTCTTTGAGTAGTAAAGCTGCAAAAGCTGAAAATAATCCAATTAAACAAGCTTCTAGAAGCGCGTATCGAATATCTACAGAGGTTGTTGCTAATAGTCTCGATGTCCACTGACTAGGAAGCAACTTTTTCATGAGGTATTTGGTGAAAGATTTAGTTATTTAATTTTCTCTATTTTTATTGTCTCGCAAAATGCCAAGCTTGTGATTATAGTGTTTATCAAGTAAATTCAAAAATTGTATAAAAATTGTAAATTAATTAATGACAAATAATTTTTATGATAAATATTTAAAAATGTAATTGTTTTATTCCACCCAAAACTAGTAACCAAATAATGACAATTAGCCAATGCATTATTATCGCTGTCCAAAGAGAGCCACTTTGTAAATAGGAAATAGTACAAATAATACCTAGCAATAAAGCAAAAAATAAAAATAGAGGATTATAAAAAGTCTGGCGAGCTACAGGGAAAAACCAGTAAGCATTTAGAGGATGATAAATTCCAAAAAGCAAAAGACTCAGAATTATGCAACCAGACAAAGTTATTAGATTTGCTTTTTCTGAAGGATGAGGTACAATCAAACCCCGAAAGAATAATTCTTCGAGAATAGCAGGAGCAACTAAAGAAGTCAAACTAATTTTTAAGATTTTCTGCCAATTAGTTACAATTTCTAACTCAATAAATTTTTGTTTAAAACCTAAAGACAAAACAATGACAGCATAAATTATTAGTAAAACTAGACAATAAATTAAAGCTTTTTGGTCGGGAAGAGTTGAGATCGCTTTTATTAGACGATCACTTAGCTTTTGCACAACTGTCGGTAACATTACTAAAAATAAAAATTATTGTGAATAAATTTATGAATGATCGATTTAATAAGCTAGCTCAACTATATCAAAATACTTTGTTTCAAGATATCATTCCCTTTTGGGAAAAATATGCTTTAGACAAGGAGTATGGCGGATATTTTACTTGTTTAGACCGAGCAGGAAAAGTTTATGATACTGATAAATTTGTTTGGCTACAAAATCGACAGCTTTGGACATTTTCTTTGCTTTATAATCAGGTAGAAAAGCGAGAAAATTGGCTAGAAATAGCTCAATTGGGTGCAGACTTTCTCGCTAAAAATGGGCGAGACGCAGCAGGTAATTGGTATTTTGCTTTGAACCGAGAAGGTAAACCCTTGGTGCAACCTTATAATGTTTTTTCTGACTGCTTTGCTGCGATGGCATTTAGCCAATATGCTATGGCATCAGGCTTAGAGTCAGCCAAAGAAATTGCGCTACAAGCCTACAATAATGTATTACGTCGCCAGGATAATCCTAAAGGAAAATACAATAAAGTCTATCCAGGTACAAGAAACTTAAAAACTCTAGCTGTACCAATGATTTTAGCCAACTTATCTTTAGAGATGGATTGGTTACTAGAAGGTAATCATCTAGAGTCTATTTTGGATTCTACGATCAAAGAAGTAATGGAGGATTTTCTAGATCGTGATACAGGCTTAGTTTATGAAAATGTTACACCCGAAGGCAACCATCTCGATTGTTTTGCAGGCAGACTAATTAATCCTGGTCATACCATTGAAGCGATGTGGTTTATGATGGATATTGCGCAACGTCGCCTTGAGAAGGATGGAGAGAAGGGCAAACAAGCTAACAAGCATTTAATCAATTTAGCTGTAGATGTTGTCTTAAATACCTTAGAGTTTGGTTGGGATCAGGATTATGAAGGTATTTATTATTTCTTAGATGCTAAAGGACATCCCCCCGAACAATTAGAATGGAATCAAAAATTGTGGTGGGTACATCTAGAGACACTAGTAGCTTTGTTGATAGGTTACAGACTAACAGAACGTGAGGAATGTTGGCAATGGTATCAAAAAGTTCATGACTATACCTGGAAGCATTTTGCCGATGCTGAATATGGAGAATGGTGGGGCTATTGCGATCGCCGTGGTACAGTATTATTAAATCTTAAGGGAGGAAAATGGAAAGGCTGTTTTCACGTTCCTCGCGCTTTATATCTTTGTTGGCAACAGCTAGAAAGATTGAGATAGGGGATAGGGGATAGGTGAGAGAAAATCAATAATTTTGTTTAGATACATAATTACCATCAAGAAATAATCAATCGCACTAAAGCGAAAGTTTTAAGTTACGCAACCGATCTGAATAACTTTTCATTACTTCTAAAGCAAACATTGGAGTTTCTTGTACTGCAAAGAGAAAATGGCGTTGGTCTAAAACAGCAATTTGACAGTCAGTTTTGGCTTTAGCAGTAGAAGCTCTAAGATGGTTAGGATCGAGCAATGCTCCCTGACCAAACACATCTCCCTGCTTAATTGTTTCAATTACCTGGTCATTGACTAGCATTGCGATTTCGCCTTCAATAATGCCATACATCACATTTCCTCTTTCTCCTTGAGAGAAAATTGTTGCCCCAGCCTGAAAAGACTTGAGGTCGGAGTTATTTTGAAAAATTTTAATAGTTTCGACAGGTTTTAGCATATTACCTGGTATAACGGTTAGTTAGTAACATGAGCTAGTTTATCCTGTTTAGCCAATCTCAGTTAATTTAATTATCTTGAAGCAAAGATTATTTAAATTTTCTTTCAAGCTGATGGATATTAGTAGTTTAAGACAAGAATATACTCAACTCGGTTTAAACCGCGAACAATTAGCTGACGACCCTTTTACGCAATTTGAACTGTGGTTTCAACAAGCTTGTGCTGCGGATTTACCAGAACCCAATGCCATGAGTTTAGCTACGGTTTCTGCTACTGGTGAACCTTGCCAACGCATAGTACTGTTAAAATATTTTGACCGCCAGGGATTGGTCTTTTTTACTAACTATGAAAGCCGAAAAGCTCGTCAAATTGCCGAGAATTCGCAAGTATCACTGTTGTTTTTTTGGCTAGCTTTAGAACGTCAGGTACAAATTTTAGGAAAAGCGAGTAAAATTCCCACCACCGAATCTTTAAAATACTTTGCCACTCGCCCTAGAGGTAGTCAGATTGGTGCTTGGTGTTCGCCCCAAAGTACGATAATCTCTTCGCGCCAAATATTGGAGATGAAATTTGATGAGATGAAACGCAAGTTTCATAACCAAGAAATTCCGCTACCTTCAGCTTGGGGTGGCTATCGAGTTGTGCCTCATAGTTTTGAATTTTGGCAAGGCAGACCCAATCGACTTCATGACCGTTTTTTATATTCTTATTCAGACACCGAAGCTATCTGGGAAATTCAAAGGCTAGCTCCGTAGTTTAAATGGTGTATCTCAACAGAATTTAGTATTACAGCTACACATCGCTCTTTGCGTCACCGCGTCAGCTATCTGTAGCCAACTTAAGTTGAGAATATTGAG
>DAXETX010000306.1:0-2954 GCA_051155735.1 Xenococcaceae cyanobacterium
AATTAAAAGGCAAATCCGCTGAGGAACTGTTACGCGATCTTGATAGTGTTCCTGAAGCAATTCGTACTACTGTCCGTAATAATGGTGGAGGTCATGTTAATCACACCATGTTCTGGTCAATTATGACCCCTAATGGCGCAAATGAACCAACTGGTGCGATCGCCAAAGCGATTAATGATACTTTTGGCGACTTTGAAACTTTTAAATCCGAATTTAATGCTGCGGGGGGATCGCAGTTTGGTAGTGGCTGGGTATGGCTAGTTTTAAATCAAGATGGCAACCTCGAAATTACTAGTACAGCCAACCAGGATAGTCCCTTTTTAGAAGGTAACTATCCAATTATGGGTAACGATGTCTGGGAACACGCTTATTATCTAAAATACCAAAATCGTCGCAGCGATTATCTTGATGCTTGGTGGAATGTGGTGAATTGGGAAGAAATAAATCAACGATTTGAAACAGCCCAAAGTTAGGCTTAAAAGACTTTAGAGGTAGAAAAATTCTACCTCTATATTTAGATTTAACGACTAAACTCGATACCTCTTTCTCTCAATTGCTGCATAAAGAATTCTTCGAGAGAAGGACGAGCTAATTGCATACTGATTAATTGTGCCTCAATACTATTAAGATGGCTCAAAAAAGCTTCTGGTGATTTTTGCAGTTGACCATGCCAACGATTGTTTTCCCAGGTTAAGTTAGTCAGCCAAGGTGCCAGGTTTTCAGAATCGCCTCCTTTAACTAGGGCTTGATAAACATCACCACTACCTAAAAGTTCTTCTAGAGAACCTTGGCAAATTAAATCACCTAAAGCTAGCACCGCAATGCGATCGCATATCTGTTCCACATCTGCTAAAATGTGAGAATTGAAAAAGATGGTTTTTCCTGCTTGCTTTAAAGATAAAATAATTTCTCGCATCCGATAACGTCCCATGGGGTCTAGTCCTGACATCGGTTCATCAAGAAAGACAATTTCGGGGTCGTTGATTAAAGCTTGCGCCATTCCTACCCGTTGCAGCATCCCTTTAGAATACTGTTTGAGCTTTTTCTTTTTGGCAGTAGATTTGGCTAGTCCTACTAAATCTAGAAGTTCGGTAATTCTGCGATTTTGTTGACTACGGGAAATTTGAAACAAGCCAGCCGTAAATGAGAGAAACTCCCAGGCTGTAAGATAATCGTAAAGATAAGCGTTTTCTGGTAAATAACCGATTTTTTGTTTGACTTGGCGATCGCCAATTGGACGACCTAATAGTACAGCTTTACCAGAAGTAGGACGAATAATCCCTAATAAAGTTTTTAATAAAGTAGTTTTACCTGCTCCATTAGGACCGAGTAAGCCAAAAGTTTCTCCCTGATAAACTGTAAGAGAACAATTTTTGAGAGAGGCAATTTTTTGGTTCAGCCAAAAGCCAGTACGATAGACCTTGCACAAATTCCAAGTCTGCACTACTGGGAAAGGTTGATTATTTGTAGGTTGAGTTGGAAGATCAGCAGCAGAATACATCAATCGTCAGCCATAGACACTAGACTACGATCTCTATATTTCCCAAAACGGCAAGCTTTTTTAACAACTTCTTTAAACTCATCCTATGCCATTGATGGGTGAGATTTCGTGCTATGCGTTAGTAGTTAGTAGTCCCCCTGTTAAGGTGAGCAAAAGCAGTACATTTGCTCACCTTAACAGGGGGACTTTAGGGACTAAGATTCAGGTCTAAATGTTTAGCAAATTCTAGTGCTTCCTCAGAGTTAGTAATTTTACCTTCAATGTAAGCAATCTGAATTTCTGTCAGCAGTTTCCCTACTATTGGCGAGGGTTTAATTTGTAGTTCTCGAATCAAGTCATTACCTGTAACTAGAGATTTGGGGTAAGCTACAGGATCGTCTAGTTGGCAATATCTTGTCACTAAAGGCATAATTTTAGCTTGCGGGATTCCTTGAGCGATCGCTTTTACGGCAATAATCGGCAAGATTTTTTTAGCTTCTAAAAAAAAGAAATATTGTTCCCGCAGACTCAAAGAATTAGTTATCTTTTGCAACTGTTGTAAATGTTTAATCGTTCCTAACACAGCACGAATTTGAGAACGAGAATATTTAAGTCTTTCTAACTCTCGTTCGGCAGTTGGAATTTCAGCAGCAACTAAAGTCGCTAATTTCGCTAAAGCGAGCCATTGATTACAGCGATCGCCAAAATTGGGATAAGTCGCGGTTAAAAAACGCCCTGCTGCTTCTACAGCTTCTAGTTCGGTGATGGTAGCAGCATCAACTCCCTCGAACCAAAGTCCAATTAAACCATCTTCCCAAGCGCATTTAAGCCAAGTATTACCCAAAGAACAAGCTAAAAGGTAGTTTAGTTCGGTTTGGACTCTTTCTGCGGCAATTTTGCTCAATAATTCCGCCAGAGATTGGATCGTTTTTCGAGTTGCAGGATCGATTTTAAAGTCTAGTTGTGCAGCTTGACGATAACCTCTTAACAACCTAAGAGGATCGTCTTGAAGATTCCCAGGCGACACCATTCTAATGATTTTGCGCTCTAAATCTCTGATTCCTCCTAAAGGATCGATTACTTGATGTTGTCGCACATCGTAGGCGATCGCATTGATTGTAAAATCTCTTCTTCTTAAGTCAGTTTCTAAACAATCACCTTCTTGAAGGGCAAAATCTAAAGTTGCTTGCGGAAAAACCACTCTAGCAATTTGTCTTGCTGCATCTAAAACCACAAATCCCCCATGGTAGTGACGAGCGATTTGCTTGGCTATGGCGATTGAATTTTCTGGAACAACAAAATCTAAATCTAAGTAGTTACCTTTTCTGCCTAAAAAAGCATCCCTTACCGCACCACCCACTAAACAGCTAGCGTGGGGTAAAAACTCCACATCAAAAGGTAAAGGAGGAATTGCTAGAGATACATTAATGGTTTCTAAAGTCATCAATTAGTAAAATTCAATTACACAAACCTC
>DAXETX010000307.1:0-15510 GCA_051155735.1 Xenococcaceae cyanobacterium
ATATCTAACCAAGGTTAAGGACATTAGTTAACGAATATTAACGTACTTAAGGATGATTAGCAGTGGATTTTAGTTAGAAAGTATCTTAAGCTTGATTCGGTAATTTCGCTATTTTCAGACTCTAATTCTGCCAAAATTTCGCGCTACAATCAGTACTGATGATAGTTGCTTAAGCTTTTAACTATAGCAGTAGTTAATTAATTTAAAATTAAAGGCTTCTAGTCCATAATATGACCAGGGAAGCTAATAAAGCTTGAATCTGTCTGCAATAAATGCTACTAGAGATATAAAACGTCTGTAGTATGCTGAGTCAAATAGCATCTAGTAAACTAATGATATAGTTTAGCTATTAATAAACCCATAAACACAAGTCAAAAATAAGAGGACTTATGAGCAACATACGAGAACAGATAGAAAAAGAGTTAGAACAAGCTAGAGAAGTATGCAGTACCGAAGGTTCGGGTTCTGGAGAATGTGCTGCTGCTTGGGACGCTGTAGAAGAACTGCAAGCAGAAGCATCTCATCAACGGGAAAAAACCCCTCAGAAGAACTCTCTAGAACAATACTGTGATAATAATCCTGATGCACCAGAGTGCCGGGTATATGAAGACTAAGAAAATAGGAATTTTGGACAATTAAACTTTTTTAGATTTAACTAAAACCCAAAATAAATCAATTAACGGAAACTTTGCTGGCAAAGTTTCCGTTTTGTTTAAAGAAGACAAGCACCAAAGCAGATTTATTTAAAATATCGATAATTCTTCTCTCGACCATTTAATTAATTTTGCCCAGTTACTTAACTACCCTATGACGTTATGCCAGAATCCTCCTAAAATAATTGATTGTTATGAAAACAATTATTAAAAGATAATGAGTGATATTTGGTTTCGACCACTAGTCTGGATGGATTATCGTCTTGCTGTACTATTTTTAGTTATTGCACCTTTAATTCTCCTCATTTGGGTAACTTTGGCGCGCAAAGAGGCAATGCAAAGATTATTAATTATTTATTGGCGAGTTGCCAGTTTGTTAATGATCACGGTCTATATTTTAATTCCAGGCTGGAAAATTGGGTTTTTTACTGGCATAATAGCTCGGCTGTTAATTCCTTTAGCTCTCTGGTTTTGGGTTGATATCAATGAAGAAATTAAAGATTTGCCCAATAGTAAAATCAAATTTAGCTTTACTTCTTGGCGTTGGGCAACTACTATCTACTGTATTCTCGGTTTAGCAGCCAGTACAATCTTTATTCCTTGCGGTATTGCTGATAGCACTTTGCAAACTGCTTTTTGTCAAGTTTGGCTAGAAGTTCCGCAAACTTACAGACAGGTTTTACATAATAACCCAGACAATGAAGGTTTTTTAGGATTTATGGGAATGGTAGGATTGTGCATTTATGCCCTATATCTTGCTTATTTTTTATTAGTGAGAATCGGCAAACAAGGACGTTCTGCTTTAGAACAATAGTTTAAGGAAAAATCAAGCCAAAACTTATGAGTCAATCCCTAAATCAGCGTTTAGAGAAATACACGATCAAACATCGCGAAGAGGTACTGATGGTAGAGGTAGAAACTCTGGCTGGAGAACCAGATACTATCTTAATTTATAACGGTTTTTCTAGTTCTTTAGTGCGTGCTACTACCTACGATCCAGATATAGCGATTATTGAACCTGGTGCCAAGATTATCTCTATCGATCGCCTGAGTAGCCCTTACGATCCAGCGCAGCCAACTTATATTCAGCAGGGTTTAACTTTAGCCGAAATGGAACAATTACTGACAGAGAGAGGAGGATGATTTTTGGTTGATGACTAAACTCCAAATTTAGAAAATCATCACCAAAACTTTTCAAGATGACTTAATATCAAGGCGTTATCAAAAATTGATCAAAACAGCTTTTTATCAGTTAGGAGCTTAGTGGTGTGAGCATTTCTAGTCAACTTTTAGTTAAATCTCAATCTCAAACTAATTCTTTACCAACAACGCCTTTATTTGGTACTGATGGCATTCGTAGTAAAGCAGGCGATTTGCTTAATGCTAATTTTGCCTTACAGTTAGGCTATTGGGCAGGAAAAGTTTTACAGGAAACTACAACAGAAGTAGGGGCAATTGTCATTGGACAAGACTCTCGCAACTCTAGTGATATGCTGGAGATGGCGATCGCTGCTGGTTTGACAGCTACCGGATTAGAAGTATGGCATTTAGGTTTGTGTCCCACTCCTTGTGTGGCTGCTGTTACTAGTAGTAGTGCTGCAATTGGTGGAATTATGATTTCTGCTAGCCATAACCCGCCTGAAGATAACGGGATTAAATTTTTTGGCGGTAATGGAATTAAATTAGCCGAGGCTTTAACCCAAGAAATTGAGTCTCGCTTACGCGCCAATTATGATCGCTTTGCGATCGCGCAACTCAGTGATAATCGTTGGGGCAAACATTATTATCGCCCCGAACTAATTAATAATTATGCCCAATTATTACAGCAAACTTTACCTTATAATACAACTTTTCAAGGGATGCGAATTGTCCTAGATTTGGCTTGGGGGGCTTCTGTCGCAGTTGCACCAGCAGTATTTCAAGCTTTGGGTGCAGAGGTGATTACTTTACATAATCAACCTAATGGCGATCGCATCAATGTTAATTGTGGTTCAACTCATCTAGCAGCTTTACAACAAGGAATTAAAGAACATCAAGCCGATCTGGGTTTTGCTTTTGATGGTGATGCAGATCGAGTGATGGGAATAGATTGTCAAGGCAGAGTTGCTGATGGGGACTATATTCTTTATTTTTGGGGCAATAAGCTAAAAAAACAGGAACAATTACCAGAAAATCTGATTATTGCTACGGTAATGGCAAATTTGGGCTTTGAAAGAGCTTGGCAAAAACAAGGTGGCAAACTTACCCGAACCGCAGTAGGCGATCGCTATGTCCAAGCGGAGATGTTTCGCACAGGTGCAATGTTGGGGGGCGAACAATCAGGACATATTCTCTGTCACCATCATGGAGTATCAGGCGATGGGATTCAAACCGCATTACATTTAGCATCTTTAGTCCAGCAGTCAGGAGTATCTTTAACAGAATTAGTCAATGGTAGTTTCCAAACCTATCCACAACTCCTAAAAAATGTGCGAGTTACCGACAGAGAAAAACGCAGTCAATGGCAACAATGCGAACCAGTCCAAAGGGCGATCGCTCAAGCTGAAACAGCTATGGGTAGTGATGGGAGAGTTTTAGTGCGCGCTTCGGGTACAGAACCAGTAATTAGAGTGATGGTAGAAGCGGTGAGTCAAGAGTTAGTTAATATATGGACGAATCAATTAGTTAATGTAGTTGAGCAAAATCTAGCCGTATCATAAATACCAAGATGATAAATTTAGTTAGGGTGGAGTGTGCCTCACCCTAAAGTATATATACATAACAATTGCCAAGCTCGCTCCAAGTTACAAGATTATGGTTTCTATTAATTCTTCCCCAGGGTGGCAATTTTGGATAGATCGCGGGGGTACTTTTACCGATATCGTCGCCAAATCTCCCCAAGGCAAAATTATGGTTCACAAGCTGCTTTCGGAAAATCCCGAACAGTATGAAGATGCACCAATCCAGGGAATTAGAGATATTTTAGGGATTGGCAAAAATCAACCCATTCCGACAGAGAGTATCGAAGTCGTGAAAATGGGAACAACAGTAGCTACTAATGCCTTGTTAGAAAGAAAAGGCGATCGAGTAGTTT
Organism: Xenococcaceae cyanobacterium; assembly: GCA_051155735.1. Taxonomy (GTDB): domain Bacteria; phylum Cyanobacteriota; class Cyanobacteriia; order Cyanobacteriales; family Xenococcaceae; genus JASJCP01. The sequence goes on from DAXETX010000307.1 coordinate 3,727, forward strand.
TTGTCACTACCAAAGGTTTTAAGGATGCTTTACAAATCGGCTATCAAAACCGTCCTGATATCTTTGCTTTGCAGATTATTCTACCCCAAATGCTTTATGAAACAGTAATTGAAGTGGCAGAGCGTTACAATGCCCAAGGGGAAGAACTACAACCAGTAAATAGACGACAAGTCAAACAAGATTTACAAATAGCTTTTGATCGGGGTATTCGTAGCTGTGCGATTGTTTTACTGCACTCTTATCGCTATCCTCAACATGAATTAGAAGTAGCAGCAATTGCTCAAGAAATTGGCTTTACCCAAATATCCGTATCTCATCGCATTAGTCCCCTAATTAAGTTTGTCAGCAGAGGCGATACTACAGTAGTTGATGCGTATCTCTCTCCGATTCTACGTCGCTATGTCGAACAAGTTAAAAAGAATTTATTTAATTCACAATCGTCAACTAACCGCAGAAAGAGGGGAACGAGTGATCATCAACTCTCAACAAAACTAATGTTTATGCAATCTAATGGCGGATTAGTTGCTGCTGATTCCTTTCAAGGTAAAGATAGCATTCTTTCTGGTCCTGCGGGTGGTATCGTTGGTGCAGTCAAAACTTGCGGGATTGCTGGCTTTAATCGGATTATTAGTTTTGATATGGGTGGTACTTCTACCGATGTGAGTCACTACCATGGAGAGTACGAGCGTTGCTTAGAAACAGAAATAGCTGGAGTGAGATTGCGATCGCCTATCCTCGCAATTCACACAGTAGCAGCAGGAGGCAGTTCGATTTTACACTTTGATGGTAGCAGGTATCGCGTTGGTCCTGATTCGGCTGGTTCTAACCCTGGTGCTGCTTGTTATGGCAGAGGAGGACAGCTTACTATAACTGATTGTAATGTGATGGTTGGCAAACTACAACCCCAATTTTTTCCGCAAGTTTTTGGTCAAAATGCGAATCTTCCTCTCGATAAAGCCATCGTAATTAGGCAATTTCAAGAGCTTGCAGCAACAATTAATGATGGCAGAAACGAGGCGCAAATTGCTACAGGCTTTTTGGCGATCGCTGTAAATAATATGGCAAATGCAATTAAAAAAATCTCACTGCAAAAAGGTTACGATGTCTCAGAATATACTTTATGTTGTTTTGGTGGTGCAGGGGGGCAACACGCTTGTTTAATTGCGGATGTTTTAGGTATTAAACAAATTTTTATTCATCCTTATGCAGGAGTATTATCAGCTTATGGTATCGGTTTAGCAGATATGAGAATTACTAAAGAAAAAACTGTAGAAGCCGTATTAGATGAAACTAGTTTAAATTTTATTGAAACTATATTTTTAGAATTAATTACTTTAGCTAAACAAGAAATCGTAGCTCAAGGGATAGCCGACACTTCACAAGTTACTATTACCAAAAAAGTTCATCTTAAATATTCAGGTACAGATTCTAGTTTGGTAGTTGCATATGATACTTTTAGTGTCATGCAAAAACAATTTGAACTACAGCATCAACAACGTTATGGATTTGCGATCGCTGATAGAGATTTGATTATTGAAACTATATCGATTGAATTAATTTGCCCTACTTATCAACCCGATCAGATTAAATCTCAGCCAATTTTGCACCATCAGGTTCAATCTCAACCTATTGATACTGTAGAAGTTTATTTAAATGATAGTTGGTATAATACTCCAGTTTATCAACGGCAAGAACTACCAGCAGGAGCAATAATTAATTCTCCTGCTATTATTGTCGAAGCTACAGGAACTAATATTATAGAACTAGGTTGGCAAGGTAAAATAGATAAGCATCAAGACTTAATTTTAACTAAAGTGTTATTCAATTAATAGAAAACTACTTGTAGTGCTTGACTTTTTTCTTGCTAGCTTAACTTGTCATCAATGCTCAATAACTAATTTATTTTCGATAAGATAAATAGAATAATTTACTCACACCATCACTCCTCATAATAATCCTAGAGACAAAGCATTTTGCTTTGCCTCTAATAAACCTAACTATTTTCTAGATCAACTTTGACAACTTTTTTAGGTGCGGTTTCTACTTTTGGCATAGTCAGTGTTAAGATACCGTGCTTAAACTCTGATTTGATAGCATCAGGTTTAATCTGCATTGGTAAAGGAACAACTCTTTCAAATTTGCCGTAGCAGAACTCCGAGTGAAAATAGTTGCGTTCTTTTTCTTCAGTCCGTTTTTCTTCTTTATGTTCTCCCGAAATAACTACTTTGTCTTCCCCAACTTCTACATCTAAATCTTTGGCATTGATCCCAGGAATTTCGGCTTTTAAAATCAGTTCTTTTTCGGTTTCTTCAATTTCTACAGCAGGAGTTCGCATACTACCCATACTGTGTAGTCCTAACCAGTTGCGATCGCCAACTGAAAGCATATCTTCAAACAAGCGATCCATTTGTTGTCTGATAGTACTTAATTCTTGAAAAGGTTGCCATTTACTAAGAGTCATAATTAACCTCCAGTTAGATCAATTTTTGAGTTTTTCGGAGTTCCATCTATGTCTAAACTAGAAAAATATTTTGAGGATATTGTGAAGAATACTTCGGGGCAATTTGCGTGATTGAGACACCGAGTTGTTAAGTTTCATACGCTATCGTGTCAGATGCGGGCAACATTAGCAGTAATCTAGAAACAGAATCAATGTATAGCAGTTAATTCATGAAAGAATAGGTTAAGTTAACGATGCTTAGAAAGATTTTATACGCTGACTCTGGTGCGGATAATGCTCAGGATATGCTCAAGTTATTACTAGAACTTCCCGCCCTCAAAAGTGCTGAATTATCGATTCTCAAAGTAGTTTCACCTAAAACAAAAGAAACAGCAGAAACAGAGGCGATCGCCCAAGCCGAAGCTCAAATCACGGAATTGATCGCTAAACTAGGAATTAACCGCAATCAAGTTACTCCCATTGTCAAAGAAGGAGAACCTAAAACTACGGTTTTAGAAGTCGCCAAAGCGCAAAATGCCGATCTAATTATTATGGGTTCGCGGGGCTTGGGTAAACTACAATCTATCTTGAGTAATTCTGTCAGTCAGTATGTCTTCCAGCTAACAGACCGCTCGATGTTACTGGTCAAAGATGAGATATATGTCAAACGAATTAAACGAGTTATGGTAGCAATGGACAAATCTCCTGCTGCTCAATACGCTCTAGATACAGCATTATCTCTCTTTCAAGGCTACTCTGATGCCGAAATTTATCTAACTCGTGTTAACCCCGATCTCAAACCAGGTTTAGAAATATCTCCTGAAGATATCCAAAATAACCCAATTTTGAGTGCTGCTGCTGCGAAAGTTAAAAGTAGAGGCTTTTCTTCCCGTTGCATCTTAGCTGGTGGCAGACCAGCCCAACAAATCTGCAATATCGCCGAAGATAACAACATCGATTTTATTGTCTTAGGCTCACCCGAACGCCGTCCCTCTATTGCCAAAAATTTACCCGATCTCGACCGTCTTTTAGGCAGTTCGCTATCGGATTATGTCAGAGTCAAGGCAGAATGCCCTGTGTTGTTAGCGAGACGGGAAGAGTAAAAGTAAACTGTACAGGTGGGCAATGTCCACCTGCTAGCTAAATCAGCTGAGTGTTAGATTTGATTTGCAAGACAGGGAACGAGTGACATAACAAAGTTGCTGATTATTCTTCAAGAGAAATTGTCGAACCTCTAGGATCTTGAGGAATAAAAGTTCGCTCCTGGGGTAGCGAAGCCACAGGCTCAGTTAAAGTAAATTCTCCCTGCATAATTTGTTGTTTTAACTCCTCGGCAATTTGTCGAGAAAAAGCAATACTAGCCAAAGGTGCAACTCTCACAGGATTACCTTCGATGGCAATGCGTCCGCTTTTAAGTTGTTGATAGGTGACTAATCCAAAAGTGGGACGGACTCGGCGTGGAATCGAAAAGTCGATAACTGGAGCAACAATATCTCGATCTTGAACGGCGCAGTGAACTATTACTTCTTCTTGTAACACTGGTAGAGGAACTCCGACACCTAACATCAAAGAAGCACCATAATTTTGAAAATAACAGCCTCGAACCCAATGAGCCTTCATTTGTTTGGCATCACCAATTAAAGCTACCGTAGCAGCAGGACCAATCGGAGTACGATTTGGCAACCGTTTCTGACGCGGAAAATGCTGTGTTCCTTCCCAAGCCACATAACCCACACCCCCACCCAACCAGATTTTAGTGCCAATCCCAATCAGTTTCAGGTCGGGATCGTTAAGCAAAGGCGATATCGCTCCTGGATTAGAATAAACTGCATTGCCCAATCGTGGTTGTAGTGTTCCTAAATAAGTGTAAAGCGGGCGATCGCTACCATTAACGCCAACTATAAAATTTTGATATAAATTACGGGGGTTAAATAAATAAAACTGATTAATTGTATTTTTATTAATAGTATTTTCAAAAGATTCTTTAGGATAGCAATCAGTTGGTTGTCCTAGGGCTTTAAAAGTAATGCTTTTCCCTGCAATCAGGTCTTCAATAACATGACCGCCACCGCGTTTAAAATTAATTCGCGAGTTAGGATCTATATCCTTAATTTCATTGGTAGTATAGTCTGTAAGAGCAGTCGCACCTAAATACAAATCCACTGCGCCAAAACCCGCATAAGCAGGAACACCATCAAACCAACATTGACTAATTTTAATTGGTGGATCGGTGTGTCCCAGATTGATGATTGCACCTGAAGACTCCATCGGCTCAAAAGTTCCAGTACAAATTACATCTACTGTTTGAAAAGCTTGTTTGACACCAATATCTTGTATTTTCGCTTTCAATTCTGCTACTGTCCAAGCTATTGCTTGACCCGTCAGAATCTTGTCATTAATTTCTGCAATTGTGCGCATAATTCAGTTATCAGTCATCAGTCATCAGTTATCAGTCATCATTCATCAGTTATCAGTCATCAGTCATCAGTTATCAGTCATCAGTCATCAGTCATCAGTCATCAGTCATCAGTTATCAGTCATCATTCATCAACCACTAACTTAAGAAAAGTCGGTTTTAGCTAACCAATCTAACAAAAGCTGATTAAATTTTGCGGGACACTCATCATGAGGACAGTGACCAACTCCTGCTAATTCGATCAGTTCAAGACGCGGATTGAGTTGGGTAAATACCCTAGCTAAACTTGGAGGAATCATCCGATCTTTGAGTCCCCAAACCAACAGAATCGGAATTTCTAATTGAGGTAAAATATCTTTAACCGCAGGAGCAAAATTACTGGTTCTAACTCCTTGAAACAAAGCATAAAAAGTTGCTGCTGCTCCTTCATCATAAGCAGGATTTGATAAAATACTCACTAATTCTTCATTAATAGCGGTTCGGTCTTCATAAGCTATTTTTGCCCAATTACGAATTATTTTAGGTCGTCTTACTAGCTTCAACAAGTTTTTAATTAATAGAGGTGATGCTACCAAGTTTTCTACTGTAGTTACCAAAGGCTGAATTATCTTAGGCAGCATTGCTTGTCTTAAAGAAACATCTGGTAAACTCAACATGACTAATCCTTTTACCATCTCAGGATAGGTGGCTGCTGCTGTTAGACAAACTAAAGAACCAATAGAATTACCAACTAAGATTACTGGTTCATTAATTAGGGTTTGCCAAAAATCTCTAATTTGTTCTATCCAAAGAGTCACAGTGTAACTAGTATCAGCTTTGCGTGAAGCACCGAACCCCAACAAATCTAAGGCATATACTGTATGGTCTTTTCTTAAAACAGGGATATTGTTGCGCCAATGTTCGATTGAAGCACCAAAGCCATGCAGTAAAATCAGAGGCGGATGGGATTTACGATCTTGGTTAGTGCTTCTAATATAAGCATAACGAATTTGCCAGCCTCGCCAAATCCATTCTCTTTGATTACCAATGCGCTGTTGCCAAGGTTGATCTGGTTGCAAAATATTGAGCTTAAAAAATATTTACGAAGTTGCTGCTGGGATTTCCCAAGCTAATAAAATCACGCTATTGACGGACGTGGCAGAGTATTAGTCACTCCAGATTAATTATATACTCAGCTATCTTATTAGAGAAATTAAAAGCAAGCTAAATGAGAAGCTCAAACTAAATTAATGATTCATTAAAGAGAAGATAGGTACAATGGTAAATAAGTTAACAACAAAAACCTCCTCTTTATCCGTTCTATAGACTCAAAAAATATACGCCTGTGAGAGATAAAAGACGCAACAATAGTAATCGCGATCTAACCAAAACTAACGAACAGATTCGGTTTCCTAAAATTAGGGTAATTGATAATGACGGTGGACAAGTCGGAATTATTACTCCTAAAGAAGCTATTGTCTTGGCTCAAGAAAAAAACTTAGATTTAGTCCTGATTAGTGAAACAGCCGATCCACCTGTGTGCAAGATCATGGACTATGGGAAATATAAATACGAGCAAGATAAAAAACTCAAAGAAGCCAAGAAAAAGCAGCATAATGCTGATGTAAAAGAAGTAAAGATGCGTTACAAAATTGAAGAACATGATTACAATGTGCGCGTCAAAAATGCGCAACGGTTTCTCAAATCAGGAGATAAGGTTAAAGCAACTGTAAGTTTTCGCGGTAGGGAGATTCAGCACGCTAATCTAGCTGAAGAACTACTCAGAAAAATGGCAGCAGATTTGGAAGATTTTGCCGAAGTGCAACAATATCCCAAACGCGAGGGGCGCAATATGATGATGTTGCTTTCGCCGAAAAAATAACCTAAAACATTTAAAACCCACTCCATCACATTGAAGTGGGTTTAATTTTAAGTAAGTTAGCTTAAAAATTATTAATCAATTACCCAAAAACTACCTTTGTTGATTAGCTTTGGTGTCTTGTACCGCTGCCCAAAATAGTACTCCAGTTAGAGGCACACTACTAGCTAAAATAATTCCTGTGGTTAAGCTACCAAGTTCTGGTTGTCCAGAAGCTAGTTCAAATATTGAACCAACTCCTGCGATCGCACTAATACAGCACAGAGCCAGTAAAATACCGCTTTTGGCGGTGATCGGGGTCATTATTAAACTCTCCTCTTAAATTTTGTTAGATAATCTTTATTATCTATCTAACTGGCTTAACTGCGTTGACGGCAAAACCTTTTTTCTGTAATTCTTCAGTTAGGGCAATTTCGTTTTCTACCCGATCTACAAACATTACACCGTTGAGATGATCCATTTCGTGTTGAATAACTCTCGCTAGTAAGCCTGAAGCTTGAATTTTACGGGGTTTACCCTGTTCATCTTTAAAAGCAACTTCTATCGCTTCTGGACGATTTACCGCCAAATAAATCCCAGGAATACTCAGACAGCCTTCATCAGCATCACAAGTTTGACTGCTAAAGCGGATAATTTTTGGATTGATTAACACTAAAGGCAAATTTTCAGGATTATCTGGCTCACAGTCAATCACAATAAGCTGTTTATTGACTCCTACTTGGGGTGCTGCTAAACCAATACCATCAGCACTATACATGGTTTGTAGCATATCTTTGATCAAGCTTCTCAGACGATCATCGACCTTAGTAATCCGCTTTGCTGGTTGACGTAAAACGCGATCACCAAGATAATGAATTTCTAATGGTGGTTGGTCTAATTTTTTCTTTTCTACTGCGACTACAGAAGTCATAAAGCTATTAAGAATAAATCAATATTGTTACCTGACTTAATTTTATCGTTATTTTCCTCAACTTTGCTAATTGTTATAAATAATAAAACTTAAAATTACTAATAGTTACAATTTTCCAATATAGTAAGCACCTTGTATAAATAAAGATTTTATTAATTTTATTTATAATTTTATTGATTATTTTTCTTTGAGGATATTCATATTTTTTTTGAATTTCAAGAAGTTCTAAAATTTGATTTGAGGCAAAATTATCTTTTTTAAGTTTATTGATTGCTAGTTTATCTTTAAAAAAAGAAATTGAATCCATTGAATCTCTTTTAATATCTAATCCTGCTTTAGCTGCTGCTAAACCAATGGTATGACCTTCACCTCGACAAAATCCATTTATCTCAAAATATGGGGCTATTTTATGCCATTGATGCAAAAATTCTTGTTCTTTTCCCGAATCTTTAGTTATCACGAAAAGACATTCATGAACAAAATTTATTTCTGCTAAATTTAGATTTAACTTCTCTGCCATTCGAGAAAGCAGTTTAATTTCAAATTCTTTCTTATTGTGTTTTAATATATTAGTCCAGACTGTATGGGCAGTAATTCCTGGTTGCCACTCTAATGTTGATTCAATAGGAGCTAAAATCCTCATATCAGCATCAATAAAAATGCAGGAATTAAATAAGGATAAACCTTTAGCTATGACAAATCTTTTGTCATGATAGCAGCCAATACTTCGCTGACAATGTTTAAATGCCAAAATATTAGTATAATTGTCAAACTGTTGAGGTTTGTCCGTTAAAACCACAAAAGGAATTTCAGGCGCATATTTTTCTAGATCTTTAGCTAAAACTTTTGCCAAAGCACGATAGTTTGCTCCTAACGCCAATGTACCAAAACAAATTTTGTTGGTTGATAATTTTGCTATTTTAGACATGAAATTTAGTTATCTTGTGTTGTCAGAAATACAAAATCAAAACTGTCATATTAATGAACTTCTTAGGTTGTTTTCATTGTTATTTAAATTAATCAAAAAAAATAGTTACTTCTACAGCATCTTGATATATGTAAGTTAAGATTTGAGTGGTCTAAAATTTAGTTTAAATCTCTTTTTAATCTATAGGTTTTACTTTCTTCTTTGTAAGAGAAGGTATGTCGCCAAAAACTTGAATGGCTAGTTCTACAAGTTCTGAATCAGTAAAGATTTCTTGATAAAATGGATCATCCTGAAAAACTTTCCATCTTTCTAAAACTTTCATTGAAGAAGCATTAGACTTGTATTTTAATCCATCAAAAGAGCTACCTCCACCCCTATTAGATAATCGTTCATGAGGTTTTTCGCTTGTAGAAAATCCTAACTTTTTGGCTAGATCTATTCTGTACTCTGGCTCAGAAAACCAGCGATTATAGTTAGCACAAGCTACTCGTGAATTGTCATTATTAAAATTTTCAATAAAATCTTTAGCATAATCCTTAAAAAGATTAATGTATTTAATTTTATCTCGTTCATTGCGCTCAAACATATTGGTTTTTAACATACTGGCAAATAAGTTCCAAGGGTCTCTTAAAATTATTAAGTCAATCTTTTTTTGGCTATTTCCAATATACTTAGGCTGATTTTGATCGAATAAAATCAATCTAGAATCATTAGCGGAAATATCTTCAAAACTGTACATTAAAAGATCTTTTTTGACTTGCCTGGGATATTCTAAATCGATAAATTTATCTCTAGACATTAAAGTAAATCTTTCTGGTATAGCAAAAATATATTTGATTAAACTAATAAGTTTTTTTTTGCGTCCCAAGTTTTTTTTACATCGCCAATATGGTAGTCCTTTAATAACCATATGATCGACAAAGGGACGTTTCCAACCAATATTAAAGGGGTGAATCGGAAAATCAATCGTATCTTGAAAATTAATATTATTAATAAATACTACTTTGCCAGGATAATTGTCTATGATCCAAGAAATAATAGCGTGGTTGCCACTCCTTCTAATCCCAAAAACTCTTATTTCTGTTTGGGAACGAATTTCACTCATCATGATTGCTAAATTTTAAAGATTTAAGGCTCTAATTGGTTTCTTTGCCGTTGTTTTTCCTGCTGACGAACTTTTTTGTCAGGAGTTAACCGATTATAGCAGTGAGGGCAAGAAATAATAGGCTCATAATAAGGAGAGGTTTTATCAGCTTCAGAAATTGGATGACCGCAAGCATAGCATAAATCATAGCTGCCTAATTCCAGTCCTGGTTTAACCGTTACTCTCTCATCAAAGACAAAACATTCTCCTTCCCAAAGACTAGCATCAGCAGGTACTTCCGCAAGATATTTTAAAATACCACCTTGAAGATGATAAACTTCCTTAAATCCTTGAGCCAACATATAAGATGAAGCTTTTTCACAACGAATACCCCCAGTGCAAAACATGGCAACTTTCGGGTGTTGTTTAGGATCGAGATTTTGAGTGACATATTCAGGAAATTGGCGAAAAGAATCGGTTTTCGGGTTTTTTGCGCTTTTAAATGTGCCAATGCTTACTTCATAATCATTACGAGTATCAATTACCACTACTTCTGGATTGCTAATAACTTCATTCCATTCTTGAGGCGTTAGATATTTTCCTACTCGTTGACTAGGATCGACTTCTGGCATACCGAGAGTTACTATTTCTTTTTTTAGCCTCACCTTCATTTTGCCAAAAGGAAAAGAATCAGCATGAGATTCTTTATTGGTTAAATCTGCCAAACGCGAGTCATTGCGTAACCAAGCCAGCACTGACTCAACTTGAGCGCGATCGCCTGCTATCGTACCATTAATCCCCTCTGGTGCCAGTAAAATCGTCCCTCTAATATCTTGAGCGAGACAATATTCTAATAAAGGTTGTTTAATTTCAGCACAATCAGGTAAAGCAACAAATTTGTAAAAGGTAGCAATAACTACAGTCATAGAGCAAGTTAATCCTGGGGAAATTGATAATTTAGCACTTCGTTAGCAAACTCTTCAACCGCATCTTTGACAATTTGACGCAGATTGACATAAGATTTGGCAAAAGGTGGCACTTTTTCCGATAGTCCCAAAAGATCGGCAGTAACCAAAATTTGTCCATCACATTTAGCCCCTGCACCGATACCAATAGTGGGAATTGGCAGCCTAGCTGTAATTGTCGCAGCCAACTCACTAGGAATATGTTCTAAGATAATCGCAAACACTCCTGCTTGGGATAAGGCGATCGCTTCATCAATGATCCGATCTGCTTCGTCGATAGTTTTTCCCTGCTGTTTGTAGCCCAAAAGTCTGACTGATTGAGGAGTTAAGCCGACATGACCCATTACAGGAATACCCATAGTAGTTAATTCTGCCACAATCTCAATAATTCTGGGGTATCCCCCTTCAATTTTAACTGCACCTGCTTGAGTTTCTTTAAGCACTCTACCAGCAGAATGAATCGCTTTAGTTAAGCTTTCTTGGTAACTCAAAAAAGGTAGATCGCATACGACTAAAGCCCTTTTGACACCGCGACTTACCGCATCTGCATGATGAATCATCTGATCGATGGTTACAGGTAAAGTCGTCGTGTGACCCAATGCTACCATCGCTAAAGAGTCGCCTACTAAAATAATATCCACTCCCGCTTCATCTAAGACCTGAGCAAAACTATAATCCCAAGCAGTAAGGGCAATAATCGCTCTCTCTTGCTGCTTCCATTTCATCAGTTGTTGGGGCGTTACTGGCATTATCTAGTAGTTGAAATATGACTTTAATTCAATACTAATCTACTTTTAGATAATTCATTTTACCTGTGTACTTATTTAGTACTATTCTAACGATATCGACAAAATAGATATTTTACTAGATGGGGAGATTGTTCAAACCATTCAAGCCAATCAATTAACCGATAGTCCTCTAGGATTAACTTTCAGCGATACAATTAGTGGTTTAGATGTTAGCTTAGGTGCAGCCAATAATCTTACTACTCAAGTCGCTTTTACTGAAACTAGTAGTTATGCTGCTAGTGATAATATTAACGCCCTCAAATATTTTTAAGTATTAATTGTCAATCCAGTTTAATAGGCGTTTTCTTTGCCAATAGCTAACACCCAACAAAGTAATAACTAATGATAATCGCGACTCTAAAGAGTAAACAGGCAACCGCCAAAGTTTTATTGTA
>DAXETX010000308.1:0-11360 GCA_051155735.1 Xenococcaceae cyanobacterium
TCAACACTACCAATTAAGGAATATTGCTGATTATTTTTCGTAAAAGTACTCAAACTTGAATGAACTACTGATATCACATAAAGGACTTTCAGCAAAGCATTGCTCTTAATATCTTTGGAATTGATACACTTTTGATGATTTTGGATAAAGTTAAGATGAAGTAAGCGTAATTTATCTTTTGGTTATTACCTGTTTCTTACTTTTAAATTTAGATAATCAACGATAATTCATTGAGTTTATATTTCTTAATTCCTGGTTACTTTAAGCGTTATTTTAAGTAGATTTTGGAAATTATATTAGACGTAAGTGAATGATGTTGTTACATTAGTGAACAAAGTATTATCATCCCAGAATCTAGCTAACTTAGTGTACAACTGTGATGATGTTTCAAGGGGAAATAAGAGTTAAACCAAGTGACTCCATTTTTATTGGCAACCGATCTAGATAATACTCTGGTAGGAGATGATGAGGCTTTAGAGATTCTCAATCAAAAGCTGATTCAGCATCGCCAGCAGTATGGAAGCAAGATAGTCTATGTTACAGGAAGAACTCTCTCTATTTGTCGGCAATTAGCCAAAGTCAAACATCTAGTATTACCTGATGCTCTAATTGTTTCCTTGGGAACAGAAATTTATTTTTCATTTCAAGATAGTAGTCCTAGTCTAGAATGGTCAAAAATTTTGGCTCAAGATTGGGAACGAAAGCAGATAGTAGCGATCGCCGAGAAGTATTCGGAGCTACAAATGCAACCAGAGTCGGAACAAAATCCGTTTAAAGTCAGTTATTATTTAGCCCAATGGGAAGTTAAAAGAATTTTACCGCTGCTTAAAGCTGATTTGAGCGAACAAGGTTTTGAGGTAAATTTAGTCTATCTGGCAGGGCAGGATTTGGAAATTTTACCCAAAAATGCTGATCTAGGTCTAGCTGTAGGTTTTTTAAGCCAAAAATGGCAAATTTCACCCGAATTTACTATCGCTTGTGGTGATTGTCTCCAAGACAAGACTTTATTAGCAGGAGCAACCAAAGGCGTTATTGTCGGCAATGCGGATTTAGAGTTGCGACAGTGGTATCAAGAAAATCATCATGACTCTTTGTATCTGGCGCAAGCAGTTTGCGCAGGAGGAATTTTAGAAGGATTAGAACATTTTGGCTTTTTATCATAATGCGATCGCTCAATTGGCAAAATCCTGCGACTAATTTGGTTTTACTTCATGATGAAATTCACCTGTGGCGCGCTAATCTGAATCTTCCGCCTCAACAGTTAAAACAGCTAGCAAGTAGCTTGTCAGAAGACGAAACCGCAAGAGCTAATCGCTTTCACTTTTCGCAGCACCGCTGTCGTTTTATTGCTGCTAGAGGTATTCTCAGACAATTATTAGGGTTTTATTGCCAAACTCCAGGCGATCGCATTAGTTTTACTTATAATTCTCGCGGTAAACCGCAACTAGCATCTGATTTCAGTCAGGCTAGTTTAGAATTTAATCTTTCTCATTCACAAAATTTAGTTTTGTATAGTTTTAATTATCAGCAAAAAATTGGCATAGATTTAGAATATTTACGGGATAATCTTGATTATCAAAACATCGCCCAACGCTTTTTTGCTCCCAGGGAATTAAACTTCATTACTACTTGCCCTCAAGAGCAGCAAAAACTGAGATTTTATCAATTATGGACAGCCAAAGAAGCTTATCTTAAAGCTACAGGAGCGGGTTTAGCTGGGGGATTAGAAACTACAGAAATTAATTTAGAGCAACCAGAAAATATCTTTTTATCTTTGATTAAAAATAATCAGTATTCTGCTAGTGATTGGACGCTTTATAATTTTATGCCTCGAACTAATTTTATTGCTACTATTGCTTTATTCGGTCAGAAAAAAAAGTTAACGGCAATTAATTATGTTTAAGAATTAAAATTAAACTAACTGCTATATCTAAATTACTATTATTGCTGATTTTGAAAATCAATTAACATTTGTTGTACTTGTTGATGAAATTGTCCTCCGCTATCATAATTCATCTTTAGTTCATTAAAACGTTGGACAGATAAATTATTATCACGAATAATATTAATAGTTTCTTGACAGTAACTATTAGCGATATTACGAATATTTTGCGGTAGTCCTTCTATAGTTTCGGGTCGATTACAAACAATATTAGGAGGTCTTTGATTAGTTTCTTGCTTAATATCTTGGTAAGTTCTTCTTCTGAGCATTTCGATTTGTAACCCAGCCCTAGCATAGTTAATTATTTCCTCTTGAGTATATTCATTAGCTAAGGCAGAATATTCAAAAGCTAGGTGATAATTTTTGCGGGAAAACTGGGGAACAATTCCTACCATAATTCCTAGAGTCGCCAAAACACTAAGATTAAGCACGCGAGTACAAAAATGATGAAATTTATCAGAAGTAAAATAACCAGAAAACATAATTTACAGTAAACAATAACTAATTTTTGTTGAATTAAGAAACTCGATCTATAAGTGGGACTTTAGTAGTACTAAAGTAAGTTGCTCCTTATTTGGAATGATTTTCGCTAATATAAGTTCCAGATTCTAGATTTTTTTTTGATAATGAATAAATTTTCCCATTTAGTAGCGCTACTGCAATATAGAGCGATCGCCCAACCCCAAGCCATTGCTTATCGATTTTTGCAAAATAGCACCACAGAAACAGGAAGTCTGACTTATCAAGAATTAGACTGTCAAGCAAAAGCGATCGCTACTCAGTTACAATTGCTCGTACAACCTGGTGAGAGAGCTTTGCTAGTTTATCCTTATCATGCAGGGTTAGAATTTATCGCAGCTTTTATGGGATGTCTTTATGCTGGGGTAATTGCAGTTACTAAAAATCCGCCCCGTCGTGGCAAGGCGCTTCTAGAATTAGCAGAACGAGTTAAGCTATCAGGAGCAACGGTTTTATTAACCAATACAGAGTTTTTGACAGTTTTTAAAGATGAATTAGCAAAAAATACTGATATAAACCCCAAAATCTCTTACTTTCCCCACGTAGCTACAGATACAATCGATTTAGCTTTAGTTCGAGACTGGAAAGAACCAAAAATAACTGCGGATACGATTGCTTTCTTGCAATATACTTCTGGCTCGACAGGAACACCTAAAGGGGTGATGGTAACTCATGGTAACATTCTGCACAATGAAGCAACGATCCGTCAAAGTTTTGCTCATGATGAGTCGGCAATAGTTGTTGGCTGGTTGCCGATGTTTCACGATATGGGATTAATTGGCAATGTTTTACAACCTCTTTATTTAGGGACACCTAGTATTTTAATGTCTCCTGTATATGTAGCGCAGCAACCTTTTGAGTGGTTAAAAGCAATTGATCGCTATCAAGCTACTACTAGTGGTGGACCGAATTTTGCCTATGATTTGTTATGTTTAAAAGCGACACCTGAGAAGCTAGCCAACCTAGATTTAAGTAGCTGGAAAGTAGCATTTTCGGGAGCAGAAACCGTCCGAGCCGAAACTATCAATAGATTCTGCGATCTTTTTGCGAGTTGTGGTTTTAAGCAGTCGGCTTTTTATCCTTGCTATGGTATGGCAGAAGCAACACTATTTATTACAGGAGGATTAGCGGAACAACCACCAGTTATTAAGTATTTAGATAGCAATGCTTTAGCCCAAAATCGGGTTGTTGAAGTGGCAGCAGCAAATAGTAATAGTAAAGCGATAGTCGGATGCGGTAAAACTTGGTTAGATACCCAAGTAATTATCGTTAATCCTGAAACTTTAACCCCATGTAAAGCTACTGAAATTGGAGAAATATGGGTATCTGGATCAGGTGTTGGACTAGGATATTGGCAGCAACCAGAAGCAACAAAAGCAACTTTTGTGGGTGATTTAAAAGATAATTCGCAAAGCCAATATTTACGAACTGGAGATTTAGGATTTTTAGCTAATCAAGAATTATTTATTACAGGAAGATTAAAAGAAGTAATGATTTTTTGGGGCAGATATTGTTATCCGCAGCACGTAGAAGATACCGTCCAAAAATCTCATCCTGCTTTCAAGAAAAATGCTGGCGCAGCCTTTTCTATCGATCGCGATAATGCGGAAAGATTAATTATTGTTCAAGAAGTAACCAGAAATTATTTACGCTCTCTTAATATAGCAGAAATTATTACCGCTATTTGTCAATCTGTAGGAGAAGAACATGAAGTAGAAGTATATGCGATCGCCTTAATTAAACCTGGTAGTTTGCCTAAGACTTCTAGCGGTAAAATACAACGTCGTAGTTGTCGTCAACAGTTTCTTGAAGGTAATTTAAATATAGTAGCTCAATGGCAACAAGGACAAACAGAAAAAGTAGTTACCGATATAGTTAGTTTATAGGTTTGTAGTTAATTATTAATGATTACTAAAAATAACTGGATATCTTCAGATCATCAGACTTTTGAAATATATAAAAATTATTTAAACTCAAAAAACATTTGCGGTTTATGGAGATTTTTTTTTGATGCATCTAAGGTGGCTGGAATACCTAGCTTAAAAGAATGCTGTTCGAGTTTTTTATTAATAACAATATTCAAGCTGTTAATTGAATAACAACCATATTCTGTAATAATCTGAGTTTCTAGCTCGGCTCTACCTTTTTCAAATAATACTTCAGTTTTATAGTTGGCAAGAATTTTCCAGTGTTTAATTTGTTCTGGTTTGCTAACTATCAGTTTCCATAAACTTATTAGCCCCATATTTGTTGACCATAATCCTCCACCACTTTCCAAACAGTCTCTACTTGTTTGGTAATAAATTAATTTTCCCAGTGTTTGGTAACAAGAATCAAAGATTTCTTGTAAATCTTTTTTCTCTACAGATTTTAGTAAATTATATGAAGCTTTACGAGAAAGTTCCCGGGTATTCCAATCAGAGAATACTTTAGTAATCGCACTGTCTAGATATTCATTTAATTCCCATCTAATTTTTTTTAAAACTATATTAAATTTCGGCAGTTTGCTCCACATTACTAATCCAAATAAAAATATATAAGGAAGGCTCATAATAGTAATTAGCGGATTGATAATAAATTCTAATTTTTTACAGATTGCTAGCAAAATTGAGATAATAAGTTTCATATAAATCAATTGAATTTACTAAAAAATTTAGCTGATAAATACAAATAAATATGCAATTTTTTTTTAAATTTTTATTAAAACTTCAAGTTATTCGTTGTTGGTTATCATAACAATATATAAATCTTTAGGCAAAATTGTTTAACCATTTTGTTTTTTTCTTACCCGCTCTCAAGTGTATGTTTTTAATCATGTCGAAAATCATGACTACAATTAAAGCTAGAGAATCCGCGTTGACTCCTCCGCTTCCCCTGCTGCTTCTGCTTAACTAAACCATCAAATCTAAAAATCATCCCTTTGAAAGATCCTCTATTCTTAGTCCTCTATCACCTATTTCTTAGGAAATGTCTTTATTTCGTCTGCTAATTCTGTTTCTTGGTTTGAGTCTGATTTTAGGACTCTCAATCTGGTTGATCACTTCACTGTATCGACTTTATATTCAAGTAGCCTTTACTGCGCCTTTTTTAGCAAATTTCTTATTATTACTGCTAATTATTCTGATTGGGCTGTTTATTGCAGGATTTGTTTATTACTTTAACTTTTATACTGCCAAAGGTTCTCGTAAAAAATCTCGCAAACGTTCCTTTCAGGCTAGAGTCCCCGAAGATAAAACCCAAGCAGCAGCCCAAAATCTTAAAGCCATTGGTCAGCAAGTCGCCCAAATTCAGGATAAAATTGCGCGGGAAGCCTTTTTTAAGCGATCGCAAGAAATCGCAGCCGAATTAGCTAGAGGCGAAATTAGAGTTGTCGTTTTTGGTACGGGTTCGGCGGGCAAAACTTCTTTAGTAAATAGTCTTTTAGGAGAAATCGTGGGGAAAATTAACCCGACGATGGGAACTACCACTGAAGGAGAAACTTACAGCTTAAAACTGCAAGGAGTTGCCAGAGAAATTCTGATTACTGATACTCCTGGTATTCTAGAAGCTGGTATCGCAGGAACAGAAAGAGAAGAGATCGCCAGACACCTCGCCACCGAAGCAGATTTACTCTTGTTTGTCGTCGATAACGATCTGCGCCAGTCAGAATATAAACCTTTGTATGACTTAGCTACTTTAGGCAAGCGATCGCTGTTGGTCTTTAATAAAACCGATCTTTACACCGAAGAAGATAAAAACAGTATCCTCAAACAACTTAAAGCCAAAGTTAGAGAATTTATTGCGCCTGCGGATGTCATTGCTGTTGCAGCTAATCCTCAACCAGTGCAGTTACGTAGTGGCGAGATTATTGAACCCGAACCTGAAATCATCCCTTTACTTAAAAGACTAGTCGCAGTATTACGGGCTGAAGGTGAAGATTTAATCGCCGACAATATCTTATTACAATCCCACCGTTTAGGGGAAGATGCCCGCAAAATTATCGACCGTCAAAGACGCCGACAAGCTGATAAGATTATTGATCGCTATCAGTGGATCGGTGCAGGAGTAATAGCAGTTACCCCCTTACCAGTAGTGGATATGTTAGCCACCGCAGCAGTTAATGCCCAAATGGTTGTCGAAATTGGACGAATTTATAATTGCGAAATCGATAGTGAAAGAGGCAAAGAATTAGCCTTATCTTTGGGTAAAACTCTCGTCAGTTTAGGCGTGGTTAAAGGTGCAGTGGATTTGCTGGCTAGAGCCTTACAGTTTCACTTTGCGACTTATATTGTCGGTAAAGCCCTTCAA
Source organism: Xenococcaceae cyanobacterium (assembly GCA_051155735.1). Taxonomy (GTDB): domain Bacteria; phylum Cyanobacteriota; class Cyanobacteriia; order Cyanobacteriales; family Xenococcaceae; genus JASJCP01. The sequence goes on from DAXETX010000308.1 coordinate 6,749, forward strand.
GCCGTCTCTGCAGCTTACCTGACTCGCATTGCTGGTAAAAGTTTTATTGAGTATTTTCGACGCGATCGCAACTGGGGTGATGGTGGTATGACAGAAGTAGTACAACAACAGTTTCAACTCACCCGCAAAGATGAATTTGTCAAAGCTTTTGTCAAAGATGCTATTGCTAAAGTCGTGCAACCCCTGAAAGATACTTGGGAAGAAGAGACAGAATTAGAAGCGGTAGTCGAAGAAGATTGGTAATTTAATTTAGATCATCGATTAACACTATTCCACAGCAGGGAAAAGTCGGATAAATTCGAGAGGCAAACCGTCACAGTCGGCAATAAAAGTCACTTCATAAACGCGATCGCCGATCAGTTGCTGGGTAGGTGCTAACAAAACTTGAAGCGGTTGTACGGATTCTAACTTGGCTTTTAAATTTTCCAACCAATCAGGCAAACTGTCAGTTACCCCACTCAAGTCAAACGACAAATGATAATATCCGACATAATGCTCATCATTAAAAGCGTCAGGGGCAGGTTTAGGTTCAGGAATTTGGATCAATTCAATTCTGCCTCCTAATCCTTCCAGCCAACAAGCTAGAGTATATCCGGTAGTAAATCTTTCGCTAACAGTAAAGCCTAATACCTCATAAAAGGCGATCGCCTGATGAATATTGGCAGTACGAATCGAAGCATGATGCATTATTCAAACAGAAAACGATAAGGATAATGACGGGGAGAACCAGGCTCTTTTTCCAAAGAAAAGTTAATTACTTCCCAACAAGGTTCTGCTTCTGACTCAGAACTAAAAAATACTGGCAAACCATATAACTTGGGAATTTTTACCTCATGACTTTCGCGCCAAGGGTGACTTCGTTCTAAATAAGCACTAACCAAATCTTTGTAGCGACTGGCAATAATTACTTTAGTCGCGCGATAACCTTCGGTATATAAACGGTCTAAAGCTTCGTGAATTTCAAAGCGAATGCCATCAGGATGGGTATGTTGACGATACCACTTACCTTCCCAACGTCGCCAGCGTCTTCCCGATGGTAAATGGACTAACTCCTCAGTTTTGGGGTCAGCTTCAAATGCACCATGACGGGGACAAAGATAAGTATCAGTCAAGGTCAAAGCCGAGATTGACTGACGACAATGAGGACAACTAATTTCTGAGCCAAATATGGGATACTGTAAACCTATATTCATTCTTAAACTTTTTTCTTTTACATTACAACATCCTTCAATCAGGATGGTTAGTTTGGCTAAAATCCACAGAAACATTTAAGATGGCGAAGGCGAACTAGGTTCGACCAGAGCCAATGCGGAATTAAGTTCAGCGTATTTAACCACAATTAAATCGGGTCTTTTTAAATGTATTTATTTTACACCCTAAGTTTAGATTTAGCTTTGACCGAATTTTTTGATTACCCTTTTAATAAGTTAAGCTTGATTTCAAAGCGATCGCGAAGCGCGATCTCGAAGCGTCGCGCTAAAAACTAAATTAAATGTAAAGCAAACAACCTAATCTAGTAATCGACCAGGTTTTTTTTTAAGATAAAATTAATTTTGATTCTGAGATTGAATATATATTATTTGCAGGGTTTCAAGTTTTTGAGCTACCGCAAGCTGCAACTTGAAACGAAATAGTTTTTTATCATCAAGAAAGTAAAACTTTGATTTTAACTGACACAGCCTTTAACTTTGATTATAGTTTTCCTTGGATAACACAATTAGTCGCAAATGTTATCGGAAGCTATGATAATCTTAGACCATCACTATTAGAAAAGTTGGTTATTGAAGACCAAGAAAAAGTTAAAATAGCAGTAGAAAAAATACTTAATTGGGATTTCCAAAGAGTGATTATGGCTCATGGTAGCATTGTTGAACATAATGCTAAACAGCAACTGAAAAAAGGTTATGAGTGGTTTTTAAAATAAATTAACCTCAGACAGGATAAAAAAACCTAATTTTGACGCTACTACTCCTAACAAGAGGCAAAAGCTTTATCTTGCCCATCTACAACTAACCACTAACCAAAATGTTTGATGATATATGATCGATGATTTACAACCTTGCTATACTTACCACTACAATTGATTTTATAAGAAACAATTTATAGTAACTTTTAGTATGCAGCCTACTGATTCTAGTAAATTTACCGAACAAGCATGGGAAGGGATCGTTAAATCACAAGAGATCGCAAAACAGTTTCAAAACCAAAATTTAGAAGTAGAACACGTTATTCTCGCTTTATTAGAGCAAGAAGGTTTAGCGGAGACAATACTCACTAAAGCTAATATCGAGGTTCCGCGTTTCAAGCAGCAAATCGAAGCTTTTACCCATCGACAACCAAAAATAGGTGGTTCACAGCTTTATTTAGGTCAAGCTCTCGACAGAATGCTAGATCGAGCTGAAGCTTCCCGTACTAGTTGGGATGATAAATATATCTCTGTTGGACATATTTTACTGGCTTTTGCCGAAGACGGGCGGATTGGTAAACGAACTCTTCGAGGGTTTAATGTCGAACCTCAAGATTTAGAAACAATTATCAAGTCAATTCGAGGTACACAAAAAGTTACCGAACAAAATCAAGAAGAACAATATCAAGCTTTAGAAAAATACGGAAGAGATTTAACCGAAGAAGCTAAAGCAGGCAAGCTAGATCCCGTAATTGGTAGAGATGAGGAGATAAGACGAGTAATTCAAGTACTTTCGCGCCGTTCTAAGAATAATCCTGTATTAATCGGTGAACCTGGGGTTGGAAAAACCGCGATCGCCGAAGGATTAGCCCAACGCATTGTTAATGGGGATGTACCTGAATCCCTCAAAAATCGGCAATTAATTTCTCTCGATATGGGAAGTCTCATCGCAGGAGCGAAATATCGCGGAGAATTTGAAGATAGAATGCGTAACGTCCTCAAAGAAGTAACTGAATCAGGTGGACAAATAGTTTTATTTATTGATGAAGTACACACTGTTGTTGGTGCTGGGGCGAGAGAAGGCGGAGGAGCAATGGATGCGGGAAACCTCCTCAAACCGATGTTAGCCCGTGGTGAATTGCGCTGTATTGGTGCAACTACCCTTGATGAATATCGCAAGCATATCGAAAAAGACCCAGCACTCGAAAGACGTTTTCAACAAGTATATGTCAAGCAACCCAGTGTTGAAGATACTATTTCAATTTTACGGGGACTCAAAGAAAGATACGAAGTCCACCACGGCGTTAAAATTACCGATTCGGCTTTAGTCGCAGCAGCCAATCTCTCCCACCGCTATATTACCGATAGATTTTTACCCGATAAAGCGATCGACTTAGTCGATGAAGCAGCAGCGAAACTGAAAATGGAAATTACTTCTAAACCTGTAGAATTAGAAGTGATCGACCGTAGAGTAATGCAGCTACAAATGGAAAAGCTGTCTCTAGAAGGCGAAAATCAAAGTCAACGTCCTGGAATTGTCGTTTTAGACCCTGCTTCTCGCGAAAGACTCGAACGGATTAAGGCTGAAATTAAAGAACTAGAAGATAAGCAAACCGAACTAGCTTCCCAATGGACATCGGAAAAAGATTTACTCGATGAAATTAATGCTCTTAAAGAAGAAGAAGAAAAATTACGCTTACAAGTAGAGCAAGCGGAAAGAGCCTACGATCTCAATAAAGCAGCCCAGCTAAAATATGGCAAATTAGAAGTTTTACAACGAGATTTAGAAGCCAAAGAAGCCAAGTTATTAGAAGTTCAAGCCCAAGAAACTGCTCTACTGCGAGAACAAGTCACCGAATCTGATATCGCTGAAATAGTTGCTAACTGGACAGGAGTACCGATCAGTCGTCTTTTAGAGTCGGAAAAACAAAAACTACTGCAACTAGAAGGACATCTACATCAAAGAGTTATCGGACAAGAAGAAGCTGTCGCCGTAGTAGCTGCTGCAATTCGTCGCGCCAGGGCGGGGATGAAAGACCCAGGACGACCTATTGGTTCATTTATGTTTATGGGTCCTACAGGAGTAGGTAAAACCGAACTGGCTAGAGCCTTAGCAGCTTTTCTGTTTGACAGTGAAGATGCCATGGTACGGATTGATATGTCGGAATACATGGAGAAGCACGCCGTATCCAGATTGGTTGGTGCGCCTCCTGGATATGTCGGTTATGAAGAAGGGGGTCAACTCTCAGAAGCTATCCGCCGTCGTCCTTATTCGGTGGTGCTGTTAGACGAAGTAGAAAAAGCCCACAAAGATGTGTTTAATATTTTGCTTCAAGTCTTAGACGATGGCAGAATTACCGATTCTCAAGGGCGCATGGTTGATTTTCGCAACACAATCATTGTTATGACTAGTAATGTCGGTAGTGAATATATCCTCAATATATCGGGTGATGATGATACTAATTATGCAGAAGTCGAAAAAAGAGTCAATCAAGCTCTGAGAAAGCATTTTCGTCCTGAATTTGTCAATCGTATTGACGACCTAATTATTTTCCATTCTTTAAAACGCGAACAATTACGCGATATTGTCAGAATTCAAATCAAGAGAATTGAACAGTTACTTGCAGAACAAAAAATTGCGATTCAACTCTCAGAATCCGCGATCGATTATATTGTAGAAGTAGGTTACGATCCTGCGTTTGGCGC
>DAXETX010000309.1:0-8867 GCA_051155735.1 Xenococcaceae cyanobacterium
ATACTTTTGAGACTGACTAATCAAGCACCATGAGACGAACCCACAAAAAGTTTAATGCTACAAGCGGGGTTTGCCGTACGTAAATCGGCTAAATTTTCTGCCGTTGCCCCCATAAAAAAGCCATAATTAACTAAGCACTTGCTAGCTGCTCGTTGCAGTTTGTCATCTAAAGCAGCCTGAGTAGTAGTTAACGGCTTAGTATTGGACATTTCTAAAAAGGAAATGACCCACCTCTAGCACAGGCTAGACTAGCAGTAAACAAATCTTCTTTATGTTCTAATCCTAGTTCACGGAAATGAACTTGAGGATCGATGACTTTGGGCAACAAAGTTAAGCCAGTTGCGTCAATTATTTCATCGGTTTCTGTCGGAACAATCTCAGCAGCAATTTGGGTAATTTTATTCCCTTCAATTCCGCACCTTCCCTAATGATCAATTGCCATCAGGGAAGAGAATATGAGCTTGATTAATCAATAATGTAGTATTGGAGGACATTTGCTTATGACCAAAATGGAAGAAAATTCAGCGATCAAAAAAATTAAAACTCCTGATGAAGAAAATCCCGTTATCGAAATTGCCAAAACTTTAGCAACGGCTTTTGTGCTTGCAATTGGGATTAGAACTTTAGTAGCAGAGGCTCGCTATATTCCTTCTTCATCGATGGAACCTACTTTAGAAATTAATGATCGTCTCATTATCGAAAAAGTTAGTTATCGTTTTAAAGCTCCTCAAAGAGGTGATGTTGTAGTTTTTTCGCCAACTGAGGCACTTAAAGAGCAAAATTTCCGCGATGCTTTTATTAAAAGAGTGATTGGTCTTCCTGGGGAAACAGTAGCAGTGAGAGGGGGAACAGTCTATGTCAATGGTCAGGCTTTAAGAGAAAAATACATCGAGGAAGCTCCAGAATATACCTATGGTCCTGTAACTGTACCTTCAAACCAATATCTGGTGTTAGGAGATAACCGCAATAATAGTTATGATTCCCACTACTGGGGTTTTGTTCCCCGTGACAACTTAATCGGAAGAGCGGTCGTGCGTTTTTGGCCTATTGACCGTTTAGGCTCTCTCGATCCAGACCCTTTGTATCAGGAGAATTAGCGACCAATATTGGGCAAGGGCAACCTGCCGTATGCTTTGATCGAAGTAAGCTAAAAAAAAACGTTCTACTAGAACGTCTAAGTTTTGGTATTTAGCGAAACATACTACTGACAGAACTGTCTTCGTGAATGCGCCAGATCGCTTCACCTAATAGATTGGCTACAGATAACACTGTCAGTTGCGAAAATTGCTTAGAGGCAGGAATCGGAATGGTGTTCGTTACAATAACTTCCTCAAACATCCCACTCGACAAACGAGATACCGCAGGTTCGGAAAAGACAGCATGAGTGGCACAGGCATAAATTTGTCTAGCTCCTTCTTCTCTAAGGAGTCTAGCTCCTTCTAAGAGTGTTCCTGCTGTATCAATCATGTCATCTACTAAAACAGCGGTTTTGCCTTTTACATCCCCAATAACGTTCATCACTTCGGCAACATTATGAGCCTGACGCCTTTTATCGATAATTGCTAGAGGTGCATCATCTAGCTTTTTGGCAAAAGCTCTAGCTCTGGCGACTCCACCAACATCAGGAGAGACAACTACTAAATCAGGAAGCTGTTTACTGGCTAGATAATCGAGAATCACAGGAGAGCCATAGACATGATCTAAGGGAATATCAAAGTAGCCTTGAATTTGCGCCGAATGTAAATCCATCGCTAAAACTCGGCTTGCTCCTGCTTGCACGATTAGGTTGGCAACAAGTTTAGCTGTAATAGATTCTCTTCCTGCTGTTTTGCGATCCGCTCTAGCATAACCATAATAAGGAATAACCGCAGTAATTTGTCTGGCTGAAGCTCTCCGACAAGCATCAATCAGAATCATTAATTCCATTAGGCTATCATTAACAGGACGGCAACATGGCTGTAATAAATAGACATCAGCCCCACGAATTGACTCTTGTATTTGAACGTAAAGTTCTCCATCAGCAAATCGTTTGCGGATCATTGGACCTATATCCATTCCTAAATAACGAGCTACTTCTTGGGATAGGGGAACATTTGCCGAACCAGCAAACAAACGCAATCTATTAGAGTCTGTTAAGACACCAGGTTGGGCTACAGACTGAAGCGGTAAAATTGTAGTATGACTCACGACAAGTTTTTTAACTCAATTCAGGGCAATATTATCATTTAGAGCTTGATTTTACTGGTAGCCTAATAAGTTGCTTTCCAGTACTAAATTTAGGCTCGTGGTTTGAAGGATGGCAGCAGAAATTTAAGCTAATTTGCTACATTCTCAGTTTTTTTAGTGATTTTTGCGAAGAACAGACATTATATATTGTAAATTATTGAAAAAATTTAGCATCGGTAGATATTCCTAACTAAGTAAAAGCTACCGTTTAGATCGTTTAAACTTTAATAAACTGTAATTTTTGACGAAGTCAGAGAGACCCCGTCTTGAGAAGACGGTGTCTCTCTGACAAAATTAAGCTATTAATAACCAAAAATTGAGCCTAAAATATTAAGCCATTAGTCTGAGGAACAAACTTAAAATTTTTGATAATAATTTTGGTTGATTTTCTCAATATTTTTAATATCCAACTCAATATTATAAAGCTTTGATCAGATTGTTAGTCAAATTAATCTAAAGTAATTTAACTAACAAATATAGAAATCATTAAATAATGAATAGTTTATTGATTACGGGGACAGATACAGATGTAGGAAAAACTTTTGTCACTGTTGCTTTAGTCGCTTACTGGCAAAAATATCGATCCGCTCTGAGTTTAGGTTTACTCAAGCTAATGCAGACAGGTATAGGCGATCGCGAATTATATCAGCAGTTATTTGGTAATCTTGATTGGGTCGAGATTGTCACACCTTTGAGTTTTGCTGCTCCTTTAGCACCACCTATTGCTGCGGAGTTGGCAGGAAAAGAGATTGATTTAGCAATAGTCAAGAATTCTCTGATCGTTTTGGGACAAAAACAAGATTTTGTTTTAGTAGAAGCTTTGGGGGGTTTGGGTTCGCCTGTAACTAATGAGTTAGTAGTGGGTGATTTGGCTGCTGAGTGGGGTTTACCGACAGTTTTAGTTGTACCAATTAAACTAGGTGCGATCGCTCAAGCGGTAGCTAATGTCGCTTTAGCCCGCAGTCTCAAGATTAATCTTCGGGGGATTATTTTGAATAATACTGCTCCTGACAACGATCCAGTGGCACTAGAACACCTCGCTCCAATTAATTTGCTTGAGTCTCTGACTCAAACGCCCATTTTAGGAGTTTTGCCCTACATTCAGGAGGTAAGAGAACAAGATAAATTAGCGGAGATTGTGACTAGTTGGGATTTAAAGTTAATTTTGCCTTGAAGAATTAGCTTAAGCAATACTGCCTCTTTTACGGGCTTCCTTGTAAGAAGTACCAACATTTCTTAGTCCTGTACGAATTAATTGTTGTTCGAGAAGGGCAAAAAAGCGCGCGCGATCGCTACCTCGGACTACTGCTTGATTATGGGCTTCTGCTAAAGCCACAGGATAACCATAGCCTTTGTGTACTTGTGCCAACATAATGCTAAGAGATTGGGCAAAAAGTTGAGTATCTTCAGCTACCCAAGCAGGTACTTCTACACGAGCTATTTCCGAACCAACATTAACGTAACAAAAATAGACTCTTTGGGTTTCATCATAAAGGTCAAGAATCCTTAAAGAGCTACGATATAAGGGACTTCTTTGTCCTGGTGCGAGTTGACTACCCCAAAAAGTCGCATCTCGCAGCGGCGTAATTTTTTGGCAGGGATAATTATCAGCTAAATCTCCACAGTGAATTACACAATTAGGCTGATCGTGAGGACAAGCTAGAAAGCGAAAAAAATTCAATGCTTCAGTACTCCGAGACGCACTCACATAACCCATTAAAGGAATTTTGGTTGTTCTTAAATTGTCCCAGGCTTCTAAAATCGGCAGTAAAATTTTGTCTCTAGCTTCTAAGGGTAATCCATCTAAAAACCAGTAAATTAGCGAACCATCTACCATTGCCAAATTGGGGATATCTTGATGTCCGCCAGGGGGTAGCACCCAACGACAAGCAATTTCAGCTAACATCTGCGCTTCTGAGACATTACGCCGATAACCCATCCATTCCTCTAAGCGAATACCCCACTGTTTAGCAATATAAAGGTCTTCAGTTTTGTAAAATACTTCTGGCAAACTATCTAAAAGCGGATGTAAGCTTTGCCCATAGTGCAACATAATCCGACCGACATTAATCAGATAACAATAGGCTATTTCATGGTGAGAAGGAGAAATTTGCGAACCATCTGTCGCAAAAACACTATGACTGTAGGGAGGAGACTCAATTGCCCTATAAGTATCCAGGGGTTCAACAGGAACAGCAGCAGCAAAGATTAGGCGATCGCGCCAGGTTGCTTGTACTGCGACGAACTCTTCTTGTCTAGCTTGAGCCTCAGCGAGTAAGCTTTGAGCTTGTTCTAAGCGCTGTCGTGAAGCTACTGCTTCTTGACGGAGGTGTTGACTAATTCCTGGGATTTGTCCCGCTAATTTGGCTAAATCAAGCATGAGAGGGTTTTGGTATGTTGAGCTAAGTAGCTTGAGTTTTTGTCCAAACTACTAAACAGGGAGTCGCTACTTGTAATAATAAATCTCGATCGGTTTCTGAATCAGTAATGACAATAGCACGGCTAACTGCTGCTGCATCTAAAACTTTTAGCACCATTGGGAGCTTTCCCAATTGGCGATCGCTTGCTCCTTGCCAAAAGCGACAGGCAATCAGGCGATCGCTGATTAATCTAGCTTCCCTAAAATCTCCCTTGAGTAGTATGTCTTGCATAATCGGACGGACAATAAATTTAAACCCCAAAGTTGCGATTATTATCGAATTAGAACTTTTTTTATTTAAGGCAGCAACTAGTTGAATATTGCGATAGTTATCAGCTAGTTGTTTAGCCTTATTTTGCCAGAGCCATAGATTCCAAGGAAGCAAGAGAGTAGTGATTATTACCTGTAACCAATCTTGCGAGATTGTCCCTCTAAAAGGAAATGGTAGCCAATTCCACGGTTTGAGATAATTGAGCAATTTTAAAATTAATGCGCCCAAAAGATAAGGCTGTAAATTTTTTAGATACTCTGCTGTAGAATTTCGCAGCAACAAAGTTTCATCAAAATCAACAATAATCGGGATATCTTCTGTGGCTGTTTCAATGGCTGCTAAAGTTTTGGCTATAGAGATAGGATAATCGCAAGCTGATTTTCTCTCATCTACAAAAATATTCATAATTTTAATCAGTAGCTTAATTTGCGAATTTTTAAGAGTTTCTCCGCTTTTACACGCCGAATATTCGCTTCATCTATTACTTTCGGGGCAAAGATAGATTATTAGAACTATCTTGCCAGATCGGCTTAATATTAATTACGATTTCTTTGATTTGTTTTCTAGCTTTAAATAAACACCACACAGAAATTATCAAAGTTTGCCAATTAGTTACTAATGAAAAATCTTTAGTTGTTAAAGTTATACCGAATAGCAAGCAGATAAAGAGTACCAAACGTAAAAATTGTTCAGGTAAATTTTTGGGCCAACTACTTTTCACTCCTCCTGAATATCGATATACTATGTAACCTATAGTACGAGATAATATATGCCCAAATAAAAGACTGATTCCGATAAGATTTGTCGGCAAAATAATTAAAAATCCGCAATAACGACAAACTTGTAATACTATGTATAACCAGATTCTAGTTTTTTTATTTACATAGTTATAAATCCAAAAACACAACCTTGATATTAGTAAGAATCCTAACCAGTAACTAGAGTAAAATAATACTAAATTGCTTAATTTATGATTAAAAACCAGTTGATTCAGGTTTTCGTGATTAAAATATATTTGACTAAATGATAAAATAATCGCACTAAAAATACTCAAAATTATTGCCCAGATCCAAGGTTGCCACCAGGTGATAGTAAATTTTGCCTTGTAATAATTTTCTGATAATTTGGGTTCTGCTTCATACTTTTCGGCAACTAGATCGTTTTCATAGTAACCATATTCATAAATACACCAGAAAGAACTAAGTAGTAAAACTAGACAAATTAAAGTAATAAAAGAATCTGAAGTTTGCCAACCAAAAGCAAAAAATAGTATTGACAAATCTTCCCACAATATTACTTTAAGAAAATATTTTTCTCCAACTCTTTTTACTTTTTCTAAATAGAAAAAGGGTAAGTATATATTGTTGTATGGCTGTTTATTTTGATTTTTGGTTAAATATTTAAATTGAACTTTTCTATAAAAAATATTATTAGGAAATAATAATATAGTAAAAATAGTCAAAAAATGATTGAAATTTTTTAATTGTTGAATTAATTGCACCATCTTAGTTTGAAGTTGCAAAAAAGAGATGATCTTTAAATTTAAAAAGTTGACTAGCTGTAGTTGTAACCCATGAAAATATAAAGCGATCGCATTAGCTTTTAGTCTAGATTTGGCAGATTTTGTTAGCAAGGTAGCTGTTTGAGTCGCCCAATCAATAAGATTAAGTATCTTAATTTGATCGGTTTTTTCGATCTCAATATAAGTTTTGTTCATTTAGAGGTTACAGATAAAATATGATTTTATAAAGTTTATTCTTCTTTTTTATGCAAAATAATATAAGTATTTTTGAGGGTAGTCAATAAAGTTTTAAAGAAGAATTTATCCTACCATTTTGAATTATTTTTAGTAATTAAAAAAATTGAGACTCTCAACAAAATAGTCAATCTGCTTCAGTTGGCGACAAAACTCTATCTTTCAAATTGCCGTATAAACAATTTTTAGTAATGATGTTGCTTCACAAAAAATTTAAAATTGTCAGAGAGACTTAAGTTATGGTAGGAGAACTTGAAGAAATCTCACATCTGCGACTGCGTTAACTTTGCCTTTAGCTAATGCTTCAAATCAGACCAAGACATAAACTAAAATGAAAGCCTAGATCATCAAGACAAATTTTAGCTATCCAGTAGGAGTACCTTCGTCGTGGAGTCCCGATATAACGCAACAGAAATTGAACAAAAATGGCAACAAGCCTGGGCAAAATCAGGTATAGATCAGACACCAGAAGCAACAGACAAGCGGAAGTTTTACGCTTTATCAATGTTTCCCTATCCATCAGGAAATCTACACATGGGACACGTACGTAACTATGTAATTACCGATGTAATTGCTCGTCTCAAAAGAATGCAAGGCTATCGCGTATTACATCCTATGGGTTGGGATGCTTTTGGCTTACCAGCAGAAAATGCAGCGATTGAAAGGGGTATTCCGCCAGCACAATGGACCGCTCAAAATATCGCTCAAATGCGATCGCAACTCCAAGCATTAGGATTATCCCTCGATTGGGACAGAGAAGTGACTACTTGTTCCCCTGATTATTACCAGTGGACACAGTGGTTATTTTTGCAGTTTTTTCAAGCAGGATTAGCCTATCAGAAAGAAGCAGCAGTCAACTGGGATCCTGTCGATCAAACAGTACTGGCTAACGAACAAGTTGACAGTGAAGGCTATTCCTGGCGTAGTGGGGCGAAAGTAGAACGCAAACTATTAAAACAGTGGTTTTTTAAAATTACTGACTACGCAGAACAGTTATTACAAGATTTAGACCAGCTTTCAGGATGGCCAGATCGGGTCAAAACCATGCAAGCTAACTGGATTGGCAAATCTGTCGGGGCTTATTTAGAGTTTCCTATTGTCGGAAGGGAAGAAAAAATCGGCGTTTTTACCACTCGTCCCGATACAATATATGGCGTAACTTATGTGGTACTCGCCCCCGAACATCCTTTAACCCCACAAGTTACTACTCCCGAACAAAAAATTGCGGTAGAAGACTTTATTCAAGAAGTAGCCAGCGAAAGCGAAATTGAAAGAACCGCAGAAGATAAACCCAAAAGAGGGATCAAAACTGGCGGTGTGGCAATTAATCCCTTTAATGGCGCAGCAATACCGATTTTAATTGCGGATTATGTACTGTATGAATATGGTACAGGAGCAGTAATGGGCGTACCAGCCCACGATACCAGAGATTTTAAATTTGCTCAGGAAAACGACCTACCAATAGTAACAGTAGTTGCTCCTGAAAACTCCGACCCAGCAGAATTACAATTACAAGCTGCTTATACCGATCCAGGGATCATGATTAATTCTGGACAATTTGATGGCACACCTTCAGAAGTAGGTAAAACTAAAATTATCGAGTACGCAGAAGCGCAAGGCTATGGTAAAGCTAGAATTCAATATCGTCTCAGAGATTGGTTGATTTCGCGTCAAAGATACTGGGGTTGTCCGATCCCGATTATTCACTGTCCTAGTTGTGGACAAGTTCCTGTTCCAGATCGAGATTTACCAGTAGAACTCCCAGAACAAGTAGAATTTAGTGGCAAAGGTGCTTCTCCTCTGGCTAAATTAGAAGACTGGGTTAATGTTTCTTGTCCGAGTTGTGGTGAACCGGCTAAAAGGGAAACCGATACAATGGACACCTTTATTGATTCATCTTGGTACTATTTACGTTATACCGATGCCCAAAACTCTGATGCTGTTTTTGACAAAAACAAAGTTAATGATTGGATGGCTGTAGATCAGTATGTCGGTGGTGTCGAACACGCTATTTTACATCTACTCTATTCTCGTTTCTTTACTAAGGTTTTACGAGACAGAGGCTTACTGAGTTTTGATGAACCTTTTAAACGCTTGTTGACTCAAGGAATGGTGCAAAATATCACCTATAAAAATCCGACAACTGGAAAATATATTCCTGTTACAGAAGTCGATCCAAACGATCCCAAAGACCC
>DAXETX010000310.1:0-11001 GCA_051155735.1 Xenococcaceae cyanobacterium
TCTCGCGATCGCATAAACTCTTGGTATTGTTGATATAGTCCTGCTGCGATCGCCAATATTTGATAAGAGTCGCCTGCGCTAGTACTCCATTGATGCAAGTCTTCTGGCGTTAATCCCGAACTTTTTGCCTCTTTAATCGCAATATTGGCTAAATTTGGTAATACTTCGGTTCTTAAGACCGACTGTCTGCGTAATCTTTCCGCTTCTTCCCCATCAAACTGCAATCCTTCAAGTAGGATCTGATAGTGCTGAGGCTGAGTTGCAATCCATTTTTCGACAGCACTTTTGATAATCCGATGACCCGCGCCTGGGACAACAATGGTGACATTATCTAAGTTTAATCCCGATAACTCTCTCTGAGAATTGGCAATTTGGAGGGCTAAACCGTGCAGTGTATTCACCATAAAGCCCCCAGGAGGCAATAACAAATCTTTTAGGTGATCGCGTATCTTGTTTTTAATATTAGCAGCAGCGGAACGGGTATAGGTTACTACCACGAGTTGTTTTCTACTGTGTAACTGATTTCGGGCAATGGCGATCGCAGCAGCCACTGCCAGACTGTGAGATTTTCCTGCACCAGGAACAGCAGCAACCGCCATCTGTCCACCTTTCCAGTCGGCTAAACTTTGTTGTCCACTTCTAAGACTATTTCTTAGCTGTTGTAATTGAGCTTCTAGCCATTGATTTTGTTGTCTGGTGGAGACGCGATCTGGTGTTAAAGGCATTAATTATTAAGTTAGAGAATCAAGTTAAAAGTTTTAAGTAAGAAGTAAGAAGTTTACCTCACCAAATTAGGCAACTTTATCACTACTAATACTAGATTCTATTTCAAAAAAGCTGTGAGGCACTACGCTCAACAAAACCCTGCTACAATTGTAGGCTGTGATCTAAAATTGGAGGTTAACTGTGTCTCGTAAATGTGAACTAACAGGCAAAACAGCGAACAATGCTTTTGCTATTTCTCACTCGCACCGTCGGACTAAAAGATTGCAACATGCTAACTTACAATCAAAGCGAGTTTGGTGGGCAGAGGGTAATCGTTGGGTGAAATTGCGCCTTTCGACTAAAGCGATTAAAACTTTAGAGAAAAAAGGGATTCACGCTATGGCAAAAGAAGCTGGCATTAATCTTAATAAATATTAAACACCAATTTGGCTAAATTTAATTGCTTTAACTGTAGCGGTCGCGTTAGATTATCTCTAAAATAGCGGTCGCTAATGCTTTTTCTGCATAATGGCTTTACAGGAATTTGGCAAAAATCTTGTAGTTTGAGATGATTGAGCCATTTAACAGGTTTTAATCATCATACATACCAACAAAATAATGTCAACAAGTACGCCCTACTGGTTTTGGAGGATACTACTATTTATTTACCTAACTGTTATTCTATCTCCAGCTATTTTATTATTTGCCTCCAGTACCGTACAAGGGCAAAATTTACCGACTCCCCCACTACCAGAACAACCCCAACTATCTCCCCCTGAACCTCTTGCGCCTCAACCAGAGATTATTCCTCCTGGGGAAATACATTCCCCTTCCCTACCGTTACCACCAGAAGCAATACCAGGTGAGATTTTAGTCAAAAGATTTGAAATTGTTGGCAATACAGTTTTTGACCCAGAGGAAATTACTCGCCTTACTAAACCTTATACTTTAAGAGCGATTTCTTTTGTCGAGTTATTAGAAGTACCAAGAAAAATTACCGAGCTATATATAGAAAATGGTTATATAACTTCAGGTGCAGTTATTTTACCCCAAACTATAGAAGATCGAGTTGTTAAGATTCAAATCATTTCAGGTAAACTCGAAGCTATTGAAATTTCTGGTTTAAACCGACTCAATCCTGATTATATTCGCCGTCGTTTAGAAATTGCCACCCAAGCACCCCTAAATCAAAACAAATTACTCAATGCCTTACAAGTTTTACAACTCGATCCGTTAATTGAAAATATTACCGCCGAATTATCCGCAGGAATTGCACCGAATACCAGTTTGTTACAGATCGCAGTTACCGAAGCGGATGCTTTTTCTGTCGCCTTAAATCTTGATAATAATCGAGTAGCTAGTGTCGGGACATTGCGCCGTCAGATAGCAGTTAATCATCACAATCTTTTCGGGCAAGGCGATCGCTTTAATGTTTCATATGTCAACACTGATGGCAGTAATGCCCTAGATAATCTCAGTTATGAAATTCCTCTGAATGCACGTAATGGCAAAATAAGAATCACTCATAATCGTAGCGAGAGTGAGATTATTCAAGAACCCTTCGATCTTTTAGCTATTGAGAACCGAACCCGTCGCTACGAAATTGCTTACACCCAACCTTTTGTCCAATCTCTAAATCAGGAAGCGAGTGCTGCCATTATGCTATCGCAAGAAACTACGATCACCAGATTTGGCGATGATTTACCATTTCCTAACACGGGAAATGCTACTAATGAAGAAGATGAAACCAAAGTCACTGTACTGCGGTTATTTCAAGATTTTATCAGTCGCGATCAACAACAAGTTTTGGCTTTGCGATCGCAGTTTAATTTTGGTTTAGAGGCTTTAGATGGGACAATTGATTCTGAGTTACCCGATAGTAGATTTGTTTCTTGGCAAGGACAGGCTCAATATCTCAGATTACTTTCGCCTCAAACAACTTTGTATCTGAGATCGCAATTACAATTAGCCAATGATAATTTAGTCAGTTTAGAAAAGTTTAGTCTCGGTGGTGGTCTTAGTGTTCGTGGTTACAGTCAAAGTGCTTTAATCGGAGACAATGGATTTTTTATTTCTACAGAAGTTCGACATAACATTGCAACAATTCAAGACCCAGAGGTAACTTTTGCGCTAATCCCCTTTATTGATTTTGGCAAAGTTTGGAACACCAAACAAGCTATACCTCAGTCGGTAAATACTTTATTAGCTGTTGGGATCGGCTTTCAAGCTTCAGTTGACGATCATCTCACGGCTCGTGTTGACTGGGGAATTCCCTTAATTGAATTAGATTCTTTAGGAGATTCTTTGCAGGAAAATGGGGTTTATTTTTCTTTGCAGACTAAACTGTAACTAAGCAATAATAGTTGCCCCACTAAAATAATCTTTAAGTTGTCGGTCATGATCGTGACAGAGATTACCTAAAGGGATATCTTCTGGTTTAAAAGCTTTAACTTGTAACACTTCTAATTTGTCTTCTGCTGCTAACTCTCCTGTGGCTGCTACTTCAATTAAGACCGATATAGAATGAATCCGGGGGTCTCTTTCTGGAGCAGAATATACCCCCACTAAACGGCAAATCTTAGTTACTTTCAGTCCTGTTTCTTCTTTTAATTCTCGCCTTACCGCCTGAGAGATATCTTCACCCCAATCGACTATTCCCCCTGGCAAACCCCATTGACCTGTATCGCTGCGCTGAATCATCACAATGCGACCATCAGGTAAAACTGGAATAATTGTTGTACCTGTAATGGGGTGTCGAAAAATAATCCCAAGAACAGTAGAAATAAATCGCCAATAACGACCCATTGTAAATAGTTAATATTTTATAATTGACTAACACTCATTTGCTATCTTTGCTGATTATTGAGGAAGTAACTGCAACCAAGCTTGGCTAGTTAGCTTCAACCCTAAGTTGAGAACTGGTTGTCTAATTAAATATTACTATCAGACTGAAGCAGATTTTGGGCTTTATTAATCGCTTGTTTAACTTGCTCAAAACCAGTACCACCATAGCTATTACGAGCGGAAACTACTCTTTTAGGAGCGATCGCCTCGTAAATGTCTTCTGCAAAAGCAGGGTGAAGTTGTTGCCATTCTTTGAGAGTTAAATCTTGAAGTAATTTGTCTTTAGCGAGACTGGTTTTCACAACTTTTCCTACTAAATTATAAGCTTCACGGAAGGGAACACCTTTGGCTGCTAGATAATCAGCTACATCTGTAGCATTAGAAAAGTCTTGGGTAACTGCAACTCCTAAACGGTCGGTATTAAAAATAATCCCTTCTTCTAGAAGGATAGTCATTGCTTCTAAGCAAGCTTTAACGGTTTTGACTCCATCAAAAATCGCTTCTTTGTCTTCTTGTAAATCTTTGTTATAGGCTAGGGGTAAACCTTTCATTGTTACTAACAGAGCTTGCAAGTGACCGAACACTCTTCCTGTTTTGCCTCTGACTAATTCTGGTACATCAGGATTTTTTTTCTGAGGCATAATACTAGAGCCTGTAGCACAACTATCTTGAAGTTTGATGAAGTTAAATTCTTCTGATGCCCAAAGAATCATCTCTTCACTCAGACGGCTGAGATGCACCATAATCAAACTAGCAGCACCGAGAAACTCAATGGCAAAGTCGCGATCGCTGACTCCATCAAGACTGTTTTCATAAACTTCCGCAAAACCCAGTAACTCTGCACTATATTGGCGGTCAATGGGAAAAGTTGTTCCTGCCAGCGCGCCACAACCCAGGGGTGAAATGTTAGTTCTTTTTGCCACATCAGCTAATCTCAACCAGTCTCGTTGCGCCATGTGCCAATAAGCTAATAAATGATGGGCCAAACTTAAAGGCTGCGCTCTTTGAAGATGGGTATAGCCAGGAATTAAAGTTTCTACGTGATTTTCGGCTAATGTTAGTAATACTCTTTGAAATTGCCGTAATTTCTCTTGAATATTTTGAATTTCGCTTCTAAGATATAGTCTAATATCTGTCCCGACCTGATCGTTTCGCGATCTTGCCGTATGGAGTTTTTTCCCTGTCTCTCCGACAATTTCGGTGAGTCTTCTTTCTACAGCAAAGTGAACATCCTCCGCCTCAATTCCTGGGTTAAAGTTGCCTTGGCGATATTCTTGGCGAATTTGCTCTAAACCCGCTACTAATTGTTCCGCTTCAGCTTCAGTAATAATCTGGGTTTTAGCCAGCATTTTAGCGTGAGCGATTGAACCTGTCAGATCGTATTCAATTAATTCGAGATCGAAACTGATACTAGCATTAAAGACAGCGATCGCTGGATGTAATGCCGATTCAAAGCGATCGCTCCAGGTATTTTTCTGAGTCACAAGATAAAGTTAAAAATAAAGTCTTAAATATTGTAAATCAGTAACTAGTAAAACCCTTAAACGTATAACCAATAAATAAACCAATTACCAACGCCCAAACTTGACCCGACTCAATAAAGTTATGCCAAGCAGCTTCCATTTGACCTAAGATATCAGGGTCTTTGATAGTTTGTGCTAAGACAGGAGTATAATCAAAGACAAAGCTTTCTAACCAGTTAAAAGACACTTCTATGAGATTGTAATGTAATAGATCCATAGTTAAAATTTAAGATATTAAGGATTACTCAATCGCCTTTATAGTTCCCAATCTCAAGAAACTAGTAATCAGTTAGAAAAAAAATTTACTTGCTACTTATTTTGCTCCAACACTAACTAATTGTTTTCTGTCATCCCCATTTGACTTTGCACTCTTTTTAGAGCATCTAGGGCTGGTTGCCATTGTGGTTTTAAATTTAGGGCTTTTTGATAAGCTTTCAGGGCTTCTTGATACTGCATTAGATATTCTTCCACTAAGCCTTTGCTGTACCAAGCTTCATAAGATTTAGAGTTGATTTGTAGGGCTTGATTATAAACTTCTAACGCTAAAGCAGAGTTACCCAAAACTTTTTGAGTATTACCTAAACCGATTAATGCTGGTAGATAGTCGTCTTTGACTTGAATTGATTGTTCGTAAGCAGTAATCGCTTGTTGATAATTACCTTGTTGGTAATGTAATTTACCAATGTTATTCCAGGGAATAAAACTTCTGGGGTAATCGAGTTGAATCGCTTTTTCAAAATCGGCGATCGCTCTTTGAGTTTGACCTAATTCTAAGTAGCTTTCCCCACGGTTATTCCAGAGCCACCACAAATCTTCTGGGGCAAGAGCGATTGCTTGATTATAGGCTGCGATCGCTGCTTGATATTGCTGGAGATTATCTAAGGCTAATCCTTGACAATTCCATAATTGATAGCTCTGATGATGTCTGAGAGCTTCGGTACAAGTTTTTAGGGCTTCGCGATGTTGTTTGAGCTTAGTTAAGGCTTGAGCTTTTTTGAGCCAAACCTGTTCAAAGTTGCGAACTTGTCGGCGATTTTTGGTAATTTTTTTGAGTCCTTCTTCGTAAAATTTAATTGCGGGTTGGTATTGTCCAGCTTCTAATTTTAAATCACCGCGATAAAATTCTAAAATTGCTGCTCTTTGACCCCACTGCACCAAAAGAACATAGCCAGTTAAACTTAAAAAGACAGGAATTGCCACTAAAGTTAGATAGTTAGCAATCAAACTCTTGGGCTGTTGTAACTTTTTCAGGTCTTTAATTAAATGATTTAGAGAGCGATAGGATTTTTTTCCCTCCCAACTAATCATTTTTTGTAAAACTTTAACCAAAGCGGGACTAACTCTTAGTTGTTCTTGCCATAAAGTTTTGGTTTTGGAGGCATCGCTAAAGAGATTGCGGGGTAAAATACCTGTTAACCAATGAATTGCCGTCATGCCCAAGCCGTAAATATCGCTATTAAGCGTGGCTGTTGCTGACATTTTTTCTGGAGGCAGATAACCATTTTGCTGCTGATTAACCCGATTCACCGTGTTTTGAATTGCAGCAAAATCATAAAGAAAAATTTGGCGATCGCTACTTCTTTGCCAAATGCTTGCAGGTTGAATATTGCCGTGGCTGAGGTGCTGTTGATGAACAACTGCTAGTACTTGAGCCGTATTTAATAGCATCTCCACAATTGCTGCTTCTGAAACTTTAGGATGGCTATCAATCAGTTGAGCAATACTTTCTCCTTCGATAAAAGTTTGCAATAAATAAATATTCTTTTCATCAATAAAATAGCTAACTATTTGCGGAATTTGCTCTTGTTGATTTAATTTAGCTAGTTGAAAAATTTGTAATTTTATTTGTTGTAGTGTCCAACTCATTCCTGCTGGACTATTATCTAGAGGAGTTAATTTTTTTAAGTAATAATATATAGTTTTTGCTTGAGTAATATCTTTGACTAAATAGTTATTGACTCGCTCTTCGCCACTGATAAATTTTTCGACGTAGTAACGATTTTGAATTACTCTCCCAATTTGTCGTAGAGGTCTGAGGTCTTGTAATACTTCTAGAGCGGAATTGTAACGTTCAGTAGTTTTCGGCGCGATCATTTTTTTAAGAACTTTAATTAACTTGGAACTAAAGTGAGTTGTGTTTTGCCAAGTTATCCCTTCTTGAGTTTCAAATTCTTCTAGTTCGATAGGAGACTTTCCTGTCAATCCATAGATAGCAGTCTTGCCTAAAGCATAAAGATCGCTACTATAAACTGGATTACCATGATTTTGTTCGGGAGGCATATAGCCTGGTGTCCCGATAATTTGGGTATGGGGATTGGCAGATTCTGACTCCGAACCGACCATCAAACTGCTAATTTCTTTGACTGCACCAAAGTCAATCAAAACCATTTTGCGGTCTTCAATTCTTCTAATGAGATTACTCGGTTTGATATCGCGATGTATTACCCCTTGCTGATGGACAAAATTTAAAATTTCCAAGATATCCCAAAGAAAATCAATCACTTGGGCTTCGTTTAAAATTTGCCGTTGAACTTCATGTTCAAATTCTTCACCCCGAATAAACTCGAGAACTAGATAAAACTGTCCACTTTCTTGAAAGTAGTCGAGAAATTGCGGAATGCGATCGTGTTTTCCCAGACTTTTTAAGACATTTCCTTCAGTATCAAGACGTTCTTTGGCGTTTTGCCAGATTGTGGGACTATTAAATCTTGGTTGTAGTTGCTTAATCACACATTTTTGAGGTGGCTCTCTATTGCCATCTCGTTGCAGCCGGATCGAAGCCAAATCATCGGCTAAATATGTAGTGGCAAATCCGCCACATCCTAACTCTTGAGCTATTTCGTAGCGTTCGCCAATGATATCTCCCCGATTATGAGTCTTATAACCATACTCAACTTTTGGTTGTAAGTCAGAATCTTCTCCTTGTGAGATCGGAATAGTGTAGTCTGGATCGGACATAGATCATTTACTGGCAATATTGGTAAATTCTAGCGAAAGAAAGTGAGGCTGATACTACTAGCTAAATCTTATTCTGTGACCGCAATCGCGACGCAGCAAACAAATTTACGATATTATCTTATAAGGTAAGATTCCCACTATTGCTTTATCTCAACAGATTTAAATCATTTTTAAGACTAATAATAATTATGAATTTCTTTCGCCAATATATCAGTCCTCTACTTATATTAATTATGTTTTTATTAGCTTTGGTAGCAGTAAGCTCTAGAGCTTTTTTGCCTTCTGATATGGCATCTCCAGCCCCCATAACTTCAGAAGAACTAGGCGTAATGGTTACGAAGTCGAAGCAGGCTTTGTCTTTTCAAGGCGGAGTACCGTTCACATTAGACCCTTTCTCGGTCAATTGTGTTTCTTGAGGGTTTAAATGCCGTAAAGACGCGTAACCTCGATCACATCGTAAACTGGATTCTTGAAAACTAAATGTCATCAATCCTCCCTCTAAATTATAGTTTGAGATATGGTAGCGAAGACATAATCTCTACGAAAGAGCGTAAGTTACTGACTCGGTTTATGGAGTTAACTTATCGAGAGTTATTTCCTCAGCCAAGTAATTTTAATCATCTAGCGATGACTGTGCGTCAATATTTTTCTGAGGCTACACCAGTGTGGTGGGTCGAAAATGCGAAATTAGAAACCGTAGCTTGTTTGTGGATGGGCAGTGCTATAGAGCAAGTAACGGGAACACGCTACAGTCAGATTTTTTTACTTTTTGTCAAGCCTCAGCATCGTCGTCGTGGTATTGGCACTAGTCTGATTAACTTAGCAACAACTTGGGCTATGGCTAGAGGCGATCGCCAAATCGGAATTCAGGTTTTCGCGCACAACCAGCCTGCCCTTAATTTATATCAAAAAATGGGATTTGAAACCCAATCCTACTTAATGCTCAAATCTTTAGCTCGTTCCGCAGCATCTGAGCCATAATTTCTTTCTCGATCTAAAAAACATTTTTTTCGAGCAGTTGACCAAGACAAGATATATTCAGTTAATATGCAAAACGACGATTTAAGTCTCTTAGAAACTCAAGAGAAGCCAGATAGTTCTTCTACCATTAGTAATGCTGCTGGGGCAAATTCTCCGCTTCCCCCGCCCGATCCCGAACAAATGTTGTCGCTACTTTTCGCTCCAGAAGCGTCGCAACGGATGCTAGCAGCGAGAGCTTTTTGTGAAATTCAAGAGGCAAGAGCGATCCCGCATCTGATCGATTTGCTTCAAGATATATGTCCTCTAGTGAGGGTTAGTACAGCTTATGCTCTAGGGCGTAATCCTAGCAATACAGCAGTGCAACCTCTGATCGATCTGTTGGCAAGTGACTGGAACGGTTATGTTCGTAAAGGTATTGTTTGGGCATTAGGTAATAGTAAGGATATTAGGGCTGTAGCACCTCTAATTCAGGCTCTCAAGACCGATATCTCTGCTGTTCGTCTTTGGGCTGCTAGTGGTTTAGCGCAAGTCGCGATTTTAGAGTATGAGACAATTATTGCTGCGATGCCACCTCTAATTGAAGGTTTGAGACGAGATCGAGTAGCTGCGGTTAGAAGTAACTGTGCTTGGTCAATTGGACAATTATGCCGTGAACTCCCTTCTAATGTAGTGTATGCCACGGCAATCGATGCTCTAATTGAAGCTTTGGTGGAAGATGAAGACTTAGGAGTTAAAGAAGATGCTAAATCCGCTATCCTCAAGGTAGGCGATCCTAGAGGGTTAAGAACTATCGAAGATTTGGAGTTTGAAGGGCTGATTTAACGGACAGCACAAGCCCCCGAATTCGATTCGGGGGTCGCGTCCTTACATTCTGCGGTCGAAACTCGCACTATTTTTAGGATAATTCCATGTTTAATCGCTTTAAGCTCTTACTAGTACTAATTACCTTGAGTATTTTAGGGATTTTATTTTTGCAAAATCAAGAGCCAGTATCCCTAAGATTACTCTGTGGCGATCCTACTACTCAATATTGTTGGTATCAAACTCCGACTCAACCTTTAGCGGTATGGATGGCTTTATTTTTGAGTATTGGAATTGTGGCAAGTTTGATTTGGCAAGCTTTACAGCATTTTAGTTCTAAACGGCGCGATCGCTCTGCTAGCGATTTTAGCCCAAGAGAAGCGACCCGCGATCGCGCTGACTCTTTACCGCGTCAAAAAACCAATTATTCTAGAGAAGTCTTTACTACTTCTACTACGGACAAAGCTAAAATTCCTAATAGCTCAGCATCACCTTCTGTTTCTGATTGGGAAGCTTCGAGACAGGAAGATTGGGAATCAGAAAGCCAGGCTTCACCTAATGTTAGTTCTCAAGTAAATTCAGAGACTACTGTTAGAGGTTCGACTTTTGAAGTTAAACAAGAACCCAGAAATATTAACCAATCTGGCTCTACCTATTCTTATCAATTTAAAGATAGTCAAAAATCGAATGAGCCTAATCGCGACAATACTGACGAGGTTTACGATGCTAATTATCGCACCTTAAATACTCCTAAATATGGTGAGCGCGGAAAGGGTTCACCTGCAAGCCCTGGCGAGCATCACCAGGGAAGGGTTGACATCAATAACAACACAGATCACAAAGATGATGATGAAGATTGGATTTGAGGATTTAAAATCTTTAAAAGCGTTGTCAGCAATTTTGTTGATGGTTGGTTAAGGTTAATGCAGTCTGATAATTCATCCAACTCTCTATGGGAAAATTAAGATAAGAGTAGAAATAGAACCGAAAATCGGTAAATTTCTTAACTTTATCAAAAAAGCTTTTAGCTTTTAGTTCTTAGCAATTAACTAATTGGGTTCCGTGACCCCCGTTAAAAATCTTTGATTTTAACGGACTTGTTTAACGGTGAGTACAATCTCTCGTTAAAAATCGATTCTTGCCGATTAATCAAGCTAAAAGCTAACGGCTAATAGCTAAGAGCTATGAA
>DAXETX010000311.1:0-6709 GCA_051155735.1 Xenococcaceae cyanobacterium
TTATTCAACCGAATATTAGGGGTTTTAACTTCTTTTTCCAGCAATACAGGAGGTTGTAACTGTTGTTGCCAGGCTTCAATGTCAGATTGAGCGGAATCATAACTAACTGTGCCAGACGGAACTTTACGAGCGATTTCAATGGCTACTTCTAGAGAATCATAGGATGTTTGGCGAGCGATCGCCAAAATTTCGCTACTCCAGAGATTCACATTCTGCACGATTTCCCCATAAACTGAGGTATCAGAAGCAGCTTGACGGGCTACTAAAATCGCTCTAGCTAAAGAATCAGGAGTTCTTTGTCTGGCTAGAGAGTAGGCTTGTTGCAAATAGTTTTGCGCTTGAATTTCTTGACGCCACAGATTAATTTTAGTTTGAGCTTGGGAAGATAAAGCTCTGCCACCGAGAATTCTTTGGGCAGTGGCGATCGCCTTTTCATAATCACCCAGGTTGCCGAAAGTAATTGCTTGGTCTAAAATCGGTTGGTCTTCTTCGGTTTCAATATTACTTTGCCAAGTACGAGCGTATCTTCTGGCTTCTGGAGATAAAGGACTGCTAGAAGTGACTAAGTTAATTTCCGCGATCGCTCTACGCCAAGCACTAATGTTATTAGCGATCGCTAATTCTTTAGCTCTTTCGATAATCGGTCGATCTTCAATAGTTTGAATCTCCCGTCGCCAATTGGTTATTTCTTGTTGAGCTTCGCGATAGCGGGGATTATTAGGCGGAATTAAACGAGCTTCAAGGATTGCAGCATTATAACTACTAATATTTCTCCCTCTAGCTAACCCTCTTGCCTTGTCAAGATGTTGAATATCTTCGATTTCTAAAGTCCAACGAGCGATTAATTCTTGTGCTTTAGGATAAAGGGGACTGTCTGCTGGGAGTTTTTGCGCTTCGGCGATCGCATCTTCTACTCCCAGTACTGTTCCTAAACCAGCACTCACTCCCGCTCCAGCTAAAGTATTCCAGTCAGCAATTTTGGTCTGGATATTCAAACCAGAAGGAATCCGATTAATGGTTTGTAATGCCAAAGACCACTCTTGTCGATCTACTAGAGTTTCAATTCTCGCCAAAAATTGGGCTGTAGCTTCATTAATGATATCTTGAGCTTCTTGATAAGCGTAGCTATCTTGAGGAATATTCTTTGCCTTACTAATGGCTTCAACTAAATCATCAATTGTGCCATTGTTGAGTTGGGTTACAGCTTGGTCGAGAGTGGCACTTTCTTCTTGAGCCACATTAATTTTATCAATAGTTTCTTGATATTTCGTGGTTGCCCAATAAGTATTTTTACTATCAGTCAGACGTACCGCCCAAGAAAAAGCTTCATTCCATTTAGAAGCTTTTAATCTAGACTCTACTTGCGCATAATTACTACTAGCATCTGTCCAAATTTCTGACCATTCTTGAATTTTTGCTGCTACCAAACTGTAGGCTTCGACATTTTCGGGAATTTGTTGGGCAATATTAATTGCTGCTTCTAAATTACCTGTTTGAAATTTCGCTTCTCCTAAATCGAGAATTTGCGTTGCCCATTTTTCAATGTTGCGGTTGATTTCATTGCTCAGGGGATGATTTTCTGGTAATCTTTCGAGTAAAGCGATCGCTCTGAGCAGACTATTGACGTCTTTTTGTTCTGCTAAAGCCTGAGCGCAATATAATCTTACTGAAGCCGAGGCGATCGGCCAATAAACTTTAGAGCAACTTTCGGTTTCTGGTAATTTTAGCAACATGGCAGTTGCACCATAGCCAATACCCCCAGAAACTAGTACCAGCAATATTCCCCACAATTGCCAAGTTTGCCACCAATGCAGCCGTTGTGAAGCCTGTGTATCCATAATTTTTGATTCAGTAGAAGAAGCAGTTACTTGCGTAGGAGTATCTATGTTTAAACGACTTAGAGCCTGATCTTTATCCTCAACACGTTGGTTCGATCTGCTAGGAAAACCCCAACATTCTCCACTAGCCTGATTCTGTAGCGAATTGTGTTGACCCAAAGAGTTAGAGTTTATTTCTTCAGCTTTGGAGCTAAAATTATGAGAGTTTTGGTTAGTCGCCATATAGTATCCACTAGTTGCAAGTAACTATAATTCTGAAGTTTAAGCTTAATTCATCGAATCGTATTTCATATTATCACTTGGTTTTGTAAAGAAAAGGAAACTGATTGAATTACTGAACCCATATCCTATCAGCTAGACTCAGCTTTCAAATCCGCGATCAGTTGTGATAAATGAGATTCTGTAGCTTGATAAACTTCTCCACAAAATTCGCAAGTTGCTTCTGCTCCGTCATCTTGTTCGATCATGTCTTTTAATTCTGCTTCTCCGAGCATTTTTAATGCTCCCAAAACGCGATTAAAAGAACAACCGCAATGAAATCTTAGCATCTGAACTTCTGGTACTACAGACAGACCCAAATCGCCTAATAGCTGTTCCATAATCTCGGTTAAGTTTTTGCCACCTCTTAATAAAGGCGTAAATCCTGAAAGAGGTGCAATGCGAGATTCTAGTAAAGTAATCAAAGATTCATCACGAGCAGCTTTGGGTAAAACTTGGAGTAATAAACCCCCAGCAGCAGTTACGCCCTGTGAACCGACAAATACTCCTAGCAAAAGCGCAGAAGGAGTTTGTTCGGAAGTTACTAGATAATGAGCTACATCATCCCCAATTTCTCCTGAGACTAATTCTACAGTACTAGAATAGGGAAACCCATAGCCCACATCCCTGAGAACGTATAAATAACCTTCATGACCTACTGCACCACCAACATCGAGTTTGCCTTTAGCATTAGGAGGTAATTCGATTTTAGGATTGCTAACATAGCCTCTAACTGTACCATCCAAACCTGCGTCGATCAGAATTTGTCCTAAAGGACCATTGCCTCTAACATTGATGTTGACTCTAGAGCCTTCTTTTTTCATGCTGGAGGCGAGAAGTAAGCCAGCAGTCATGGTTCGACCTAAAGCTGCGGTAGCAACATAAGATAAGTTGTGTCGTTGACGGGCTTCTTCGGTAAGCCGAGTTGTAATGACTCCTACGGCTCTGATTCCGCCGTTTGCTGCTGTTGCTCGAATTAATTGATCTGCCATTAATCTAATTAAATATGATTAGTTAAGATTCTATCTACCTATATAATTTACAAATATTAATCGAACTCTGGTCAGAGATTTTTGTTTTACCGCAAGATAAATTTTCCTACACCGAAAAAATCACCATAAATAGACATTAAAATAGATTAAGAACTGCTAACTTATACTGAAACCATAATTTAAATAATTTTTTATGACTGACGTTCCCGTCTCTCGTATTCGTAACTTCTCAATTATTGCTCACATCGATCACGGTAAATCTACCTTAGCCGATCGCCTGTTGCAAGTGACCAAGACTGTAGCTCAACGACAAATGAAAGAGCAATTCTTAGACAATATGGACTTGGAACGAGAACGGGGCATTACCATCAAGCTGCAAGCAGCACGGATGAACTATACTGCTAAAGATGGTCAGGAATATGTCTTAAATTTAATTGATACTCCTGGTCATGTCGATTTTTCCTATGAAGTGTCTCGCTCGTTGGCTGCTTGTGAAGGAGCATTATTAGTAGTAGATTCATCTCAAGGAGTAGAAGCTCAGACTTTAGCCAACGTCTATCTGGCTCTAGAACACGATTTAGAAGTTATTCCAGTTTTAAATAAGATCGATCTACCAGGTTCTGAACCAGAACGAGTCGCCCAAGAAATCGAAGAAGTAGTAGGCTTAGATTGCACAGATATTATTAAAGCCTCTGCTAAAGCAGGAATTGGAGTCGATGAGATCTTAGAAGCGATTGTTAACTTAGTACCACCACCAGCAGATACGATTGACCAACCCCTCAGAGCCTTAATTTTTGATAGTTATTATGATGCTTATCGTGGTGTAATTGTTTATTTTCGCGTCATGGATGGCACAGTCAAAAAAGGCGATCGCGTGCGGTTGATGGCTTCAGGCAAAGAATATGAAATTGATGAGCTTGGGGTACTTTCTCCCAATCAAATTCAAGTTGATGAGCTACACGCAGGAGAAGTAGGTTATTTTGCAGCAGCGATCAAAACAGTAGAAGATGCTCGCGTCGGCGATACAATTACCCTAGCAGATCAACCTGCTGCTGAACCCTTACCAGGTTATACCGAAGCTAAACCGATGGTATTTTGCGGTTTGTTTCCTACCGACTCGGATCAGTATGCTGATTTAAAAGATGCTCTAGAAAAGCTCAAACTCAACGACGCAGCCCTATCTTATGAACCAGAAACCTCCAGCGCTATGGGATTTGGTTTCCGCTGCGGTTTTTTAGGACTACTCCACATGGAAATCGTCCAAGAAAGACTAGAGCGAGAATACGATCTAGAGCTAATTACTACTGCACCTTCGGTAATTTATCGAGTCACTACCACCGAAGCAGAAATAATCGAAATTGATAACCCTTCTTTGTTACCACCACCGCAAAAACGCCTCAAAATCGAAGAACCTTATATCAAGGTAGAAATTATTACTCCTGAAAGCTTCGTCGGAACTCTCATGGAATTATGTCAGAGTTGCCGAGGGGAATTTAAAGACATGAAGTATTTTACCCTCAATCGTACTTGTCTGATATATGAACTACCCTTAGCAGAAGTCGTTACCGACTTTTTTGACCGTCTTAAGTCTCGTTCTCGCGGTTATGCCAGTATGGAATATCAACTCTTGGGCTATCGCGAAAACAATTTGGTTAAATTAGATATCTTAGTGAATAAAGACCCAGTAGATGCCCTTTCTACTATCGTTCATCGGGATAAAGCTTACTATGTTGGTCGGGCTTTAACCGAAAAGCTTAAAGAATTGATTCCCCGTCATCAGTTTAAAGTACCGATTCAAGCTGCAATAGGCACGAAAGTGATTGCTAGTGAACATATCCCTGCTTTACGCAAAGACGTATTGGCAAAATGTTATGGCGGTGATATTTCCCGTAAGAAAAAATTGTTACAAAAACAAGCTAAAGGGAAGAAACGCATGAAAGCGATCGGTACAGTTGATGTCCCGCAAGAAGCATTTATGGCAGTACTCAAACTCGATTCCTAGTAATTTGCCGATAAATCCGAAAAACTTGTTATATCTAACCCATCCTATTTTTGGCAGAAAGATTCATCCATTATCATTATCCATTTTAAACCCTTTTTGGCATCTAATGTTTTGATCTTGCTCTTGGTTTCTGCGAGACTAATTTGCCCCAAAACCTTTAGCAATAGAACTCTACATCGCCTATGCTATGGTCTGTCGTGATGCTTCGGTAAGAATATCATCCATCCAAGCATTAATGCTTTTATTGGCTTTTTTTGCTGCTAAATAAATCTGTCGATGGGTTTCGGGAGTAGTGCGGAAAGGTAGTTTGCCAGAAAAAGGTTTGTCGGGTTCTTCGCCTAATTCAGCACACCATTCCAAATAATCATCTACTGAATTGTGAAATTCTTGTTGTAATTCGGGAACAGTACTAGCTTTAAAAGTAATGACATCTTTAATATCTAATACCTTACCGAATAAAATTCCTGCTATTTCATCTACTTCGATCTGAGCCGTATATCCTTTATATTTCATCGCTAAAATTTAAACTAATAATCTTCGAGTGAGATGCCAGCATTTTCTAAAAATTCTTTGACAGCTTTGACTGTACCTTTATTTGCCTCTTTTTCGGGATGAGGTTCATGAAAAACCGCTTTGACTCCATTTAGAGAGACTCGAACTCGCGAGCCTTTGCCTTGAGATACTTTAGCACCAAGAGCTTGGAATAAACTGTCAATATTCGTCCATTTGATATCAGAACGCACAGGTAAAGCGAATATTGCCTTCAAGGTTTGAAGTTGCTTGTTATTCATACAAGAATTTAAGTTTATCCATAAGATCGATTTTAATCTTGTAACTGTTGACTTTTATATAATATCAAAAAATGATATCTATCACTATAAGCGATCGCCTTATAAAAAGGCGATCGCTATAAGTAAATTTAGTTGAGAATCTCGGAAAAAATTGTCTTAGTCAGCAAAGCTATCACCAATTTCTCGAAGTAACTTTTTCTTAATCGCACGGGAGAAATCTTCAAAACCTGCTGCGGGTTCGATAAAAGCACCTTCTCCTGCTTGAACATGGTTTTTATAATATTCTTCCATTTCTGCTTCTCGCCATTGAATAGAATCTCTATTAACTCTGGTAGGAAGAATCGGTAACCCATTGATGATAATTCCGTTATCTACCGCATTTTGTCTAGCTTCGTCTAGAGGCGGACAGACTAAATGCTCGATAGGAACTTTCCATAAAAACGTAAATCTTTCTGCTACGGATAGATTGCTATCATCACTGTAAGAAACATCTTGACCGATGTTGCATTTTTTGTTGTTCTGATATTTGTCGTAAGTGTAATTGTCTTTTCCAAGCCAGTTAGGAACTTCTAAGTTATTAGCAGTAATGTAGCTATCAATCTGAGTTTTATAGGCGCTGTAAGAAGTGTTGTTACCTAAAGAAGAATCTTTGGAAACGCCATCGCCAGAAATATCGATAACTAAATCTTCTCCTTCGTAGTCGTTTCCTAAAATTTCTTGGGTTGCTGAATCGATAGCTTCGGTAATATCTGTACCACCACTACCACTTACTTCGTCTAGAGTATTTTCAATTACACTAGCAAAAGCTGCTGCTTCCTGAGCATTAGT
>DAXETX010000312.1:0-3890 GCA_051155735.1 Xenococcaceae cyanobacterium
CGCAGATCCGGACCAGGCATTTTAGCTTCAAAGTTAAGGGCGATTCCTTCATTAGGTTGAATCCGCATCGTCAGAATATTAGGGTTGGTTTGTTGGGCTGCGGATTTAAAGATTAATAATGGTACTTCTTTAAAGTGAATTGAAATTTCGGTAACTTTTTTGGGCATACGTTTACCAGTACGGAGGTAAAATGGCACGCCTTTCCAACGCCAATTATCAATCATTAACTTCATTGCCACAAAAGTAGGCGTAGTAGATTCAGGATTGACTCCTTCTTCTTCACGATAACCTTGAACGGGTTTTCCTTTCATCCAACCTGCACTGTATTGTCCTCTAATGGCAGATTTTTCCAGGTTATTGACATCAGCAATATAAGTTGCTTGCAGTACTTTGGTTTTTTCACTGCGAATGCTATCTGCATCTAGAGCATAAGGAGCTTCCATCGCGGTAATTGCAAATAGTTGCATGAGGTGATTTTGCAACATATCTCTTAACGCCCCAGAGGTTTCGTAATAACCAGCCCTTTCTTCGACGCCTACTGTTTCAGCGACAGTAATTTGAACATGATCGACAAATTGCCGATTCCATAAAGGTTCAAAAATAGCATTGCCAAAGCGAAATACTAAAATATTTTGAACTGTCTCTTTACCTAGATAGTGATCGATGCGATAGACTTGCTGTTCTTGACAAACTTTTTGCACTACCCGATTGAGAGATTTAGCGGAAGCTAAATCTTTACCAAAAGGTTTTTCAATTACAATACGGTGTTTAACTGGATCGGACACCATTCCTGCTGCCCCTAATTGTTTGAGGGCTGGTTTAAAAAATTTAGGAGATACAGCCAGATAAAAGACTCTATTACCTCTGGTGCCTCTTTTGCCATCTAGTTCCGCTAAAAATGCTTTTAATTTTTCATAACTTTCGGCTTGATCCATATTGCCAGAATGATAAAACAAGCCTTTTTGAAAGTCGTTCCACAGTTCTTCTGAACCAATGCCATCGCTAAATTCTTCGATACCTTCTTTAAGATGTTGCCGAAAATACTCGTGACTCCAATCACGACGTGCTACCCCTACTACAGTTATTTCGGGCGGTAGTCGGCGTTCTTTTTTGAGTTGATAAATCGCAGGAATTAATTTTCTTTGGGTCAAATCTCCTGATGCCCCAAAAATAATCATAATTAAGGGTTCAGGAGTTTTTTCTTGTTGTAAACCGACTCTTAACGGATTTTCTAAGATTGCAACCATTATTCAGTTATTGGTAAGGAATTAGGAATGGGGAATTAGGGATTGGGGATATTGACATTTCGCTCCAGCTAGATTCCCCTTCTCCCGCTCCCGCAATTAATCAAGGATTCTGGCTAGAACCCTCGATTAGCTAAAAGCTCCAGTTAGACTGTGGCGAGTTGTTTTACTTTGTCTTCTAAAGATGACATTAAAGATTCAAAAGGTTTAACAAATTTATCAATCCCTTCGTCTAATAGTTCATCCATCACTTCATCTAAATTAATTGCCACATTATCATCTTTTAAACTCTCAATGAGTTGATATGCTGCATCTACCTCACTTTCGATGCGGTTGGCGGGATCGCAGTGATCGGCACAAGCATCGATAGTATTGGGCGGTAGAGTATTAACTGTATCTGCGCCTACTAGTTCATCAACGTACATTACGTCGCTATATTCAGGATTTTTGGTACTGGTAGAAGCCCAAAGTAACCGTTGTACTTTTGCCCCTTTGGCTGCTAGGGCTTGCCATCTTTCGCTCCGACAAATTTCTTTATATTCTTGATAAGCAATTTTAGCATTGGCGATCGCCACTTTTCCTTTAATTTCTTGAAGTTTGGCTTTAACATCGATATCGTCGATCCCTGTGAGTTTGGCATCGATGCGATCGTCAATATTAGTATCGATCCGACTGAGGAAGAAGCTAGCCACCGAAGCAACTTTACTCACATCGCCTCCTGCTTCAGCAAATTTTTCTAATCCGCGAATGTAAGCCCAAGCGGTTTCGACATAGCTTTCTACTGCAAACAGCAGCGTCACGTTGACATTGATTCCTGCTGCGATGGTTGCTTCTACTGCTGGTAAACCTTCCGTCGTCCCAGGAATTTTGATCATTACATTAGGGCGATCAATAGTTTCAAAATAGCGACGGGCTTCGGTAATAGTAGTTTCGGTATCGTTGGCAATAATTGGTGGTACTTCGATACTTACATAACCATCCAACCCGTTAGTTTGTTCATAAACTGGTAAGAAAATATCACAAGCATTGCGAATATCAGTAAATACTAAATCTTCGTAAATTGCTTCTACTGATTTACCAGCTTTAATGCCAGCTTCAATGTCTGCATCATAAATTTTGTTGCCAGCGATCGCTTTTTCAAAGATTGCAGGATTAGAGGTGATCCCACAGATTCCTTTGCTTTCGATTAACGCTTTGAGTTCTCCTGATTGAATAATATCTCGGCTCAGATTGTCCATCCAAATACTTTGACCGTAAGTATTTTCAATCTCGTAAATTGGTTTAGCAATTGCCATGTTTATTGACTCCTATGGTGTAATTGATTATTGGTGATTGAAATTAAACCTAAATAACTAACTAATATTTACTGGTTGTGCTTCTGACTGTCTTCTTGTCCAGTCGTGAATAAAAGACTCTACTAGTGCTACATCTTCTGTACTACCAATAACTAGAGGGGTACGAGCATGTAACTTATCTGGTACAACATCTAATAATCTTTGTGTGCCTGTACTGGCTTTGCCTCCAGCTTGTTCAATTAACATTGCTAAAGGAGCAGATTCATAAAGTAAGCGTAATTTACCATTGGGTTTGCTGGTTGTACCAGGATAGAGAAATACCCCACCTTGCAATAAAATGCGGTGAATATCTCCTACTAATGCCCCGCTATAACGAGCCGTATAGCCCTCATGACGATGAACGTAACGAATATATTCTCTAATTGACTCATCCCATTGCCAATAATTACCTTCATTAACGCTATAAACTGGACCATGAGCAGGAATTTGAATATTTTCTTCGGCTAAAATAAATTCTCCTAAACTAGGATCGAGAATAAAAGAATGT
This sequence comes from Xenococcaceae cyanobacterium, assembly GCA_051155735.1. Classification (GTDB taxonomy): domain Bacteria; phylum Cyanobacteriota; class Cyanobacteriia; order Cyanobacteriales; family Xenococcaceae; genus JASJCP01. Next base: position 3,087 of record DAXETX010000312.1, read on the forward strand.
ACGCCTTTACCTAGAGAATAAACTAAAGTTGTCGAAGGTCCATAAAGAATATAACCTGCTGCAATTTGGTCATTGCCAGCTTGTAATAAATCTTGGGCTGCTGCGTCTAAATCTTCACCTTGCTGTTGGCGCAGCGAAAAAATTGAACCCACATTTAAATTAATATCTACATTGGAAGAACCATCTATTGGGTCATAAAGCAGCGTATAACGTCCTATAGGGCAATTTTCAGGAATGTAATAAGGTTCTTCCATCTCTTCCGATGCCAAGCGACAGACTAAGCCACTTTGCTTAAAAACCGAAATAAAAACCTCATTAGCATAGATATCCATCTTCTTGACGGATTCTCCTTGAACATTGGTTTCTCCTGTAAAACCTAAAGCTCCAGCCATTAATCCCGCACGAGACAGACGACGTGATACTAACTTGGCTGCTAAAGCCAGACGATTCATAATCGCGCTGATATCCTGTGCTTCGGAAGTAAAACTCGAAAACTGTTGGAGAACATGACGGGATAAAGTAGTGCAATCTCGGTCTAAACTATGCTCTGGCATAATTGTTGGTTCTGGATGCTGCATATATATAGCCCTTCTCGGAAAGAATATTATCAAGGAAGCAAATTTCAAAAATTTAAAAATTTCTTATTTGATAATTACGTAATTTCTTTCCTTTACTCATCCATCTTAGGAAGGGATTTTGTTAGAGGACATTAAGCTTAAGATCGGCTTTATGATGTGAAGGGTTCAGTAACAAGCAATACCAAAGATTGTTAATAATTAGTAATTAATTTTAGCGAAAAATTCG
>DAXETX010000313.1:0-43432 GCA_051155735.1 Xenococcaceae cyanobacterium
GCCTGAACCAAGTTCAGGCAACGCGGACTTGTAAGGGGTCGTCTCTGCCGTTCAACGGCAGAGCTTGTGAACCCCGTAAAACGACGGTGCCTGCGTTGACCGCCTTCCGCGGTCAAGAATTATTTTTACTCATAAAATTAATCCGATCGCGTAATTGAGAGACAATTTGACGTACTTCACGCTCTTTATCGATTTGTTTGGCAATTTTTTCGCAACTATACATAACTGTTGTATGGTCTTTACCACCAAATTCTTCACCGATGCGGGGTAAGCTGAGATCGGTGTGTTGACGCATCAAATACATCCCGATTTGTCTAGCGGTGCTAATTTCGCGACGTCTAGAGCTACCTTTTAAGTCTTCGACAGAGACTTTGAGTTCTTGAGCAACTACATCTAAAATAATTTCAGGCGAAGCTGTAATCCTGGCTACAGGAGGGTTGAGTACTGGAGCAATATTTTCTACTGTCATCGGTAATCCTGACATGGAAATATAAGCGATCGCCCGAATCAAAGCTCCTTCTAATTCTCGAATATTAGAAGTGCAGTGACCAGCAATATATTCAATCGCTTCTTTTGACAGACGGATGTTTTCATACTCAGCTTTTTTTTGTAAGATTGCCATGCGTGTTTCCAAATCTGGCACTTGGACATCAGCAACTAACCCCATCGAAAAGCGAGAAATCAATCTCTCTTGCAGTTTCGGAATCTGACTCGGCTGGCGATCGCTTGCTAAAACTACCTGTTTTCCTGCTTCATGGAGCGTGTTAAAGGTATGAAAAAACTCTTCTTGGGTGTATTCTTTGCCTTCAATAAATTGAATATCATCAATTAACAAAATATCTGCATTACGATAGTGAGAGCGAAAACTTTGCATATTGTCATTACGAATTGCCGCAATTAAGTCGTTAGTAAACTGCTCTGTAGAGACATAAAACACTTTAGCATCAGGACTAATTTCTAGATGATAATGTCCAATAGCTTGCATCAAATGGGTTTTGCCCAAACCAACTCCGCCACAGAGAAACAAGGGGTTAAAATCTCGCCCAGGAGATTCGGCAACTGCTAAAGCAGCAGCATGTGCCATGCGGTTTGTCGGACCTACCACAAAGCGATAAAAACTATATTTAGGATTTAATTCAGTAGTATTCAGAGGATGAGAAGTATTCCGAACTTCGGTAAGATTGCCATTAGCAACGACACTATTATCAAACCAGGTATTATCTCCTCCTTGGGCTACTGTCAGGCGAATTTCCAAAGAAGTTCCCACAATCTCTTCTACTACCTGAGCGATAGTTTTGAGGTAGTGTTTTTGTAAATGATTGAGGATAAAAGGATTAGGGGTACAAATAGTTAGACAATTATCTTGTAATGCTTCGGCTTTGGCTGATTTAATCCATGTTTCAAAGGTCGGGCGACTTAATTGTCGCTCTAAACGTTCTAAAACTTTTTCCCATAGTTGTTGAGAAGGTAGTGACACTCTTGTCCTCGATCTAAGCACAATGGAAGAATTGTACCTTAGAAATTAAAGTCGCAATACTCACTATTTAACAAATGAAAAAATCACTTTTAGATCTTGCTCAATTAGGTAATCCTGTATTACATACTACCGCAGCAGGGGTTCAAGACTTTACCGACCCTAAGCTAGCACAACTGATTGAGTCTCTAATTACTACGGCGATCGCCTCAAATGGGGTCGGAATTGCTGCTCCTCAAGTATCTGAGTCGCTCCGCTTGTTTATCGTCGCTTCTCGTCCCAATCTTCGCTATCCTCATGCCCCAAAAATGCAACCTACTGCCATGATTAATCCTAAAATTATTGCTCATAGTGAGGCAAAAATTAAAGATTGGGAAGGTTGTTTGAGTGTTCCAGGATTAAGGGGTTTAATCCCTAGATACCAAGCAATAGAAGTAGAATACTTTACTCAAGAAGGTATTGTCCAAAGAAGAACTTTAACTGACTTTGTCGCCCGTATTTTTCAACACGAATTAGATCATCTTAATGGCATCGTATTTCTAGATCGTTTAGAAACTAATGATGATTTATATTCAGAAGAAGCGTATCAAAAACTAATATTCACTAGGGAGACTTAGATAAATATCAAGTCCAAACAAATTCCCGTTATTTGATTAATCGTAAGATATCCATTCTTAGATCATAACAAGAAAATTAATTTTCTTGGAGTCTAAATCGAATTAGCGAAGCACAATAATAAACCATAGCAGCACGGCTATCGACTTTTAGTTTCATAAAAATTCGCCGTATATGGGTTGCTATCGTCCATTCACTGATTTGGAGTAAAGTTGCCATTTCTTTATTTGATAAACCTTGAGCTACCAGAGTGGCAATTTGCAGTTCTCGTTCACTTAAAAGATTGTAAGGATTATATTCTGTATCCATTAACAGTCCTTGAAGCTCGACAATAGAATAGTTTTTTCCTTCAACTCGAAATTGTCCAACTACCGAACAGCAACCACTTCCTTCAGGACATTCAAAGTCTAATTGATCTACTGATTGTAACCGATGACTAGGATCGTAGATTACCCAAAATAAAGAATTTTCAATCCAAAATTCTCCTAAAATTTTTACTTCTAAAAAATTAGCTACTTCTCGATCTATAAGATACTTAGTACCTTTGGTTTTTTCCATGATACTCAATTCCTAGTTAATTGCTTGGTAGTAAAATATGCAAGGTCTTGGTTTGTTATTTCATAGGATTAATAAGAATCTATAAATAAATATTTTTAATTTATAAAGCATACCAAAAAGCTCTAGCTTTTTTCCAGAAATAATCTTCAACCTGAATTTTTTCTTGATAATTACTCGTGTCTGTATATTGGGTTACTAGGCTTTTTTGCGCCAAAGTAGTAGCAATATAAGGAGTGGGAATTACTAAATGAAGTATTGCTAGTTTGACTTCAGCCCATAAAAGTTTTGCTAGTCCAGCATTGACCATTAACTGACGTAAGTATTCACGTTCGACTACAACCATCGGTTCTTGAGCTTGAAGCCTTCGGCATGGTATGCCCCAATTTTCTAAGGTCAAACCAATATCAGGAATAGCATCCTGGTCAGAAGAGGATAGCTGGTAGGTTAAGATTGAAGCGCTACCCAAAGAGACAGCTAAGGCTACTGTATCCCGAAAAGCTGAGGTTAAAACGTTCTCTTTATACTCTGGCTTAATAATATAATTGTCGAGAGAATGTGCCAAAGTTTCCCAGTGCCAAAAAGTTTCTGTCGAGCTATGACTAGGAAGCAGTGATTCTTGCAGACTGTCTCCTAGCCAGAATAATCCTAGTCTAGCAATATCACTACTCTGTCGTACCCGATTCCATTCTTTGAGCGACCAAAAGATTTCCTCTAAAGTATTACGTTCGTTTAAAAAAGTCTTTTGAGAAGATTGATGTTCAAAAATAATTAATTCGGGTCGGTGTAGGTAGAAATCAGTGTTTCTAATAATATTCCATAGTTCTCTTGCGATCCATAATTCCGCTTTTCCGCTCAGATTTTCGACGATCAGCGAACCATAGTAAGATAAAGCCAAGGAAGGGTCTAAGACGCATCTCCAAGATTGAGATTGACTGTTCATTTAATCTATGGCATAAATTTGACGATGTAATAGCATCAGTCCAAGTTGGTGAACAGATTTGGCGCTTGTTATTTTAAGATTTTTTGGCTGGTTTTTGGTTAAATTCTGAAAACCGATTGGCTTTTTCGCTAGTTTTAACTAATTAGATTGAACTATTCTAATACTGCAATAAATAATTAGGGAAACCAATCAGATTTTTAGGGGGGATATATCATATCTGTAGTAAATATTTGGTAAATAATGCAAACTTACTAGCCAAGTAAATCATCTAATGCTTTGAGATATAAAAGTAACTTTAAATTACTTTAAATATTTAAACTGTTTTTGTTGATACAAATTAATAGATAGTAACAAAAATAAATTTTTCCTGAAAAAAAAAGTGTTATTTTATTTACATAGCCAATGTTGTTTTTTTTACACAAACTTGGTTTTTAGAGGCATTATTTGGTTTTTTGTTTCGCTTCAATTAGTTAAATATCGTGAGATCAAAATAGACTCAAAGCTTGACTCTGCTAGCTTAACAGCCTTTTTTACTAGATATTCAAAAAAAGTATTACTTAAAACGAGTTACCCAAAATAGATTACTCTAAATGAGGGACTTGTGATGTATGTGGCTAGGATGTATTTGTAGAGAAACATCTTAATTGTGATTAGCAAATGGGGAGAGCTAATCTGATACTGCAATGAACTTAAATATCTCTGATTAATTAAGGTTGCTTGTCTTTATTAACTTAGTAGTTTTATTTTGTGAGCTATCGCTCAGGCTAATAATTCGAGTTAGCTCTTGATGAACCTTGCTAGTTTTAAAAATAAAGGTAGTTGCCCTATGAAAAAGCCACGGTAATAGTTAATTTAATTTTGAGCAAATTTAATATTCACAGTAGTATGCCTAATTCTTCAAATTTTGGCACTGCTTTGATGCAGCTTTCAAAGGAAGTTGACAAGTTGGAAAATACTCTTGTAAAGCTTGTAACAGCAAAAAAAATGACTTCTCACAATCAATCTCAGACCGCAAAACAAATTAAAACTGAAAAAATCAATCAGCAATTACAGCAGACACCTGTTGCAATTGTTGGTATGGCATCAATTTTTCCGCAATCGGGCAACTTGCAGGAATACTGGTCAAAGATAGTTGAGAAAGTTGACTGTATTACAGATGTTCCTGCTTCGCGGTGGAATGTAGATGATTATTATCATCCCGATCCTCGTCAACCTGATAAAACTTACTGTAAAAGAGGTGGGTTTTTACCTGAGATTGATTTTAATCCTTTAGAATTTGGGCTACCGCCCAATCTATTGGAAGTTACAGATATCTCTCAGTTATTAGCTTTGGTAGTTGCCAAAGAAACATTTGCGGATGCTGGCTATGAAGCTAAAGCTTTTAATCGCGAGCGGACTGGAGTCATTTTGGGTGTAGCTTTAGCCAGACAGCTAACTATGCCTCTAGCTGCCAGATTGCAGTATCCTGTATGGGAAAAAGCCTTAAAGAGCAGTGGGTTATCGGATGCAGACACGGCGAAAATTATTGCCAAAATAAAAAGTGCCTATGTCGATTGGGAGCCTAATGCTTTTCCTGGAATGCTGGCTAATATAGTGGCTGGCAGGATTGCCAATCGCTTCGATTTGGGCGGGATGAACTGTATTGTGGATGCTGCTTGTGCTAGTTCTTTTGGCGCACTGTCAATGGCGCTCTCAGAATTAACTTCTTATCGAGCAGATATGATGCTTACTGGTGGAGTTGATACTGACAATTCCATTGTGGCTTATATGTGTTTTAGTAAAACTCCTGCTGTTTCTCCGAGTCAGCAAACCCGACCTTTTGATGTAGATTCTGACGGCATGATGTTAGGAGAAGGGGTCGGAATGTTACTGCTCAAACGCCTCGAAGATGCAGAACGAGATGCTGATAAAATTTATGCAGTAATTAAGGGTGTTGGGAGTTCTAGTGATGGTCGGCATAAAAGTATATATGCCCCACGTGCTGATGGTCAGGTAAGAGCTTTGGAGCGGGCTTATCAAGAAGCTGGTTTTGAGCCGAGTACTGTTAGCTATATCGAAGCTCATGGAACTGGCACTATGGCTGGCGATCCCGCGGAATTTTCCGCTTTAAAAACCTTTTTTGGGACAACTGATGCTGAAAAGCAACAGATTGCTTTAGGTAGTGTTAAATCACAGATCGGGCATACTAAAGCAGCAGCTGGGGCAGCTAGTTTGATCAAAACGGCTCTATCACTGCATCACAAAGTTTTACCGCCGACGATTAATGTTACTAAACCCAATCCGAAGTTAGAGATTAGCGACTCGCAATTTTACCTTAATACCGAAACCAGACCTTGGCTCAGAAAGCAAGAAAATATCCCACGGCGAGCGGGGGTTAGTTCTTTTGGGTTTGGGGGGACTAATTATCATATAGTTTTAGAAGAGCATCAACCAGAGCAAGAGCGCCCTTATCGGTTACATGACACGGCGCAAGTCATATTGCTAGCAGAGACAAGTTTTGAGCAACTCTTGAGTAAGTCTCAAGCAGTTTTACAACAGCTACAGTCAGAAACAGCAGCCGAAATTTACCGCGAACTCATTACCGCGAGCAAAGCGTCGGAAATTCCTGCTACTATGGCTCGTTTAGGCTTTGTCGCTACCTCAGTCACCGAAGCGAAAGATAAGTTACAAAAAGCGATTAAAGCTTTAGCCAGTCAACCTCAAGCCCAAGAGTGGAAGCATCCTCAAGGTATTTTTTATCGTCAAACAGGCTTGGAAACTACAGGAAAGGTAGTAGCTTTATTTTCGGGTCAGGGTTCACAGTATTTGGAAATGGGACGGGAATTAGCAGTTAATTTTCCCGCTATCCGACAAGCTTATAGCCAAATTGATCGCCGATGGCAAGAAGCTGGATTAGAAAAGATTTCCCGTCAAGTTTTTCCCCCTCCTAGCTTTGATGCCGACGCAAGAGCAGCCCAAGAAGCAGCTTTACAGCAGACTGAAACTGCCCAACCTGCGATCGCTGGATTAAGTGTCGGCTTATATAAAATTTTGCAACAGGCAGGATTTAAACCAGATTTTGTCGCAGGACACAGTTTTGGCGAATTAACGGCTCTCTGGGCTGCCCAGGTAATAAGTGAGGCGGATTACTTCTTTTTAGTTCAAGCTAGGGCGCAAGCTATGGCTGCTAAAGCTGAGACAGAGTCGGGCGCAATGCTGGCAGTTAGTGGTGATGTTAGCCAAATTGCCACTTTAATTGCGCCATTTCCCCAGGTAGCGATCGCCAATCATAATTCGCCCCAACAAGTGGTTTTAGCGGGGATTGAAACCGAAATCCTCAAAGTCCAAGAAATCTTACAGCAGCAGGGCGATAAAGCTGTTTTACTCCCAGTTTCTGCTGCTTTTCATACTCCTTTGGTCAATCATGCTCAAGAGCCTTTTGCTCGTGCTGTGGAGGCAGTAACTTTTAACCAGCCTCAAATCCCGATTTTCACCAATGTAACGGGAGAGCTTTATCCTGATGCGCCAGAAGCTAGTCAAAAAATGTTGAAGCAACACCTGTTAAATCGCGTGTTGTTCCAGAAAGAAATTGAAAATATTTATGCTGCTGGCGGGACTTGTTTTGTGGAGTTTGGTCCGAGAAGAATTTTAACTAATTTGGTTACGGAAATATTAGGCGATCGCCCTCACCTGGCTGTCGCCCTTAATTCTAGTCGGCAACAAGATAGTGATATGCAACTACGAGAAGCAGTAGTGCAGTTACGAGTCGCTGGATTACCCTTGCAAAATCTCGATCCCTATCAAGTAGAACCGACAATCTCTCAAGCTAAACCCAATCAGACTTTAAACGTGCGTTTAAGTAGTGTCAATTATCAATCGGAAAAAACTAAGATGACTTTTGAACAAGCACTGCAAAATGGACATCAGATCGAACCTGGTTCTGAACCCAAAATTGCGCCAACACCAGCGACAACCAATCAGCAAAATGGACATTCTCATCCTGAAGACTTAGCTACAGTATCCCCAGCTAAGCTTTCATCAAGACAAGCAGGAAATTATCCTAGGGTTCTTGAAAGTATTGAGTACAGTCTGAATCAATTTAGTCAGCAGCAACACGAGACGCTAGAAGTTCACAAGCTGTATCTCAATCATCAGACGGAATATACTAAAACCTTTTTCCAGCTGATGCAGCAGCAAAATCAAATGTGGTTTAACCTAGCGACTAATCCTGAAGCCCGTCAAAGCCAAACGGCAGTAATTGCCAGTACCGAACGCAGTTTGCTGAAGTTTCAAGAACATCAAAGCGATACCTTGAAAGTTCATGCCCAATACTTAAATCACCAAGGAGAATATGCCAGGAATTTGCTGCAACTTACTCAGCAAAGTTACGGGCAATTATTACAGGGTAAAATTCCGCTGACTCAGCAAAATACCCAAGCTATCTCTGCCCCTGTTGCCCAGTTACCAGAGTTGGCTGCTGCCAAAACCGAGATTGAATTAGCCCCTGCTACAGTTTCGGTGACGACTAATGGTAATGGCTATCATCACAGTAATGGTAACGGACACAGTAACAGTAATGGTAGAGAAAAATCCGCGCTCCAGACTGCACCAGAAACTACGATGATGCCAGTTGCCTCGCCAGAGGCAGGGAATTTAGCGACTGTCGCTCCACCAACTACGCCAGAGATTGATTTTGCGACTCTGAGTCAAACATTGCTCGAAGTAGTCAGTGATAAAACTGGTTATCCTGCGGAAATGCTAGAGCTAGAGATGGATTTAGAAGCGGATTTGGGCATTGACTCGATTAAGCGAGTTGAGATTTTAGGCGCGTTGCAAGAACAGATGCCCGATTTACCACAACCGAATCTCGAAGAACTAGCAGGTTTAGGAACTTTAGCCCAAATTATTAATTACTTACAATCTTATACAGCAGAAAGCGAAACCCATTCGCCAGTAGAAGCAACCGCAACTTTAATTACCACTGCTAATGAAGCTAACTCGCTTCAGCAAACTCTATTTAATGTAGTCAGCGAAACCACCAGTTATCCAGTCTCGATGTTGGATTTAGAGATGAATCTGGCAACTGATTTGGGAATCGATCCTGTGAAACGCCAAGAGATTTTAACCGCATTACAAGAGCGTCTTCCTCAAGTCTCGCTGGATCTAGTAACTGTTGCTGAGTGCCAAACTCTCGCTCAAATTCTCGCCTGTCTGCCAGGGGAGTTGGCGGAAAAAAAAACGGCATCATTCAGCCTGAATTAGTTGGCAACATCAAGCGATCGCCAGTTCGACTTAAGTCTTTGCCAGAGCCAGATTGGTTGGAGTTCGCTCTGCCACCAGGACAGATTATTCTCTTAAGCAATCATGGCTCACCTCTAGCCGTGCCTCTAGCTCAAGCCCTAAGCCAACAAGGAGCTAAAGTAGTGATTTTAGATTTTCTCAAGTCTGGGCAGCCAGAAACTGCCTTACCAGCAGGAGTGGCGCGAGTAACCTTAGCAGCGGAAACCGCAATAGAACTTCAGCTAGAGGCGATCACCAAACAATATGGGGCTATTGGCATATCCCTTTATCTTCAGTCACCAGATCACCAAAAAGCAGCAGCCCAACTCAAACAGGTTTTTTTCCTTGCCAAGCAGCTGAAACACTCTCTCACCCAAGCAGCCAAAACAGGACGGAGTTGCTTTTTAACCGTAGCGCATTTAGATGGAGCATTAGGGTTGAGTGGGCAACAAGACTTTAACCCCATTGCTGGCGGGTTATTGGGGCTGACTAAAGCCTTACGCTGGGAGTGGTCAGAAGTCTTTTGTCGCGCGATCGATCTCAGTCCTGACCTAGCACCAGATTTAGCAGTACAGTACATTATGGCAGAACTACACGATCCAAACCGTTTAATTGCGGAAGTGGCTTATGGCACAAAAGGACGTACTACTTTAGTGGGGGTTTAAATGATGGCACTAACCACAACAACAACTCAAGTAATGAACGCCAATTCGGTATGTCTAGTTAGTGGTGGTGGTAGAGGGATCACCGCCCAAGCAGCGATCGCTATTGCCCAAGAGTATCAGTGTAAGTTTATCTTGTTGGGTCGTTCGAGTATTGCCCAACCAGAGCCAACCTGGGCCCAAGGCTATGACAGTGAACCAGCCTTAAAAAAGCAGATTTTAGCCCAACTGCAAGCCCAAGGCATCAAACCCACTCCTGTAATGATCCAACAAGAGTATAAGGCGATCGCTACTAAACGGGAAATCAGCCAAACTTTAGCTAAAATCGCTGAGGTGGGTGGTCAAGCCGAATATCTGAGTGTGGATGTCACCGAGGCACCGGCATTAGCAGCCCAATTAGCAGAAGCCGAAACCCGTCTCGGAGCGGTTACTGCCATCATTCACGGAGCAGGGAATCTAGCAGATAAGCCCATTGAGAAAAAATCCGAGTCTGATTACGACATCGTGTATGCCCCGAAAGTCATTGGGTTAAATAATTTACTCCGTTGTGTTCCTGCTAATCAATTAGAGTATCTGGTACTGTTTTCTTCGGTAGTTGGGTTTTATGGCAATGCAGGACAAACCGATTATGCGATCGCCAATGATATTCTCAACAAGACGGCACATCTGGTAAAGCAGCAGCAGCCCAATTGTCGGGTAGTCGCCATTGACTGGGGTCCTTGGGATAGTGGGATGGTTAGCCCCCAACTCAAACAAGCCTTTGCGGAACGAGGCATTGAGACAATTTCTCTAGAAGTAGGGACGCAGCTATTAGTGGCAGAACTAGCAGCCTCATTGCCAGAGACTCAGGTAATTATTGGTAGCCCTCTAACGCCTCCTGCGGTTATACCCAATTCGCAACTGCAAAACCATCGTATTCGCAGACGTCTATCAGTCGGGGCTAATCCCTTTTTACTCGATCACGCCATTGCCAATCGTCCTGTTTTGCCCGCAACTTGTGCGATCGCCTGGATTGCCAATACTTGCGAACAAATGTACCCAGGCTATCAGTTTTTTAGCTGTGAGCAATTTAAAGTTTTAAAAGGAATTGTCTTTGATGACAATCAGGTTCGAGAGTATCTCTTAGACCTCAAAGAAAAGACCAAAAATAACGAGCAAATCGCATTTGAGGCGCAGATCTCCAGCCAAACCCCCGATGGCAAAACTCGCTATCACTTCAGCACCCAATTAGTACTTAAACCGCAGATTCCTGACTCGCCTCAATATGAGTCATTAGATTTTACCCGCCAACAGCAGCAGCAACCGCAGTTTTATCAGAATGGCGGATTGAGCTTGTTTCACGGGGCTGCTTTTCAAGGAGTCAAAAAGCTACTCAATGTTAGTGACACCAAAATAACTATCGAGTGTGCTTTAGCCCCAGTAGCGCCAGTAATTCAGGGACAGTTTCCCGTACAGACTTTCAATCCTTACATCGTCGATGTGCAAATTCACTCTCTATGGCTCTGGACACAATATCAACAGCAGCAGATTTGTTTGCCTTCAGCAATTATCAGTTACGAACAGTTTGCTCCCATTGCTTTTGGTGAAACCTTTTATGTTTCTTGTGAAATTAAAACTAAAACCAACACCGCGGTAGTAGGTGATGTGATTGCACACGGCAAAAACGGTCAAATTTATGCTCAGATGCTAGGGGCGAGGGGAACAATTATTACTTTACCGTCGAGCTAGTAGCGTGATTTTAAGCAGTAGTAAGGACTAAAGATGGAAACCCAACTAACAACTGAACCAAAATTGGCAATTGTCGGCATGGAGGCTTGCTTTGGTGACTATGAGACATTAGAGGCTTGGGAACAAAGTATTTATCAAGGAAAGTCCCAGCCTCAATCGGAAACCCTAGAAGCAGATTTACCCACAGATTGGCTACTCCTAAAAGTAGTTGATCGCTCGCTGCAAGATGCCAACCTCGATTTAGGGGTTCAAGTTGCCGTGATTGTGGTGGCAAAAAATCACCGAGTCGGGCAAATGTGCGATCGCCTAGATTTAAGACCGACACTGCAAGAAACCGCAGTGTTTCCCGCCGTCACAACTGCCCAAAAGCTTTTAGTTTCTAAGACAGTTGAGGCAGTGCTAATTCTGGCTAGTACTGGCAAAAATCATTTAGGCGCAATCGTCTTACAACTAGCGAAAACGGCTAAACAGCAGCAGCGTCGAATTTATGCCGAGATTGTTCCTAATTTAGTTGATATATCGCCAAAATCAGCAACTTTTACCCAATCCGCTCTCAAACCAGCAGCAATTGGTTATCTCGATCTTAGTAGTGAAAAACCTCTATCCGCAGACGATCCGAGACTGACTAATGCGATCGCTGCTTATCATGGTAGTAGCTGTGCTTTGGGTCAGACCCTTTATCCTGGGGTAGTAGCAGAAATTGCCAGCATCATCAAAACAGCACTCTGTCTTTATTATCGTTATATCCCAGCTTTGACCACCTGGTCGCCACCGCCCAACCCTCAAATTTCCGAGCAGCCTTTCTATCTTACTGCCCAAGCCAAGCCCTGGTTTTTAGCCACAGCAGCCACCAGAATTGCTGCGGTTCAAAGCAGCCAGACACAGCTAATTTTAACCGAAGCCTCAGAACCTCAAACTTACACCAAGACTTATTACCCCTCAACTCCCCTAGAATTATTTCCCCTAGCAGCTAGCGATCGCCATACCTTAGCCCAACAACTAGACTCCCTCCAGCAAGCAATTGCCGCTAGTGATTCCCTATCGGCGATCGCTAGACAAACTTGGCTCACTTATCAACAAAAGGCTGATTGTCCTTACGTTTTAGTTCTTTTAGGTAAAAGTAAACCCGACATACTGCGAGAAATCGAACGGGCGGTTAAAGGTATTGAGCGAACTTTTGCCACCAATAAAGATTGGCAAACCCCCGCAGGGAGCTACTTTACCGTTAATCCTCAAGGACAAAAAGGGAAGGTGGCATATGTCTATCCAGGAGCTTATAACGCTCATCTCGGTTTGGGACGCAATTTATTTCGCATCTTTCCCCAATTATTTGACGAGCCAGTAATCCAAAGTACCCGCAACCGTTTAGTCAAACTGGAAACACTACTTTATCCCCGCAGTTGGGAGCAACTGTCTGCGAGAAAACTCGAAGCCTTAGAAGCTAAGTTAATGGGCGATCCTCTAGCAATGCTCGAATCAGAAACAGGCTTTGCGGGATTAATCACCGCAGTTTTACGAGACTACTTCCAGATCAAGCCCCAAGGCATTTTCGGCTACAGCCTAGGGGAAATTAGTGCCATGTACGCCCAAGGAGTCTGGACCGATCTCGGACAAAGTAGCGATCGCCTAAACACTTCACCGCTCTTTAAAACTCGTCTCGCTGGCTCCCAAGCTGCTGTCAGAGAGTATTGGCAATTATCAGAATCGGAGACCGATATTTGGAGTACCTATGTGTTAATGGCTGATGCCCAGGAGGTCAAAGCCCGAGTGCAATCAGCAAGTAAGGTATTTCTAACTCAGATTAGTACTCCCCAAGAAGTAGTCATCGCTGGTGCGCCTCAAGCTTGTCAGCAAGTAATTCAAGACCTCAACTGCGACGCTTTTCGCGCTCCTTTTAACCACGTGATTCACTGTCCCATTATGGATTTAGAATCCGCAGAACTCCTCAGAATCAACACTTTACCGATAACCAATCAGTTGACTACTCCTTTTTATTCGGCTGCTAGCTACGAACCAACTAGTTTTAATTCTCAGAGCCTAGGGGAAATTCTGAGTCAGACCCTTTGTCAACAACTTGATTTTGACCGTCTAGTCAAGCGAGTTTATCAAGATCAGTTTCGCATCTTTATCGAAGTGGGTGCAGGAAGCAACTGTTCCCGTTGGATTAGCAAAATTTTAGAGTCCCACGAACATTTAACAGTTTCTCTCCATCGCCGAGGGATCGAAGATCAGGTTTCTCTAGTAAAAGCTTTAGCCAAGCTTCTCAGTCATCGGGTGGAATTAGATTTAACTCCTTTATACAATCGAGTATCACCAAAAAGTACTTCCAAGCTGTCAAATCAATTAGATTTTTCTTTACCTAAACTTCATAAAAAGTCCCAATCAAAATTACGAGTCCAAGAAGCCTCACCACAGCTAGACTCCGCGATCTCAGACTTGGTTCATCATAACTTTATCAACCCAAAAGTAGTTAAATTAACAGAAAAAGTTGCATTAAAAAAAGATATCATTACTATTAATAGTAATCAGAAAGAAACAGCGGTTAGTCAAGCTAATTTAGCAAAATTTGCTAATAGTTTAAAATCTGCTTCAGATCCTAGTCAAAAAAACACTAATGTAGTTAATAATAATCAGCAAAAGTCACAATTTTCGCCAGCAAAAGTTGCAGCAGAAATTACCAACTCCCAGGTAAGTTTCTCGAAACAGGCAAATGACGCTCCTAATTTGGTTCAAAATCCCCTGCCAAAGAGCGATCGCCAAATCGAGCAGAACTTAACAGCAGCTAATTCTAAGTTCAGTCAAATTCACGGTAGTTTTTTGCAATCTCGCCAAGAAAATTTAAATCAAATTAGTAAAATTGTTTCACACAAATTTAAATTAATTGAACAGCAATATCACCAAAAAGACTGATTTAACCCTAAAAGAGGAAGCGAGTGATCACTACTAATAGTATTAAAAATAATCAAGAGCAGCAGCTTAACTTGATGTCAGAAAGTAAGCATCACTCTCTGGCTTTTGATGAAGCTGAAATTAAAGCTAAATTACTCAATTTAAAACAACCCTGCTACGTCGTTAAAGCCCAAGACAAAATTGGGATAACCAACGATAATTACTGGCAGCAACAGCCAGATAGCCAATTATTAATGGCTGTACCACCGTTACCAATCACCCAATTAGGCGATCGCAGTTTTGCGGAATTCTATGGTGTTAAATACGCCTACATGACAGGAGCGATGGCTGGTGGGATCGCTTCAGAAGAATTAGTGATTGCTTTGGGTAAGCAGCAAATTTTGAGTTCCTTTGGTGCAGGAGGCTTAAGTCTAAACCGTGTCGAAGCAGCCATTCAACGGATTCAACAAGCCTTACCCCAGGGTGCTTACGCCCTGAATTTGCTGCATAATCCTAGTGAACCAGCAATGGAACAGGGAACAATAGATTTAGCGATTAAATATGGCGTTAAAGTCGTAGAAGCCTCAGCTTTTCTCGATTTAACTCCTTATATCGTCTATTATCGTGTCTCTGGATTGAGTTTAACTGGTGAGACGCTTCAAATTAACCACAAAGTCATTGCCAAAATTTCCCGACGGGAAGTAGCAACCAAGTTTTTACAACCAGCACCAGCCAAAATCGTCCAACAACTTTTAGCCCAAGGACTAATTACGGAGTTACAAGCCAAATTAGCAGCCCACGTACCGATGGCGGACGATATCACTGTCGAAGCGGATTCTGGGGGTCATACTGATAATCGTCCCTTGGTGTGTCTGTTGCCTTCAATTTTAGAACTACGGGATAGTATTCAACAGCAATACAATTACCCCAACCCCGTGCGAGTCGGAGTAGCAGGGGGCATTGCTACCCCGCAATCAGCCTTAGCTGCTTACATGATGGGTGCTGCTTATATCGTTACAGGTTCGGTCAATCAATCCTGTATCGAAGCAGGAACTTCTAGCCATACCAAAAAGCTCCTCGCCACTGCTGAGATGCACGATGTGATGATGGCACCTGCTGCGGATATGTTTGAGATGGGGGTAAAGCTACAAGTACTCAAACGGGGTTCGATGTTCCCCCTACGGGCGCAAAAACTTTATGAGCTTTACAAAGCCTATGATTCGGTTGCGGACATCCCGACCCCAGAGCGGGAAAAACTCGAAAAACAAGTTTTTCGCCAGCCTTTAGAAGCAGTGTGGCAAAGCACTACTAGCTATTTAGCAGAACGTAATCCGACTAAATTAGCTAAAGCCCAAACCAATCCCAAGCTCAAAATGGCGTTGATTTTTCGCTGGTATTTAGGTCTATCTTCCCGTTGGTCAAACTCTGGCGAACCAGGTAGAGAAATCGACTATCAAATCTGGTGTGGTCCTGCGATGGGCGCGTTTAACGACTGGGTGCGAGGCTCTTATCTAGCCGAACCGCAAAATCGTCAAGTAGTAGATGTGGCACTGCACTTGCTTACGGGTACTGCCTATTTATATCGAATGCAGAGTTTAAAACTCCAAGGTCTGCAATTGGGCGATCGCTATAACCAATATCAACCTGTACCTTTTACCTCAGAAAGTTAACATGACTCAACGAATTTTAAATACCACTACTGAACAAGCTTATAGTGCTGAAGCCATTAAAAACTGGCTCGTCAGCAACCTTGCTGAACAGTTAGGAATTGAACCAGCAGAAATTGATGTGCAAGAAAATATCGCCGACTATGGCTTAGATTCCGCTCAAGCCATGTTAATGGTGAGTAGAGCGGAAAAACAATTTGGTTTTGAGCTATCACCGCGGTTGCTTTGGTACTATCCCACGATTCAAAGTCTCTCGGAGCGTTTAGCCGAAGAACTAGCAGAATCAGAAACTTTTGAAATTTAATTACCGCTCAAGATTACAGAGTCATCCGACTGGATGTAATCTTGACAAAAACTTGATTTTGGGAGCAAGCAGCAAGTAGAAGCAAAGATGAACACACAGGAACTTTTAACCAAACTAACCGCTCAGGGAGTACAGGTATTCGCCAAAGAAGATAAGCTCAGTATTCGTTCTCCTAAAGGCGTAATTACGCCAGAACTGCGTTCGGAACTGGCTAATCATAAGACAGCAATCTTAAAGTTATTGCAGCAACCTCCTGACGGTGTTGACCGTGAGGGAGGCTCGCGGTCAGCTGGGGGGCTAAGTCTGCCAACTATTGGGAGCTTGATTGGCGGATTTAGTAATCAAGCTCCTGTAATTGATTCCCAAGTGATGGCGCAAAAGCTGACAGTGACTTTTCGACCTTTACCTGCTAGATATAATAATCAAGTTGTCGCTCAATTTAGAAAAGAGTTAAACCAAAAACTCCAAGAAAATCAAGTTACTATAATTCCCTGGGAACAAGCCACGAAAGAGTTTCACTACGACATTATGATTCCTGGGCTGAAGCGAAAAACCAGAATCAACACCCAAGTAGTTAAAGCAGGAATTCAGGCGGTAATCGATGTCGAAAGACCGCCTAATTTCTTGGGTAAACTCAAGCAGTTGATCGCGGAAAGAATTTATCAAATATATTGTCGCTTTGGCGAAAATCAGCAACAACTCTCGGTTTCTAAGATCGCTCAGATTATTGGCTGGGCAGAAGAAGGGGCAGCGAAATACATTGAAGACCCCACTAATACCCAAGTGATTATTCTCTCAGAGCTAGACCGCAAATTTGTCGATCCCCAGCTACCTTATCAGCAAAAAATTGGCATTGGCTTAAATACTTTGGTGCGGACTTTTTCCGAACTGGTAATTGGCGTTTCTCAGGAAAAAATTTCGATCTTAAATATGAATCTTTCCGATTCAATTTTTACTCGCCAAGAAATTGACCGCTTTGTGCTGAAATCTTTAGTGCCAAAAATCTATGTCCCGATCATGCCTCTACCCCTGAATCGCTTTGAACGAGGTGAGTATGTGCCTACCGAATCTAGTTATGCGCCAAAACTCGTGGCTTTAAGTCAAAAACTGGCAAATACAGGTTTATTTCCTCCTGGTTCACAACTGAGTAAGGCGATCGCTCGAAAGTCCCATCGGGATATTGTTAGCACCATTGTCAATGGGAGAACTGGGGTATCCTATGGCTTTGTGGCATACATCGAAGCACCCCAATATGTTGGCGCGACCGAAATAAGCCAAACCGCATGGGACAACTTATTACCCTTACCAGGATTGAGTCCAGCAGAAGTACGTCGTAATCAAATTGGCAGACGTTATCTCAAAACTCAAATTGGCGACAAACTAGTCTATAAGCAAATTCCCGACCTATGGCTGGTCAGTTCTCGTTCTGGCTCAAACAAAACCAATTTAAATTTGGCACAAGACGTAATTAGAATCGGTCTGACCGACAAACTAATACTGCAACTACCCCAAGGTATTGACTGTCAAAAACTTGATATCAAACCCTCTTACGATGTCTATGTCATGGTGGCGATCGCTCTAGCAGCAGCTTTATATACTCCCCAATTAGTGGCTAATGGCGCGCCGATTGTTCATTTTCACGGTTATCCTGCCCTAGATTGGTTTAAAGACACCCAAGAATACTATGCAGGAGTGCAAAATCCTTCTGTTCCCTGCGGAACTTATGAATCAGGAGTACTCAACTTCTTAGGACTCTATTCCCTAGCCGAAGCGAAAGATCTTAACCTCGTGAGCTTAGTTGAACCCGACCACGGCACTAACATTGTGGCTAAAGATTTAGACTATCTGATCGCCAGACTCCAAGAAGGCTGCCAGACAGGTCAAATCGAACTAGGTGGGAAGCATTTTACCTCTTTGATGCCAGAAGCAGCGATAGAGCGATCGCTAAATTGGTCGCCTGCTGCTAAAACTTACTAATCTCAAAGTGTTGGGCAAACTAGCAGCAATTTATTACCTGGGCAAAATTAATGAATAGAAACGAAATATCCTTCACTAGAGAAGCCACCCCAAAAATTACCAGCAAAGACTCTAACCTTGAATCAGGAGCAAAAACCTCGCTGCGGATTGCTATGTTTACGGCATTTTATGCTCCCTACTTATCAGGAGTCTCTTTTGGCGTACAAGTTCGGGTACGTTGGTTGCTACAACAGGGACATGAAGTATTACTAATTCATCCTAAAATTGATGAGCAATATCCTCAAGGAACGAAAAACTGTTCCATGCCAGGTCTGGAAGAGCTAAAATCTTATCCCCGTTTTTCCTCCTATGCCTATCCCACCAAGCCAGTTCTTTTTTATCAGTCTTGTCCCGAACCTCGTAGTTATCATTTTTGGAGCGATACCAAACTATTAGCCAAGTTTCGACCCGATTTAGTATTAATTTCCGATCCGATTCATCTGTGGGGCTTTAACTCCCTATTTTTGGGCGGTTATGGTCGTCCCATTGCCAAAGAATATCGCCAACAAACTGGTACACCAGTCATCTCGCTCTTTCATACAGACTATTTGACCTATGGTCAGTACTATTTAGGTAACTGGTTAATGAAATTAGTCAGTCCAGTCATTTACCTTTTATTTAGAAGATTTAGCCAGGCTCATACAGTCAATTGCTTTGCTTCGCGCAATATGCAGGCTAAATACGAAGCTATGGGCTTTAAATCTTGTCAATATATGCCCTATCTCGGCATTGACTGCCAAAAATTTCATCCTGACAATATTTGCTACGACCCAACTCCTAATGATTCTCGTCCCACACTGCTTTTTGTCGGGCGGATTGCTTCAGAAAAAAACATCCTTCAGCTTTTAGCCTCTTTTTCGGCGATTTTAAGCAAAATTCCCCAGGCACACTTAGTGATTGTCGGTATTGGACCAGAATTTAACGAAGTTCGCCAACAAGCTGAAAAATTTGGCTCTAAAGTGACAATTTGGGGTGCGTCTTCAGGAACAGAACTTTTAGGCTGGTTTGCGAAAGCGGATATTTTTGTCAATCCTTCGCTCAGTGAAAACTTTTGTCGCACTAATATGGAAGCTCTAGCATCAGGAACTCCAGTCGTAGCTTCTGATGGTGGCGGAAACTCAGAACAAATTGAACCTGGGGTTAATGGTTTTTTAGCCGAACCCAACAATCCCCAAGATTTTGCCCAAAAAGTAGTCACAATTTTAGAAAACCCCGAACTGAAAGCGCAAATGACTCAGCAAGCTCGCCCTTCTGTACTCAAATTTGACTGGTCGGTATGCTTAAAACAATGTGAAACTCAACTTTATGAATTGGTTCGGGCTGTCAAGTAAACGAAAGCTAGGGTCAGGGGACTCAAAAAATTAATTTAATCATCTATGCCAGAGGATAATGGTAATGTCAAACCCTGTATTACATAAGCGCAAACCCGATTTAGGAGTAGTTCAAGAAACACTCTTAATTCCTTTGTGGGCGCGGGCGGTAGAAGCCAGTCAACCTGACCCGATTTTACAAGACCCTAAAGCCTTAGAGATCCTCTCACAAATTGATTATGATTTTAGCCGATTTGCTACCGAAACTAGCTCTCAGCTTAGTGTTTGTATTCGTAGCAAAATCATCGATCGCTGGGTAACAAGATTAATTCAAGACTCTCCTACCGCGACAATCGTCGAAATTGGCGCGGGTCTAAGCACTAGATTCGACCGCCTCGATAACGGTAGTTTAAATTGGTTCGATCTGGATTTGCCAGATGCGATCGCTGTAAGACAACACTATCTGCCAGAAGGCGATCGCCAAAAATTGCTCGCTAAATCCGTTTTCGATCCAGCTTGGTTGGATGTAATCTCAGTCACTGCTGGTAGTCCGCTTCTCTTCATCATCGAAGGGTTACTAGTTTATTTCACCGAAGACCAAGTAAAAACCGTTTTAGCCAAGGTATGCGAGCGCTTTCCTGGCTCACTCGTCGCTTTTGATGCCACATCCCCCTTTATGGTGGAATACCGCAAGCATACTGATGCGATCAAACATACGGGAGCTAAATTTCAGTGGGGAATTAGCCAGATTCAAGAGATCGAACTCTGGGACTCGCGATATCAGATTCTAGAATCACTTTATCTTGCCGACTTTCCTCAGTATAAAAAACGTTTTTCCTCATTCAACCGTTTGGCGATCGCTGTAATCCCGCAACTCTTAAAAATGTATGGGGTGCATCTGGTGAAGCTGGGAGCGGGGATCGGTAATAACAATTAATAACTAAATTAAATGCTAATTAATCATGACTCAAGTAAATGGCTATCAAACTAATTATAAAAATCCCAATAAAATCCGCAAGGTTCGGATTTCCATCGTCGATGATTTTGAGATGATTCGCGAAGGACTTAAAATCATGCTACAAAATGAAGCTGATTTTGAAGTAGTGGGGGTGGCAGATAATGGCAGAAATGCCCTATCTCTGATTGAAACCCTCCGACCCGATGTGGTGGTAATCGATGTTAAATTAGCCGAACTTGATGGCATCAGTAGTACCAAAATTATCAGCGAGCGGTTTCCTAAAACCAAAGTTCTAATTTTGAGTAGTTACAACGAAAACCAATACCTGATTAAGTGTCTCGAAGCAGGGGCTAAAGGCTACTTTCTCAAGGGAACACCAATCTGTGATGTCATCCAAGGAATCAGAGCGATCAGTAAAGGTTATTGTCAAATTGGACCAGGATTGTTAGAAACGGCGATGGGACATTCGTCTCTAGCCAAAAAACCAGTCGAGCATTTCGCTTTATTCCCCGCCACTGGTGCTGAAACCGATCCCAATTCGATTGCTACCTCTAATGATGAGGAATTTGCTTCAGATTTGTCTTTAGCGGTAACCGATGACTACGGAGAGCTTGAACCGAGCCACAACAATGCTTCTAATGCTTTAGTCTTTAAAAAAACCCCTTTTTGGACGCGCACTCTGATGTGGACAATAGTGGGAATTACTACTATTGCGATTTTAGGACTTGCGATCGCCAGATTCAAACCAGAGCTATTATCTGGTGAAGCTAGTGAGCCTGTTGTCGAACCATCAATTGCTGCTCTTCCTGAGCCGACAGCAGTTTCCGCTCTAGGACACTTAGAACCAGAAGGCGAAATCATTCAGCTATCAGTATCATCTGCTGCTGAAGGTTCTAGAATCGAACAGTTATTAATTGATGAAGGAGACAGTGTCCAACAAGGTCAAGTAGTAGCAGTTCTAGACAGTAATAATCGCAGTCGGGCTGCTTTAGAAAGTGCCAAAGCTGATGTCCAAATTGCCCAAGCTAATTTGGTGCGAGTCAAAGCAGGAGCTAAACAAGGAGATATTAACGCCCAACGGGCTGCTGTTAACCGCCTAGAAGCAGAATTGCGAGGTCAAGTAGCATCCCAAAGAGCTACCCTAGCACGCCTAGAAGCGGAACTAGAAAACGCTCAAGTTGAATATCGTCGTCATCAACAGCTATACGAAGAAGGGGCGATTTCCGCATCAGAGCGCGATACTAGACGCTTACGAGTCAACACCGTGCAACGCCAACTCGAAGAAGCGGAAGAAACTCTGACCCGAACGATCGAAACTACTCAAGTTCAGCGGAGTGAAGCCCAAGCTAGACTTGCCAGTATTGCTGAAGTTCGACCCGAAGATGTCCAAGTAGCCACAGCGGAATTAGTTCAAGCTCAAGCTGCGGTACAACAAGCCCAAGCAGCTTTAGAACTGACGGAAGTGCGATCGCCGATTGACGGACAAGTCTTAAATGTCAATGTTCGCCCAGGTGAAGTCATTGGCAACCGCGGTATTGCAGCCCTCGGTAAAACAGGACAAATGTATGTCGTTGCCGAAGTTTATGAAACCGACATCGAAAGAGTCAAAGTTGGACAACAAGCGATTGTCACAGGAGCAGCTTTCTCTGAAGAACTCCAGGGAGAAGTAGCCAAAATTGGCTTAGAAGTAGCTCGTCAAGATGTGTTTAATGCCGATCCTCTAGCTAATACCGACAATAAAGTAGTTGAAGTAAAAATTCGTCTCGACCCCGAATCTAGCCTGCGGGTAGCTAGTTTAAGTAACTTGCAAGTTCAAGTAGTAATTCAACTGTAGTAAATAATACTAACTATTAACCTTCAGCAACTCTAGTTTGTCATCATGCTGCTTTATATTCCTATTGCTTGGTTTCAATTAATTCATCACCGAGTTCGCTTTCTCGCTACTTTGGGTGGTATTTCTTTTGTCGTGATTTTGCTGTTGATGCAGTTAGGCTTTCAAGATGCCTTATTTGATAGTGCAGTCCGAATTCATGAAGCTTTAAAAGGAGATTTATTTGTTATTAGTTCCCAATATAAATCTCTCACTGCTCAACAAAGTTTTCCGCGAACTCGTCTTTATCAAACTCCTGCTTTAGAAAGTGTCGATTCAGTAAGTCATTTACGTTTTCAATTTGGCAAGTTAAAAAATATTGAAAACGGACAAAAATATTCAATTTTTGTTCTTGGTATCGACCCAGGAAAAATAACTTTTGATCGTTCTGATATTAACCAAAATCTTAATACAATTAAACTGCCTGAAGTAGCAATGTTTGACAGTGCTTCGCGCCCTGAATTTGGACCAATAGTCGAAGAATTTCAACAAAAACAACAAGTAAGTTTAGAAATTGCTCCTTTTAACGAAATCAAACTCGCTACCAGATTTAAAATCCGAAGTTTATTTAGTCTTGGTCCATCTTTTGGTGTAGATGGTAACTTAATTACTAACGATTCAACTTTTCTTAATACTTTTCCTGATCGCCGTGTTGACGAAATAGATTTAGGTTTAATAACGCTTAAACCCAATACCGACATTCAACAAGCTAAAGCGGATATTATTGCTAGTTTACCTAATGATGTGAGAGTTCTCACTTTAGCTGAATTGATCCAGCTAGAAAAACAATATTGGGATTTAAGAACTCCTATCGGCTTTATTTTTAAACTTATGGTATTTATGGGATTTGTAGTTGGTATTGGCATTACTTATCAAATTCTTTATAGTAATATCTCTAATAATTTGGTTGCTTATGCAACTTTAAAAGCAATTGGGTTTACTAATAAATATTTATTGATTGCTGTATTTCAACAAGCCTTTATTTTGGCTTTTTTAGGATACATTCCTGGGATAATTTGCTCGGCTTTGCTTTATGATGTAGCGCAGAATGCCACCCATTTACCAATAATTATGACGTTAAACAAAAATTTAAGTGTTTTTATTTCGATATTTTTTATGTGTACGATTTCAGGTATTTTAGCAATTCAAAAATTACGTTCTGTCGATCCAGCAGAAATCTTTTAAAAATAATTTTATTTAACTAAGGAGGTGGTATTTACTAACAAATATATTTAAACGATAGTAAATCGAAAGCCCCCTAAGACTTCTTTATTTTATGGGCTTAATTGCACTTTTTATCCCACAAACCAATCATAATGGAGATATCTAAATAATGAGTGTCAGTTTTAGTTTTGACATTTTCGGTTCGAGTTTTAGTTTCGACTCTCTAACAGGGACAACTGTTACTGCTGGTAATGGTGCTACAACGGTTGGAGTCGATCCTTTTGCTGAGAGTGTAGAATTTGAAGTCCCTGGTGGACCAGCAGTCGAAGTTGATTCGACAGAAGCTGTGACTATTGAAACATCAGATACAACAATAGATGTTGGCGAAACAACAACTGTTGGTGTCGGTGAGATAGTCGGTGCAGAAGTTGATGCCACAGGAACGCCAGAAGTTAGCATTTTTGGCGTCGAAGTTATCAGTACTTTTGACATGTTAAGCAACTTCTTTATGCTTTAATTAAACTAATTGTTGATTCAAGCTAAAATCAAAAGATAATTAGTAATTTATTGGGAAAGTTGCGCTAAAAAATAAATTATTAGTCAGCGGTTACAACTTTCCCTTCTTTAGCGATCGCTAAACTTTGGGGGATTTAAACTAATTGAATAAGCAACTAAATTTAAAGATATCAAATACTCAATCCCGTCATTTGACATCAAAAAAATCAGCCCCTAAACGCCAATCAATTCTTACTATCAAAAATCTGAATTATTCCTTTGGTAAAAAAAAGCTACGCAAATCAATCCTATCAAATATTAATTTAGATATAAAATCTCAAGAAATTGTCATTCTTACAGGTCCTTCTGGAGCAGGAAAGACAACTTTATTAACTCTAATTGGTGGTTTACGTTCGTTTCAAGAAGGCAGCTTAAAATTTCTCGGTCAAGAAATTTGTGGGGCTAATCCCGATCAATTAGTCCAAGTACGCCGTAGAATTGGCTATATTTTTCAAGGTTACAATTTACTAGACTTTCTCACAGCCCAGCAAAATGTGGAAATAGCTCTTGAATTGGACAAAACTCTAACTCCTGCACAAGCCAGTCTCAAGGCTCAAGCTATCCTGAAAGCTGTTAAGTTAGGAGAATACTGTCACTCTTATCCCCAAAATTTATCGGGTGGACAAAAACAAAGAGTTGCGATTGCTCGCGCTTTAGTGAATCATCCGAAACTGATTTTAGCTGATGAACCTACGGCTGCTTTAGATAGTAAAACTGGTCGCGATGTGATTCATCTTATGCAACATCTAGCCTCGAAACAAGGTTCGGCAATTTTAATGGTTACCCATGACAACCGCATCCTAGATATTGCTGACCGCATTATTCGCATCGAAGATGGTAAGCTTTTGTAAACTTTTTCAGACAGAACCTTAATTAAGATATTTTGTTAGTAAAAGCTATTATTAAGATGCACGAAAAATCTAAAATTTTTTCTCAAGTAATCAAGCTAACAATATGTTTTAAGTTAGGTAAAATTTAACTTAAACCGAAATAACAAGAACAAGTGAAAAGTCAAAGTAGTTATCGTATTAGTAAAAATAAGAAGATAAACTCATTATTTTTATTGCAAAAATCACTTTTTTTGATATTACTTATTTATTTTTTGATTGGTTTTTCATTAGGAGTGAGAGGAAAAAGATTAGATATTTTTCCAATTTTTAGCTGGACTCTTTTTAGCAAAGTCAGAGAAACACGAACTGATTACACCATAGTTATTCATCAACATAATGGGCAGGTATTTAATCCAGGAATTCCTATGGAAAAATTATCTCCTTCAATGATCAAAAGTAAGAATTCTATGGTAAATACTGCGCTTAAAAATATGGCTGACGCCTATTTTAAAAATAACCAAGAAGAACTAACAAAATATCGCAATATTTTTGAAAAAAATTTCTTGAAAGGTCAGATTGAATATGAATTGTTACAAGAAAAATATTTTTTGTTAAACAGGTATCGAACAGCGGAAACAGCAGAAATTAAGCAGACTAGCCTAGGATTTTTTCGTAACTATAAATATGATTAGATATTTAATTAAGTTCTTTATTGATTTTTTTCGGGTAAAGCCAACATCTTCTGTTATTTTCCTAAGCAAAGAAGAGCAATTCAAACAAGCGCAACTAATAATTCGTTTTTTTTATATAGCAATATTTTTACTTGAAAGTTATAAACTTAGATCTTGGTTCAACTGGCTTAATAGAACAGATATTAATCCTCTTTGGCCAGTGTACTGGTTGCAATATGTTGATATTAAGCTAGGAATTTTATTTATCTTGTATCTTGGATTAATTAGTAGTTTACTCGCTATTACTTTTCCTAATTTGCGAGTCACTCGAATTTTGGTATTTTTATCACTACTTGAATTTATCGCACTTCAAAATTCTTTTGGAAAGATTAATCATTCTTCACATTTAAGTATTTTAATTAGTTTTACCTTGATATTTTTGCCTTCTGGATGGCATTCTTTAAGAAAACTCAATAGATATACTCAAACAGCTACATTAATCGTCTTTTCGGCTTGCCAATCTTTTATTATGCTGACTTATACAATGGCTGGTATGGGAAAAGTTTTAGGAACAGTTCAGCAAGCTGCACAAGGAAAAGTTCATAATTTGGCACCAGAAGCATTGGCATTACATACAGCTGATGCTTTTGCTGCAAGCAATATATCTCCGACATTACTGGGACAATGGTTAATCGATCATTATTATATCGGTTGGCCTTTGATGGTGGGAGCTATCTACCTCCAATTTTTCGCACTGTGGATTGTATTTCGCCCACTGCTTCATCAAATTTGGGGATTTTTTCTAATTCTTTTTCATGTTAATAGTCATTTTATGATGAGAATTTTTTTTATCCAAAATTGTCTTTGGTTAACTTTGTTTTTTGTAAATTCTCCTTTTCGGAGTTTAAATTTTAATTGGCAACAACTAATGGAAAACTTACCCTTATTTAGTTACTTTTTTGGGTTATTCCATAAAAAAAGTAATCTTAAAAATGAAAAAATTAATACTTAGTAAAAAAACATGGCAATAGTAGATAATAAATTCTGTTGATAAAGTTTATGTAGAATTATCAATAATTATTAAAGAGCTAATTTCTACCCTTTAAATTTCGCTGTTCAAAATATTTTGCCCAAGTCAGCGTTACTCCGCCTAAGAAAGGCGGGTAACCCTAAGTGTTATTCAAGGTCTTGACGACCAGGGTTACGAGACGGATCGCTGGATAGGAAACCAAAAATAAACAGACCAATAAAGAAAAATACTGTGATATAGACGACGATTTTGAGAGTGAGCATGTTATGTTCTCCGACTAACTAAAAGAATTTTAACAAATCGAGGTAACATTTATTAGTTAAGCATTAATTATTAATTGTTGATTGAAAAAATTTCTGAGACACTAGAATTACAGGTAACAAATAACACCGATCGCCTTGACCGTTGGTTGTCAACTCAGTTACCAGAGATTTCTCGTTCTAGGTTACAAAAGCTGATTGAAGCGGGTCAGATTCAGGTTAATCATCAAGTTTGTCGTAACAAGAAGTCCAAATTAGGATCGGGCGATCGCATTACGGTAACGATTCCTGTCCCGCAGAAGTTAGACCTACAACCAGAAGCCATCCCTTTAGATATTCTCTACGAAGATGCCGAACTGATTATCATTAATAAACCTGCGGGAATGGTAGTCCATCCTGCGCCTGGACACTATCATGGAACACTAGTTAATGCCCTACTACATCACTGCGAGCATTTAGCTGGTATTGGTGGTGTAGAACGTCCAGGAATTGTGCATCGTTTAGATAAAGATACTACTGGTGCAATTGTCGTGGCAAAAAGCGATCGCACTCAGCAACATTTACAGCGTCAAATTCAAGCCAAAACCGCTAGAAGAGAATATTGGGGAGTTATCTACGGTTGTCCTAAAGACTCACAAGGCAAAATTGAGCTTCCTATTGGTCGCCATCCGATTGATCGCAAAAAAATGGCAGTTGTGCCTCTAGAAAAAGGAGGTAGAGAAGCTGTTACCTATTGGGAAATTAAAGAACGACTAAGAAACTATACTTTGATGCAATTCCTTCTAGAAACAGGACGCACTCACCAAATTCGAGTTCACTGTAGTCATTTAGGACATCCCTTAGTTGGGGATATGGTTTACAGTTCTAATCGTTCTCTAGGGGTAAATCTTTCAGGTCAAGTTCTCCATGCTAGAAAGCTAAGTTTAGTTCATCCTGTGTCGGGAGCAATCATTGAAGCGATCGCACCTTTGCCGACTGAGTTTACTAAGTTACTAGCGGTGTTGCGGAATCGCTGAAATTATCCTTTCTAGCGATTCTTAAAGTCGCTTTTCTGTTAATATACTATTTAGTTATATAACAAATCTAAAATTTTCCGCTTTCTCGCTCATGCCAAAAACCGATCCTCGTGACAAGACACCTAAGTCGTCAGAATTTCTCGCCCCAGTCGCCAGCTACTTCAAAGTTTTATCAGAAATTAGTCGGCTACAAATTCTCAGTTGTTTAAAATCAGGAGCGATGAATGTTAGTGAAATTAGCGCAGCTACAGGTTTAGGACAGGCTAATTTGTCAAAACATCTGAAAATGTTGACTGAAGCCGAAATTTTATCCCGTCAGCCTCAAGGGGTAACTGTTTATTATGAAATTAAAGACCCGATGATTTTTGAATTATGCGAGCTAGTTTGTGATCGCCTGTATGAAAGGATGCAAGAAAAAGCAGCACAATTTAAAAAATTGGCGTTACTCAATAAATAATTTAAAGGTATAAGCAACGCCAAAATGTTTTGATTCTAATCTTCAAATCAATAATCGGTGTAACTTCTGAGCCAATAAGTTTTAGAGTTATCATATCCCCGCCAAAATCATCAGATTGTTATGGAACAATTAGCGACATTGGGAAAATTGTATTTAGTCGGAACACCCATTGGTAATTTAGAAGATATGACTTGGCGCGGGGTACGTATTTTGCAAGAAGTCGATCTAATTGCAGCAGAGGATACCCGTCATACAGGAAAATTATTACAGCATTTTTCCATTTCAACACCTCAAGTTAGCTATCACCAACACAACAAAAGCTCTCGTACTGAGGAATTAGTTAAGAAACTACAACAGGGAATAAATCTAGCTTTAGTAAGCGATGCAGGAATGCCAAGTATTTCCGATCCTGGTCAAGAACTAGTGGTTGCTGCTATTGCTGCTGGGATTACAGTCATCCCCATTCCTGGTGTCAGTGCTAGTTTAACAGCTTTGACTGCTTCTGGATTAGTTAGCGATCGCTTTGTCTTTGAGGGATTTCTGCCGACGAAACAAAGTCTGCGACAAGAAAGGTTAGAAAGTTTGAAGCACGAAACTCGCACACTCATTTTTTATGAAGCACCCCATCGTCTCTTAACTACTTTACAAGATTTGAGCCTTGCTCTAGGTCAAGAGCGAGCCATCGTTTTAGGTAGGGAATTAACGAAAATTCATGAAGAATTTTGGCGTGGCAATTTACAAGAGGCGATCGCTCTTTATCAAACAACTCGCAAACCCAAAGGAGAATATACCCTAGTGGTAGCTGGAGCAATTACTGAGGCTTTAATCACCTCAGAAGTCGCAGTAAAGCAAGAATTAACTGAATTATTAAAACAGGGGATGACGCGATCGCAAGTCAGTCGCCATTTAGCCAAGTTAACTGCTTTATCACGCCGAGAAATTTATCAAATGACTTTAGAGACGGATGTTTCAGGATAAGTTGTTATTAGAGTCACAGGATTAAGGGGAGACATACGGGTTAAATTTGCTACAGCAGTAGAACGATATACTTGCAACTGTAGTAAGTTATAGTGCCAATTGTGACTTTTAAGCCAGTCAAGAGCTTCATAACAGTTTTCTATAGTAGCGAAGGCGAGTACTAATAACCCTTGGGGTAAAAGTTTTTGGGAACACACATCCAAGATAGACTCTAAATTGCCACTACTACCCCCAATAAAAATGCGCTCTGGGTTAGGTAACTCCGATAAGATTTCTGGCGCTTTACCATGCAAAACTCGAACATTAGCAACTTGAAATCGCTGGCAGTTTTGTTTAATTAAAGAATAACCAATAGCAGTTTTTTCGATCGCGAAAACTTTTGAATCAGGACAAAGACGCGCAATTTCAATAGATATTGAGCCTGTTCCTGCACCAATATCCCAAACTACCTGTGATGCTTGTAAAGCTAATTGTCCTAAGATCGCAATTCTGATTTCTTTTTTAGTAATTAAACCTGGGCGATCTGGATAACTTAAAAATATCCTATCAGGTAAGCCAAACTTGGGTAAGCTCTCAAGATTTAAGTTTTTTTCAGAAGTAGTTGAACGGAGCAATATTAGAATATTGAGACTACTAAAACTATCTGATTTTAAAGAAGCTAATTTTTTAATTTCCTCTACACCAAAATAGCTAATTTTTTCCTCTTGACTGCCCAGATTTTCACAAATGTAGAAATCGTAACTAACTGATAAGTCTAAATCTAGATATAGTTTCGCAATTTCTTGCGGATTAGAATCTGCATCAGTTAAGATAGCAATTTTTTCTCGACACTCCTTAAAACCTAGTAATAATGATTCACTACTGCGACCGTGAACACTAATAAATTGAGCATCTTGCCAAGAAACTTTAAGGCGACTAAAAGCTAATTGTAGCGAACTAATATGAGGATGAAACCGTAATTTTTCTGAAGGTAATTGAGATAGTAAAAGACGACCAATTCCAAAAAAAAGCGGATCGCCACTAGCTAAAACTACAACAATTTCATCTTGAATATGAGATATAATCTCCCTAATAGTTTCAAGATCTTGTTGTAAATTATGTAAGGTTATTTTTTGAGCAGGATGCTCTGGAAAATAGCTTAAGTGACGCGAACTGCCAATTAATACTTTAGCGCAATTAACTAAATTAAGCTGATAAGCATTCAAACCTGCGATGCCATCTAAACCAATCCCAATTACTTCAATTTGACTCACATTCAGTATTTAATCAGCGATTTATTGAGCTTTAGAAGCAGGAAATAAATATTTGTATAATCCGTAAAGAATCAAACTCAAAATTGCTAAAGTAATCAAGTTAGTCAGAAGATGCAAAAAAAGATTTAGAATCGAAAAACTAACCATAATCGCGACAATTGCGACAATTATTTTACCGACTTGAGGTAACTCATTAAACCAATTGCGAATTTTCGCAACTACTGTCGTTAACTGTTGACGAAAATTAGATTCGGTTTCTGGCTCAGTAGCGGGAGTTTCTTTACTAGTTTGATATACTTGTGCTTCCAGTTCTTCTAATTGCTGTTGAACACTACGTCCATTTTGGGCTTTAGCTTTATCCATATCTTTTAAGGGTTGATCATTAAAGTTTTGTTGCGAATTATTTTGTACCATTGATGAGATGATCGCTTCTTTACTACTTATTTTTATCTTATCTAGTTATCGTAATTTTTTTTGAGATTAATTTTCTTTTAAAGTGTTGGCTTTCTCTAATCCGGAGAAATTCTTTTTAAGAAATGTTAATACTATAGATTAGTGATCAATAAGAACTCTGAATTTAATGTTATCTGCGATACTTTTCGACCTAGATGGAACACTAGCCAATACTGACCCGATACATTTTGCAGTGTGGCAAGATATCTTGAGTCAATATAATCTCGCGATCAATCGAGATTTCTATCAAAAGCATATATCTGGTAAAACTAATGCTCAGATAACCAGCGATATTTTACCGCGACTATCCCCAGAAGCAGCTTGGCAACTAGCAATCGATAAAGAGGTACGATACCGACAGTTAGCCAAAATCCTACAACCAATGCCTGGTTTAAAGAAAATACTGAAATTAATCGATACGGCTTTGCTAAAAAAAGCTGTTGTCACCAACGCACCAGAAGAAAATGCGATCCATATGTTGGAAACTTTACAATTAACCGATATATTTCCTGTGGTGATCATGGCAAAGGATGCACCTCCAGGAAAACCCGATCCTGCACCTTATAAACTAGCTTTAAGCCGTTTGGGAATCGATCATGATAAGGCGATCGCTTTTGAAGATTCACCTTCTGGAATTACTTCCGCTGTCGCTGCTGGGATTTATACTATTGCGATCGCCTCTACTCACGAGCCAGATCGCCTCTTAGCAGTAGGAGCGAGTATGGTAATCCGAGATTTTAATAGTCAAGAACTTTGGCAATTTTTAGATAATATCAAGATTTAGTTATTTAATTCACCTACTTAGTAGTAATCCATTATCTATTTTTTGATTTTCATTAGTTATGGTTAAGAGTAGTGATAGTCATTTAATTTCTTGGACACAGCTACTATTTTCCTAAGTTTACTATTGGTTTTTTGCTTTACTTTGTAAAAAATCTATGAATAGCATTACTAAACGATTAATTAGAAGAACTAAAAAAGAACTATTTTTGGGTTTCTTATCTCTTAATAAAGGAGACTTCATTTCTGCCAAAAATGATAGATATATCAATGTATTAGAGCAGCAGTTTCTCTATGATCGAGCCAACTTGAAAAAGCTTTTAGAGAAAATAGAAACTCAAGGAATTATGGTTGAGGTTGGTTCTCTTATTGGATTTTCGACTAGCTTATTTGCTCAATACTTCGATCAAGTCTATTCAATAGATCCTTATATATCAGGTTATGATGATTCTGATCGCAATTCTGATACTTTTCGACTCAAACTTGCCAAATTTTTGTTTCAAATTCGTTTTGTCGATTCTCCGAAGGTAACGCAATACCACTTAAAAAGTGCCGAAGCTTGTCTTAAATTCGGGAATGAATCTCTCGATTTTATCTATTTAGATGCTGGTCATACTTTTGAAGCTGTAGATCGAGATATTAAATGCTGGCGCAAAAAATTAAAAAAGGGTAAATATATGGCTGGTGATGACTGGAACTGGGAAGGAGTCAAAAAAGCCGTCAAAGATAACTTCAGTGAGTTTGAAATACTTAATAACCAATGGCTTGCCAAGATTCAATAATTAAATAATTTGTTAAAAGTTGACTATTCTCAATTTATGACTTTGATTTAGTTTCTAAACTAGCAAAATCAAATAGTGCTGTATCTGCTAATTGAGAAGGAGAAACGTTTTGAATACTCCGAAATAAACTATCGATTCTGCCTGGATTTTCCCGTTCCCAAGCTTGTAACATTTGCTTAATCTGGACGCGTTGTAAGTTGGCTTGAGATCCACAGAGATTACAAGGAATAATCGGAAAATTTCGGGCATTAGCATAGCGTTGAATCTCTTTTTCAGGGCAATAGGCCAAAGGACGAATTACTATATGCTGTTGGTCATCGCTGAGGAGTTTCGGAGGCATTGCTTTAATTCTTCCGCCATGAAACATATTCAGAAAGAGCGTTTCTACAATATCATCTCGATGATGTCCCAAAGCAATTTTAGTTGCGCCTGTTTCTATCGCAACTCGGTAGAGAATACCACGACGCAGACGCGAACATAAACCACAAAAAGTTTTACCTTCAGGAATTACTCTTTTTACAATACTGTAAGTATCTTCTTCAATAATGCGATAAGGAACACCTAAAGCGGAAAGATAATCTGGTAAAACGTTTTCAGGAAATCCTGGTTGTTTTTGGTCGAGATTGACAGCTAAAACTTCAAAGTTAATCTGCGCACTACGTTGCAAACTTAATAATAAATCAAGCATGGTATAAGAATCTTTGCCACCAGAAAGACAGACCATAACGCGATCGCCTGATTGAATCATCTTATAATCGTAAATCGCTTTCCCTACTAGCCCTCGCAGACGCGCTTGTAATTTCTTAAAATTTTTCGAGGTGCGTTCTTTAGTTGCTTCCATTCCCTAAAGGTAATTTTAAATTGAATAACTATAAACTTTTAGTGAGATTTTGGCGGGGTTTAAAAGTTTCTAACTCTTTAATTTTTTCGTAAAGATTTTTTTCTGCCTCAGTAATTTCTGGAGGAGTCAAAATCGCAATTTCTACTAACTGATCTCCGCGATCGCCATTGCGGTTAGGATAGCCTTTATTGGCTAAACGCAATCTCTGACCCGAACGCACTCCCGACGGCAGAGTCATCTTAACTAAGCCATCAATAGTCGGCACTTCAATTGCCCCCCCCAAAACCGCCTCAGCAGGAGTAATCGGAACAGTGCAATAAATGTCGTTTCCTTGGATATCAAAAAAAGGATGACGCGCTACGGTAATTTTAAGATAAAGATCCCCGCCATCTAATCCTTGTCCCCGCAGACGAATTCGCTGACCATTAAACATTCCAGGAGGCATATCTACTTCTAGCGATCGCCCATCTTCTAAGCGGATTCTCTCGCGACCGCCTTGATAAGCTTTACTCAAAGGGAGAGTTAATTTCGCTTCAATATCTCGCCCAGGAGGACGCGAAACTGGTCTTTCTCTTCTAGTCGTATAAGGAGGACGATAATCTTGCGGTTCTACTCTAACGCGAGGAGGACGCTCTGCTGTCGTAGTATTATTACTTCTGGGTGAAGTATTCCGATTGAAAGAGTCAAATGGATTGTATTTCGGGGGAGATTTTTTACCGCGACTTTGATTTACTTGGTCATATTCTAATCTTTTGGTGGCATCAGAAAGAATTTCATAAGCTTCGTTGATGTCTTTAAACTTTTCCTCAGCAATTTTATTTCCTGGGTTGCGGTCGGGATGATACCTTCTTGCTAGGGCGCGATAAGCCCGTTTAATTTCTTCGCTAGAAGCTTTTTTGGTCACACCTAATATTTCATAATAATTCCGCAAGTTTTGTTGCATCTTACAGTTTTCAGTTATCGGTTATCAATAATTATTACCTGTTTCTGGTTTTACCCGAAATTAAGCCATATTGGGTTTTGCTGTTTTAGAACCATTCATCATCCTCATCATCCCAGTCATTCTGATAAGGGATTCGGCGCGAGCGATCGCCACTTTTATAGTAACGCTGGTCTGCACTATCTCTAAAATTGGCATCTTGATAGGGCGGGCTTTCGCTTCTACCTGAAGCTCGTCTCGGAGTGTCATAATCAGCTTGAGGATAATCTCTAGGGCGACGCGGTTCGTCATAACTATCCCGATAACCATTACTTCTCGGTGGAGGTGGGGGACTACTACCATAATCGTCTTGAGGATAATCTCTAGGGCGACGCGGTTCGCTATAACTATCAGCATAACTGTCCTGATAACCATTACTTCTTGGACGACTACCATAATCGTCTTGATAATAGCCCCCACTACTTCTAGGTTCGTCTTGATAAGAACCATAATTATAACCACTGCGGTAATCTCCGCGACGCGGTTCGTAAGGATAATCTGGTTCTATTTTGTCGTCTTCATCGCCCAAGAAAGTTTTGCGAATTGCGCCAAAGAAATCATCATCTTCTTCGTCTTCGTACTGTAGTCTCACCTCTCGATTAAGTTCATAAAGAACGTCTTGCAAATCAGCTTGCGCTCTATCTAAAGTTCTTTCATCATCTTTTTCTAAGCTATCAAGAACTTCTTCACACAAAACATCAATGCGACGACGATAATAATTAGCAAATTGACTACCAAAATCAAGAGTTACCTCTTTAAGTCGGCGTTGTGCCTGATCGGTTAAAGCTTTAGCCCCATTGCGTTTTTCGACTCTTTCGCGTCTCTCGCGGTCTTGTTCGGCAAATTCTTCAGCATCCCGAACCATGCGACTAATCTCGGTTTCACTCAGATTAGAAGCTCCTTGAACTGTGATACCTTGTTCGCGACCCGTAGTTTTATCTCTGGCGGTAACTTGCAAAATCCCGTTGGCATCAATATCAAAAGAGACTTGAATTTGAGGGATACCTCTAGGTGCAGGGGGAATTCCTGTAAGTTTAAAGCGACCTAAAGATTTATTCCCCGATGCCATTTCTCTTTCTCCTTGTAGGACGTGAATTTCTACTACAGTTTGATTATTTTCTCCTGTCGAAAAAGTATCAGAACGTCTTACAGGTATTGTCGTGTTGCGAGGTAGTAATTTTTGCATCACTCCCCCGATAGTTTCTAGTCCTATAGACAGAGGCGTCACATCTAATAACAGGATATCTTTGACTTCGTTGGTTAAAATTCCAGCTTGAATAGCTGCCCCAATAGCAACAACTTCATCAGGATTAACATTTTGATTTGGTTCAAGGTCGATATAACTGCGTACCAAATCTTGTACCATCGGAATGCGAGTCGAACCCCCGACTAAAACTACCTCATCAATTTCCATCGGGTTAATTCTGGCATCAGAAATAGCTCGTTTCAAAGGACGACGTAAGCGAGATACTAAATCTCCGCAAAGCTCTTCAAATTTAGCCCGTTCCAACCTGGTTTCCAGGTGTTTAGGACCATTTTCATCCGCTGCAATAAAAGGTAAATTAATTTCGGTAACTGCCACTCCTGAAAGCTCTATTTTGGCTTTTTCTGCTGCTTCTGTTAGACGTTGCAGCGATTGGCGCTCTTTCCGTAAATCGATACTTTCTTGCGCTAAAAATGTTTCTGCTAGCCAGTTAACAATTCTTTGATCGAAATCTTTGCCTCCTAATTGGGTGTCACCACTAGTAGCTTTGACTTCAAATACCCCATCTCCTACTTCTAAGATTGAAACATCAAAAGTTCCACCACCCAAATCGAAGACCATAATGGTTTGGGTTCTTCTCCGCTCCAAACCGTAAGCTAAAGCTGCTGCGGTCGGTTCGTTAATAATTCTTAAAACATCTAATCCCGCAATTCTGCCTGCATCTCTTGTGGCTTGTCTTTGAGAGTCATTAAAATAGGCAGGTACGGTAATTACTGCACCTGTAACTTTTTCGCCTAAATACCTTTCTGCTTCTTCGGTAAGTTTTCGCAAAATCATCGCCGAAATTTCTTCAGGTGCAAATTCCTTTTTTAAACGCGGACAGCGAATTTTAATATTACCAATTTCGTCTCGTCTAATAGTGTAGGGAACTTTTTTGGACTCAGGTTGCAATTCATTATATTTGCGCCCCATGTACCTTTTGATGCCATAAAAAGTATTTTGGGGATTTAGTACGGCTTGTCTTCTAGCGAGTTGTCCGACTACTAACTCTCCATCTTTACTAAAACCCACTACAGAGGGCGTAGTACGCATTCCTTCTGCATTGGCAATGACAACGGGTTTTCCCCCTTCCATGACGGCGACGACAGAATTAGTTGTTCCTAAGTCGATGCCTACTACTTTTCCCATGGATTTAACCGTCTCCTAATACTTTCCCCGCTAGTTGTTTTTTTGAATGTCACTTTACTTTATCTTAGAGTAACTCATCAAGTGAAGTTTCTGGCTGTGGAGGGTTTACCAGAAACTAATTTTGTCTAATTTAAACCAAACTGTGCATACATTGAGCGACTTTTTGAGTAAAGTTCCCCAAATTATACTTTTGTTCGGCAAGATACCGCGCTTTTTGACCCATTTCTTGAGTTGCTTCAGGATGAGCTAAAAGATATTGAACCGCTTGTTTCCAAGCTACACTATCTTGGACAGGAACAGCGATGCCAATGCCCTCTTTGGCGAGATCAACTCCTAAGTCTTGATTCTCTGTCGCTATAATTGCTTTTCCCATACACATAGCTTCGATTAAGCTGGATAATCCTACAGTATTATAAGGTTTATCGGGAGGAAGATTTAGGGGAATAGCGACAGCGTAAGCCTGGTAATATTGGGGTAATATTTGAGCAGTCGGCAGTAATTTTTCGATAACTTTAATATTTTTGGGTAATTGATTGCTAGGAAGATGATGATTACTATCTACTACTGCATTCCTAGGAATCGTGACAGTAACATTTGAGGGGATGGAGTCTAGGCAGGCTAGTAAGTTATCACTATAACCGATGATTTCTAAAGGAAAATCAATAGCTTCAAAAGCTGCAATCAGAGTATCGTAATCTCGGAAAGACTTACCAATGCTCAAAATATATTGGGCTTTCTCACCATTGGCAATGTCTGTAGCTGGTAGAGCATGAAACTCTGTATCATAGCCCCATTCAATAAATGCTAATTTTTGGGAAGGAATACCTAAATCTTGTTCTAGATGTTGTTTGATTCCAGAACTAAGGCAAATTATGCGATCATTGCCAGCGATAGTTAATTGAGCAAAAATTTTAGCAAAAAAACTCGGTCTAGGAGCTTGAAATGATATGGCTATTATCGGTTTGTTGATTAATCGCAGTCTCCGTAATAGTCCTAATAAGGAAGTAGTTAAATAGTGTCCTGAATAAATTAAATCGTAGCGATTAATTTGTAAGAGTAATCTCAGTTGTTGATCGAGATCACCGAAGATTTTGAGTTTTTGACTCAGACGTTTCAGAGTTTTGAAGCGAGCAAATGGCAGAATGTCTGCTTGGATGCCATATACTTCTAACTGCGTGATTCCCCAGAGTTGATGTGCTGCTTGACCATCTTGCTGCCATTCGTCTCTAATTTGAGTCAGGTCGTAATTGTTTAATAATAATATCTTCATAAAATAGCATTTTAATTGCCTTGTTAGCCGAACTTTTTGTTAATCAGCGGTAAAAAACCCCAATTTCAAATCAAAGATAATAATTGTTCTGTAAAAGCTGCTTGACTAAATTTTTTCAAAGTTTCCTCCCGTAACCAGTCTCCTTGACAACGTCGATCTTGACCTTGCAATATTTCAATACAAGCTTGAGCTACGGCATTAGGATCGCGATGGGGAACTTGCCAGCCTAATTTACCATCTTGTAAAGGATCGGTCGAGCCATCAGCATCACCCGATAATACTGGCTTACCACAAGCCATAGCTTCGAGATAGACAATCCCAAATCCCTCCTGTGACGGCATGATATAAGCATCGGCAACACGATAATGAGCTACTAAATCTGCCGTCGGAATAAATCCAGCAAAAATAACTCGCTCTGCAACTCCTAATTCTACTGCTAATTTTTCTAAGCGAGGTCGGTCATCACCCCGACCAATGATCAAGTATTTAACTTGGGGAAATACCTGTAAAATTTGAGGCAAAGCTCTAATTGTGACATCGACTCCCTTATAAATATCTCCTGACCATAATCTGGCGACAGTCATCAAAACTAGACAATTTTGTAGCTGGTATTTATTAATTAAATCTTGAGGTTTAGCTCCAGGAGTAAATTTTGCTCCATCTACAATACAGGGTAAGATCTGAACTTTATCTGGTTTGAGAGAATTTGCTTGACATAAGCGATCGCCACTATAACGGCTAATTGTCCAAATACTTTCAGCTTGAACTAAAGCTTGACGTTGATTTTGGGGTAAAGTTGACCAGACTTCTTTGCCATAAGTGAGGATGGTATAAGGAATTCCTAGAGGCTGACAAAGCAACCTAATCAGGGGCGATAATTTAATATGTCCACAGTAAAGATGTCGCGGACGACGTAATAGCAAACACTGCAACAAAG
The DNA here is from genome assembly GCA_051155735.1 of Xenococcaceae cyanobacterium. Taxonomy (GTDB): domain Bacteria; phylum Cyanobacteriota; class Cyanobacteriia; order Cyanobacteriales; family Xenococcaceae; genus JASJCP01. Next base: position 38,899 of record DAXETX010000313.1, read on the forward strand.
TTGTTGCTAACTTGAGTCTTCCTTTCCAGGGGGGTAATCTTTTGAGATAGTGAAAACTCAGGGATTCTTTTTCATAAGGATTATCACATCCTTTTTCATCTCGCAAGATGAACACTTCTGCTTTCAAAGAATGCTTGTCTGCAACTGCTGAATAAGCTGCAAATAGGTCTTTGACGTAAGATTGAATGCCTCCTTCGTGAGCAAAAATTTCAATAAAGACAAATACATGATCTATCTTGGCTTTCATGGTTCTTTCAATAATAAATAGTAAAGTTGCCCTGTACTATTAATTAAACCTGCTCTCTCTCCCGCAATTTGACCACTTCCTAAAAAAATATCAACTCTTCCTGCTCCCTTGATCGCACTTCCTGTATCTTGATCCAACACATAACGACTTACCATTCGAGTTTCTAGGGTGTTATTGGCTGTAACTTGCGGAATTGGGGCTTCGATCAAAGCTAAAGCTCCTGGTGGCATTAAAGACTTATCAGTAGCAATAGAGCGATCGCCAGTAACAGGAACACCTAAACTTCCATTAGGTGGTCTGCCGTCGGTTTCATAAAAAAAGATAAATCGGTTGTTTCGAGGTAAATAAGTAGCTAAAGCTGCGGGATTAGCTTGAAAATAGGTAATTAACTTGGGCAGAGTCAATTCTTCTTTAGCAAACACTCCATCTTTAACTAATTCTCCCCCCACACTAGTATAGGGATAATTCGTACTACCGCCATAAGTAATACTCATAGTTGTACCATCGGTAAGCTGTAGTCTTGCCGAACCTTGAACTTGTACTAAAAAAGCTTCTAGGCGATCGCGTAACCAAACTAGCTCATGACCAGCCAAAATACTTTTATTGCCTGATAAACCATCTTTGCCTTCGAGTTGCGCTCTGGTAGGATGGGGCTGACTCCAACTTTCAAAGTTAGCAGGTTTACGATACAAAGGATAACGAAACTCAGCAGTTGGCACTCTACTAGCAATATAAGTAGGTTCAAAATAGCCAGTAAAATCAACTGTCCCCTGATTATCTTTACCGACGGACTGATAAAAACTAAACTCCGACTGAACTTTAGTTTGTAGCTCTCGTGCTGAGGTGGCAGTTACTAACAATTCTCGAAACCGAACTAGAGAACGACGCACTCGTGCTAAATTAAATTCCGAATTAGAGTAACGACTGTAGGCTTTAACTGCTTTAGGACTATTTAAGTAACTCAGACTATGATCGATTGCAGTTAATAAAGCAGTGCGATCTCGCTGGTGAGGCACTAGGCGATCGCCTAGCTGAGTCAAATCTCCCCATAACTGCTCATCAAAAGCCAAGTTTTCTGAGGTTTCAAGCTCAACTCTTGCTAAAGGCAATCCCCAAACTGCCGACTGGGGAACTACTAAAGTAGCAAGTGCCAGACTCAAAGTACAAAATGTTTTTTGAAGCATATTCTTCTCAAGCTACTCTGAACTCAATTGTTAATCTGTCGTCGTTTTACTGCTTTTTGTTTCCTTCAACTCAGGGCGATTTAAGGCTCTTTTGGCTTCCGAGAATTAAATAGCCCTCTTTGCCCCCAACTAGTTTACTGTATGTCCAGCAGCAACAATTGCTTGCTTAATCTCAGTTTCGGCTGCGGTAGTTTCAACAACTACTTTTTTACTCACCAAATCTACTGTTACTTCCGCTTGGGAATCTTGTGCCTTAACCGCTTTTTTGACTATGTCTTCACAACCTTCACAAACCAGACTCGGCACGGTTAATTCTAATTTCATCAGGATTAATTGCTCCTCTAAAAATTGATTTTGCTTCCTAACTTGCCCCAATCATGCTCAATTATTAGCAGTCAAAGGTATCTGCTCTACATCTAAGTATTGCCTCAATCTCTCAAAATCAAAATATTGTGCCATTAATTCGCGCATTCTTTTGACTTTAATCGGCTCATGGATCGGAACTTTACCAAAACAATTATCCACAATTTCCACAGTAGTTAAAGTGTCAAAATCCACTGCCAGCACTGGAACTTCTAAATCTTCTGCACGACTTAAAATAAACGGCTGAGGTGGCGTATGACCTGTCAAGATCAAGCAATGAGTTGAAGTTTCTAAAGCAGCCATTTGTAGCTCCGCGCGATCGCCTCCTGTAACCACCGCCATATTTTCTCTTTGACGAAAAAACTCTAAGGCAGAATTAACATTCATCGCTCCAATACTAAGACTTTCGACCATCAAATCAAGGCGATCGCTTCTGCATAAAACTTTGGCATCAAGTCTTTTGGCTAATTCTCGCACTCTCACACTATTGAGTAGTTTGTCTTGCGGAATCATCCCCAAAAGTGGAATATTCTGTTGTTCTAAATAAGGCTTAATTAAAGATGCTACTTCGGCTAATTGTGGTGGCGGAATATCATTAATTACCACCCCTATTAAACGATTGCCCAGAATTTTTTTAGCTGTCAGAAAGTTAGCCACACAGAGTAAAGAATCGTAACGAGAAACTAAAACAATCGAGGCATCAATTGCTTCTGCGATATCTCCTGTAGAAAGACTAAATAAACTTCCTTCCCACAAAGTTTCTGGTCCTTCTAATAAAACAATTTCTCCTTGTAGTTGAGTGATATACTGCTGTAAAGCTTGAGAATAGTTATTACTATCTTTACCCTGAAGCCGATTGCCAATAGTTGTACTATCCAGGCGCAAGAGTGGAGACTGTACTTGTTCTGCCGATAATCCTAGACTTTCCTGGAGAAAATTGACATCTTTTTCGCTAGTCTTTTCCAAGTTTTCGTCCAAACAAGTTCCCAGAGGTTTACCATAGGCTATTTTGACTCCTTGCTCAGCCAAGTGATGAGTAATGCCCAAAATAATTGCCGATTTTCCACTATAAGCCTCTGTTGAACCGACTATTAGGTATTTGGCAGGTTTCGCCACGTCCGCACTCCTTTATAATTTACTTCTATGGTGCGTCTCACTGTTCAAATCGCAGTAACTTTCGATAAAAGCTACTGGGAAAATCTGTCAAGTGAGAACGTTTAAAATTCATGATGACATCAATTAGATAATCAATAAACTCAGAATTAGCCAAGGTTACTTCATAACTTAACTCAGCCTGTCCATCAAATTGCAAGCGACAACGAGTTAATTCCGAGGGTAACTTAGACACATACCAACTTGCGACAAAAGGAATTGACTCGCCTCCTTCGATAATTCTATGTCCTTCGAGAGAACCTGTTTGGTAAAGAGATATAGCATAAGGCAACCAATTGTGTTTATTTTTGCTGTAGTAAGGCATATATATTACTACATCTGCTCTTCCCGCAGGTTTTAGACTTTCAATTATAGACATCAACAAAAATATTTATTGTCTGAGTAGAGGAATAAATTTTGCTTTTTACTTTATAACTTATAACAATAGTTTATTAAGGCTGATGAATAAAATCTTTCTATTAAAAAACGCCCCCTCCAAAGTTTTGAAGGGGGCGTTTTTTAGGTATTTTTGTTTCTCTTGATTAACCGTTAATAGAAGGAGCAGTTAAAGCTACGGGAGCTTGCTCTCCTGCTGCTAAGTCTAAGGGGAAGTTGTGCGCGTTGCGTTCGTGCATTACTTCAAATCCTAAGTTAGCGCGGTTTAAAATGTCAGCCCAAGTGTTAACGACACGACCTTGTGAGTCAATAATCGACTGGTTGAAGTTGAAGCCGTTGAGGTTGAATGCCATGGTGGAAATTCCCATTGCAGTAAACCAAATGCCGATCACCGGCCAAGCACCTAAGAAGAAGTGCAAGGAACGAGAGTTGTTGAAGGAAGCATATTGGAAGATTAGACGACCGAAGTAGCCATGGGCTGCTACGATGTTGTAGGTTTCTTCTTCTTGTCCAAATTTGTAACCGTAGTTTTGTGACTCAGTTTCAGTGGTTTCCCGTACTAAAGAAGAAGTGACGAGGGAACCGTGCATGGCGGAGAATAAAGAACCACCAAATACTCCTGCTACTCCTAACATGTGGAAGGGGTGCATTAAGATGTTGTGTTCCGCTTGGAAGACTAACATGAAGTTAAATGTACCACTGATTCCTAATGGCATTCCGTCAGAGAATGAACCTTGTCCTAGGGGATAGATGAGGAATACTGCTGTTGCTGCTGATACAGGTGCTGAGTATGCTACACAAATCCAAGGACGCATTCCTAATCTGAAGGATAGTTCCCACTGACGTCCCATATAGCAGAATACTCCAATCAAGAAGTGGAAGATTACTAGCTGGTATGGACCACCGTTGTATAACCACTCGTCTAAGGATGCTGCTTCCCATATGGGATAGAAGTGTAAGCCAATGGCGTTGGAGGAAGGTACTACTGCACCAGAGATGATGTTGTTGCCGTAGAGCAATGAACCTGCTACTGGCTCACGGATTCCATCGATATCCACTGGGGGCGCTGCGATGAAAGCGATGATGAAGCAAGTGGTTGCTGCTAGGAGTGTCGGGATCATTAGTACGCCGAACCAACCGATGTAGATGCGGTTGTTGGTGCTGGTGATCCACTGACAGAACTTCTCCCAAG
>DAXETX010000314.1:0-13247 GCA_051155735.1 Xenococcaceae cyanobacterium
GAGTCGGTAGTCGGCGTGGTCGAAGGGCTTACCGTTAAAGAACATATTTCCCTTCTAAGCGTTTCGACTGGAGTTCTCAGTATGGCTCTTGTTTTTGGTCTTTGGTGTGTTTATTTTGATTTTGTGGCCTGCAAACCACCCAAGTCTGGAATGGGTTGGGCTTTCGTTTGGGGGTACTCACATATGCCACTGGTCATAGTACTCACTGGCACTGGAGTTGGAATTCTGAATGTTATTGCTGATCAAGGTACTATTGTCCCCCATCAAGTACGCTTACTGATTGCTAGTTCTGTAGCTCTTTTTCTTGCCATCATCGGGCTGCTAGAAATCACTTTACAAAAAGATGATCGGCATGAACATATTCACTCTAGGTTGAGTCCTGTGTTTAAATGGATTACCTCTGCGGTTATGGCTGTTTTGAGTTTTTGGGGTAGAGGACTTGGGGCGATCGCTCTGTTAAGTATTTTGGTGGCACTGGTGATCCTCCAGATCGGCTATTCCCTTTTGGGGTGGCTTTTTCTCTAGCTGGCAATGGATAGAAAGAAGTAATTCTTGGCTGGCAAGATCTCAAATACCATGACTTTTGCCAATTACCCAATGACGGCGGAAAAAACGCGCTAAAGCTGATTCTTCTAATGATAAGTAAATCGGTCTGCCGTGGGGACAAGTTCTAGGATTACGGGTATTTTGCCACTGATTTAATAAATTTTGCATTTGGGTGATATCTAAGGGAGTACCATTACGAATTGCACTCCGACAAGCAGTGGCGACTTGAGCGGTTTGTAAATCGCCTCCCCAACTAAGTTCAATTAAAGCAGACTGACAGTCCGCTCTGGCTGCTAAAATCGCTGGAGCATTTCTGACTGTCGATAATGCTTCACCAAAAGACTCAACCGCCACACCAATTCTTTGGAGTTGTTCGATTTGGGCAGCGGTAAGATTTTTTAAAATCAGGGGGTTTTCTAAGTTAACAATTTGCCAATTGTCCTGAAGTTGTTCGTATAAGACTCTTTCGTGGGCGATATGTTGTTCTACTAACCATAAACCGTGGGCGTGTTCTGCCACAATATAAGTCTGATTGACTTGCGCCACAGCTTTTAAGGCAAAAGTTGGCAAAGGATTTGGTTGCTGAGTTTGGTTATTGGTTTGAGAATTATTTAAGTTGTATTTGCCTTGGGGTTCGGCTGCTTTAAGAACTTGACTGATCCTGCGATCGCCTATTGGTGAGGTAATATTGTCTTGATTTAGTTTTAGAGTTTGCTCGATTCCTTGACTGATTTGCTGTTGCCAATATTCTAGGTGCTGTAAATAAATTTCTGCTTTGGCGGGATGACGATTCCAATCGACATTATTAGGAGTAGTGTGGAGATGGAGAAAGGCTACGGGATAGCGATCGCGTGGTAAAGTTCGCACCATACCTAAGATGATTTTTTGTTCGAGTTGGGGAGAACGAATGATGCGATGATTGACTGCAACTTTAATCCAATCGGGTTTGGAGCGATGACAGCGATCTGGTAAGCCAATAACTAGTTCTAATTTTGAGGTTTGAGCCAAATTAGGGGTCAGAGAGACTCCGTCTTGAGAAGACAGGACTTCCTCTGACTTCGTCAAATAGTTGCTTTGATTAGCTAACTGCTGCTTGTCTGTTATTGAAATCTCTGTCTCAGGAGGCGCAACTCTGAGGTTGAGATATGCCAGATCATTAGCGCTAATTTTCTGCAAGAATTGGGCTAAAATGCCTTGCGGATTATGGCTAGGACTGTAGTGAAACCAAGGACAGTCATTTTTTTTCACTAACCAGGTAATTTCAGGATGACATAAAGCGATATGTTGAATCACTTTTTGGACCTTTTTTAACTGTTGCGCCATAGTAGGTAATCCGCGACGCCGTACAGGTAATTGACCAAAAAGGTTAGAAACTGTGACTACTGTACCAGAGGCGATCGCAATTGGCGTTTCGAGAATCGGGTTTCCTGGTTGATAATTAATGCGCCATCCGACATCATCTGAATATCCTGAACGACGACTACAAATTTCTAACTCTGCTACTTGGGCGATACTATGTAAGGCTTCGCCTCTAAACCCTAGGCTAGTGATCTGCCATAAATCTTGATTAGTCCGAATTTTACTAGTACTATGAGGCGATGCGCAAACTCTCAAGTCTTCTAAAGACATTCCGACTCCATTATCTGCGACTCTTACTTGCCATAATTCAGGATATAGAGCAATAGTAATTCTCGTAGCTTTGGCATCGATCGCATTTTCGACCAATTCTCTAACCACCGCAGCTAGAGAATCGATTACTTCTCCTGCTGCGATCAAATCGATTATTTCTGGTGGTAGAGTTTTGATGCTAGAAACCATATCGACAGTAATCAGTAATCAGTAATCAGTAATCAGTAAGCAGTCATCACCTCATCACCTCAGCAGTTATTAGTTATTAGTTATTATCATCAGTCATCAGTCATTTATCAGGAATTTGCTTCTGGTGAATATTCTTGAGCGATTTCCCAAGCACTGTTAATTAATTGCATCGCCCGTTCTGAACCTTCGAGATCGGGATGATGTTTGCGACACATCTGACGATAACAAGAACGACCAAAAGCAATAAAAGCTACCGAACACCAGATTAGATCGAGTTCATCTACGAGTAAATTTTGGTAAGTACGATATTGCTCCAGGTAACGGGTTACTAATTGTTGATAAATTTTTTCCGCATTAGGGAAGGCTGATTTGATCCGCTCGATATCTAGATTATCAAGTTCTGCTGCTGTAAGTTCGGTTGAATTTTGAGCTTGGGTTGATGATTCTGTAACCTGATGCTGAGAATTAAGCTCTTCGGCATTGAGTGTCGTAATTGCGGAATATAAAGTATCTAATAAATCTTGATTATCTTTTAATTCTAGTTGTAAGGTTTTATATTCTTGAGATAAAGTGGCAATTTTGTCTAATTTTTGCAATTTAGTGTTCAAATCTTCTGACTGACGACACAATTCTATTGCTTCTTGATCTAATTCACTTTGACGCTGATATTGTTGTTGCAGTTCTGATTCTAGTTTTTTGAGTTCTGTTTCTAATCGTTCAATATTAGTTGCGATCGCAGCTTGTTCTTGTTGATTAGCTTCTTCTCTAGACTCAATTTCCTGTAGCTGATATTTAATTCGATCTACTGTCTCAACAAGGTTCATTTATTCAAGAATTTGAGTTAAATAAAATAGGCTTCAATTTATTATTGATGATCTGAGGCAGTAATGTCAGGAAACAAATCACAAAATTGTGCCTCTGACTCAAATTTTAGTTTTTTATTGGCGAAATGGGAATTCTGAAGCTAGCGGATCTTGGGGGATTAAAGACAAAGAACTATGCACAATGGCAATTTAACAACCATTAGCTTATCTGGTAAAGATATTTATCAAAAAATTCATCACAATATTTCTCAGGTGATCCAAGGACAGTCGATCGCGATTAGAAGTTTGCTCGCAGCCTTTGCTAGTGGCGGTCACGTTCTGTTAGATGATTATCCTGGTACTGGTAAAACCACTTTGGCTAAAGCTCTAGCCTTATCGATTGACGCTAAATTTAAACGGATTCAGTTTACACCAGATTTATTGCCATCAGATATTTTAGGAATTTCGATTTTCGATCAAAATGAACGTTCTTTCCGCTTTCATGAAGGACCAATCTTTGCCAATATTGTGCTAGTAGATGAAATAAATCGCGCCTCGCCTCGGACTCAATCCGCTTTACTAGAAGCGATGGCAGAATCGCAAGTTAGTATCGATGGTCAAATTAGAAAACTTAAAGATTTGTTTTTTACTATTGCGACCCAAAACCCTGTTGGTTCTCATGGTACTTATCCGCTTCCTGAAGCGCAAATGGATCGCTTCGCGCTCAAATTTAGCTTGGGGTATATCTCGCCAGAAGCAGAAGTCAAGATTCTTTCCGCTCAAATGACAGGACATTCCATCGATCGCATTCAACCCTGTGTCACCCTCCAAGATGCGATCGCTTTAAAACAGCAAGCTAGTAAAATTCGCGTTAGTGACACGATTAAACGCTATGTTATTGACATTATTAACGCGACTCGTTCAGCACCAGGAGTTCAATTAGGAGCTAGTCCTAGAGGTTCTTTGGCTCTGATGAAAGTGGCTCAAGCTCTGGCTTTATTTGATGGGTTAGACTTTGTTACTCCCGAACATATTCAAGAATTAGCCGTATCTGCGATCGCTCATCGGTTGCTTTTAGAACCCCAAGCGCGGTTTGCTGGAACTACTGCTGAGGGAATTGTTACTGAAATTTTACAATCTCTCCCTGTTCCTGCTTAAAGTTACCATCACCTCTTGTCTTACTTATCGATTCTCTAGATTCAAATACGATAAAATTGTAAGCCTGACATTATAAAACTAGGTTATGAATAGCGGATTTAATTTTTTTCCCTGCTACTCTAATCTCTTACTTTGCTTAAGATTTCGCCTACCGACTTTGACATAGCCTTACTTTCTTAAACGCCATAATAATTATGCACAACTTTCTCCCTACTGCTTATTTTGAAAATCAATTTATTCCTTTTACCGAAGCTAAGATTTCTATCGCTACTCACGCACTACACTATGGTACAGGAGCTTTTGGCGGAATGCGTGGCATTCCTAACCCGAACAACCCACAACAAATACTGTTATTTAGATTAGACCGTCACAGTCAAAGATTAAGTGATAGTGCGAAGTTTCTCAACTATGATTTACCTGCTGCTAAAATTCAACAAATAATTATTGATTTTGTTACTAAAAATCAACCCAATAAGTCTTTTTATCTTCGTCCTTTTATTTATACTTCTGACCTTGGTATTGCGCCTAGATTGCACAAGATCGAAAAAAACTTTTTTGTCTATGGATTAGAGTTAGGAGATTATCTACCTCCCGATGGCATTAGTTGTCGAATTAGTTCTTGGTATCGTCAAGAGGATCGGAGTCTTCCTCTTAGAGGTAAAATTAGCGGAGCTTATATTACTTCTTCTTTAGCCAAAACTGAAGCTGTAGAATCGGGTTTTGATGAAGCACTGTTAATGAATTCTCAGGGTAAAGTTTGTGAAGCTTCAGGGATGAATATTTTTATGGTGCGACACAATCAACTAATTACACCTGGTTTTGAGCAAGATATTCTTGAAGGGATCACGAGAAATAGTATCATTACTCTGGCGCAAGACTTGGGTATTGAGGTTGTAGAACGCCCAATAGATAAATCAGAGTTATTTATTGCTGACGAAGTATTTTTAAGTGGTACTGCTGCTAAGATCACTCCTGTTAAACGCATCGAAAATTATCATCTATCTAAGGAACGTCCGATTACTGAAAAACTGAAACAAGAGTTAACAGCAATCACTGAAAATAAAAATGCCAAATATCAAGATTGGGTCTTTACCATCGATCTTTAAGATAGAGATGCCGAATCTATTTCGGCATCTTGAAGCTCTCAGTTTTTACTCAGATCTTTGCAAAGCTTGAGCGGTTTTAATGCGGTCTAACTTAAAGATTAAGACTCCTAATGGCGGTAAACAGAGGTCTAGAGAATAAGGTAAGTTATGACAAGACCACTCATCAGTCCATTTACCTCCCAAGTTACCCATATTACTACCACCATATTTTCTGGCGTCACTGTTGAATATTTCGGTATAGAAGCCGATTTCGGGAACACCGATACGATAGTGGCTGTGAGGTTGCGGAGTAAAGTTGCAGACGACAATTAAAAACTCATTAGGGTTTTTACTGCGACGCAGAAAAGAAACTACACTATGACGATTATCACTACAATCAATCCATTCAAAACCAGGTTCTTCAAAATCCCATTCATATAGTGCAGGTTGACTTTTATACAGTGCGTTCAACTCAGCAAAAAAGCCTTTAAGTTTTCGATGAAAATCGTATTGTAATAAATGCCATTCTAAATCGCCCCAAACATTCCACTCACTCCACTGACCAAATTCCATACTCATGAACATGGTCTTTTTCCCTGGATGAGCGAACATATAACTAAACAAACATCTGACGTTGGCAAATTTTTGCCATTCATCTCCTGGTACTTTACCAATAATGTTGCTCTTGCCGTGAACTATCTCATCATGGGATAGTGCCAGCATATAGTTTTCGCTGTGGTGATACCACATACTAAAAGTGATATTGTTTTGGTGGAACTGGCGAAACCAAGGATCCATGCTGAAGTAATCGAGCATATCATGCATCCATCCCATATTCCACTTGAGATTAAATCCTAAACCACCTGTATAAGTGGGCCATGATACCATGGGCCAAGAGGTAGATTCTTCGGCAATCGAGAGAACTCCAGGGAAATAACTAAATAGCAGACTGTTAACCTGACGCAGAAAATCCGCAGCTTCGATATTTTCGCAGCCACCATACTGATTAGCTACCCATTCTCCATCTTTGCGGTCATAGTTAAGATAGAGCATCGAAGCTACAGCATCGACTCGAATGCCGTCAATATGGTATTTATCAAACCAAAATAAAGCATTCGCCACTAAAAAATTACGAACTTCATTGCGATTGTAGTTAAAAACTAACGTACCCCATTCTTTATGTTCGCCTTTACGCGGGTCAGCGTGTTCATAAAGGTGAGTTCCATCAAAGAAAGCTAAACCATGACCATCTTTAGGAAAATGTCCTGGTACCCAATCGACAATTACACCAAGATCGTTTTGATGACATTGGTCAATAAAATACATGAGGTCTTCAGGATTACCATAACGGGAAGTAGGAGCATAGTAACCTGTTACCTGATAACCCCAAGAACCATCAAAAGGATGTTCCGCGATGGGTAATAATTCGATATGGGTATAACCCATATCTTTGACGTAGGGAATTAATTTGTCTGCTAGCTCGTAATAACTTAAAAAGCGTGCTTCTGATTTTAACTCTGAGACAGTAATCGGGGCGACTTCTCCTGATAAGAGTTGCGTTTTTTCTTGCGCTGAACCGTGTAGCCATGAACCAAGGTGCAGTTCATACACTGAAACTGGTTGATTAAGTGGTTCTGTGTTACGGCGTTTTTCTAGCCACTCATCATCATGCCACTGATAAGTATCTAAATCCGCCACAATCGAAGCTGTTTTGGGTCTAACTTCTTGCTGAAAACCATAGGGGTCGGATTTCTCATAAATATGTCCTGCCCAATTTTTGATTTCATATTTATAAGCATTACCAATGGTTAATTCAGGAATAAATAGTTCCCAAATTCCATTGTCTCGTTTCCGCATTTGGTATTGTCTGCCATCCCATTGATTAAAATCACCTAGTACCGAAACATTGCGAGCATTGGGCGCCCAGACGGCAAAATAAACTCCTGCTACTCCAGCAACTTTAGTCGGATGCGCTCCTAGCTTTTCATAAATACGATGGTGATTACCTTCGGCAAATAAGTGAATATCAAAATCACTGAGTAGGGGAGAGTCAAAAGCGTAGGGATCGTAAATTACTTTTTCATGCTCCCCCTGTTGGATTTTTAACTGATAGTTATTAAGTTCTGGGGTTTCAATCGTGCAAACAAAAAAGTGGGGATGATGCAGCGATCGCATTGGGTATTCGCTGCGGGCTTCAGGACAAATTACCCAAGCAGAAGTCGCCTGGGGTAAATAAGCCCGAATTACCCAGCTAGTTACTTTCCCATTTTGTGCTGCTGGATGACATCCCAAAATCTCAAAGGGGTTTTGATGTAAATTGTTGACAATTAGATTAACTTGTTCAGGTGCAAGAGTTGGAGACATTAAATTACCAGTAGTATTAAAGTATTAATTAGACTATGGGACAAAAAGTTTTTAATTCTGTTAACGATTGCCAATATTTTTATACATACTCTAACTATTTTTCGGTTAAATATGAACTCACCCTAGAGAAAAAGTGATAAATTACGAGTTGTTAAGAGAATTCCTAGGATTTAGCTCGCTTTTAAAATTAATAAAAAGGAATCAGATTTTTCAACAACTTGCGGAGTTGTAAGAGAAAGATTAGTTCTTGAATTTCAGGATCAATTTGAGGCGCAAATTGACTATTCTGTAATTGGGCTTGAACTTCGCTGTATTCTACCGCATTGAGGAATTTGCCCGTAATTGGCGATCGCCCCTCTAAAATAATTTCTGTACGTAACACTTCTTCGGGGATGTCTTCGGGTGGAGGTAATGCTAAGGCACTTTGAGTACCAACCTCAAATGAGATTACCATAGTTAACAATAATAAGGGAATTTTTAACGAAGCCATAAATAATCTCTTTTCAATTATCTGTAATTAAGATTTCCGCTCTCAAACTTTTCCGACAATTACCACTTAAGTAACAAGATATGGTCAATCATCTGGTAAATTCAGCGAGCCTTTATTTGAAAAAACACGCCAATAATCCTATAGATTGGTGGTATTGGGGTGAGGCAGCTTTAAGTAAAGCCCAACAAGAAAATAAACCGATTTTTCTTTCGATTGGTTACTCTAGTTGTCATTGGTGTACCGTAATGGAAGGGGAAGCTTTTTCCGATCCTGCGATCGCCGATTATCTAAATCAAAACTTTGTCGCGATCAAAGTTGACCGCGAAGAAAGACCAGATATCGACAGTATTTATATGCAAGCCCTCCAAATTATGGTAGGGCAAGGCGGTTGGCCCCTCAATATCTTTTTGACCCCTGGAGATTTAGTGCCTTTTTATGCAGGAACTTATTTTCCGATTGAACCGCGTTATAATCGTCCTGGCTTTTTAGATATTTTAAAAGCGGTTCGGCGTTTTTATGATGTAGAAACCGAAAAACTCCAGAATTTTAAGCAAGAACTTGTCCATCAGTTACAACAATCGGCTAATTTTCCAGCAACGGCGAGAAATTTATTAACCCCAGAATTATTACACCAAGGAATTGCCACTAATACCAGAGTAATTGCGCCAGGAGATTTAGGTAGTCCGAGTTTTCCGATGATTCCCTACAGTAATTTAGTTTTACAAGGGAGCCGATTCGCTGAGGAATTACCCTCCGATCCTGGGCAATTATCCACTCAGAGGGGACAAGATTTAGTTTTGGGCGGAATTTTCGACCAGGTAGCAGGAGGTTTTCACCGCTATACCGTAGATAGTACCTGGACTGTGCCTCATTTTGAAAAAATGCTCTATGATAATGGGCAAATTTTAGAATATTTAGCGAATTTGGCGAGCAAAGTTGGGACAAACCCCGCTATTACCAGAGCGATTAACCTCACAATCAACTGGTTAAAAAGAGAAATGCGATCGCCTGAAGGTTATTTTTATGCTGCACAAGATGCTGATAGTTTTGCCACTCAAGATGCTGCTGAACCCGAAGAAGGCTTATTTTATGTCTGGAGTTATCAAGAATTAGAAAATCTGTTAACCCCAGAAGAGTTAGCCCAACTGCAAGCTGAGTTTACGGTAACTCCAGCAGGCAACTTTGAAGGCGACAATGTTTTGCAAAGATTCAATGAGGCAGAATTAACTGATAGTTTAGAACTGATTTTAGCTAAGTTATTCGCAGTTCGCTATGGTAGCAGTGGGACAGAGAACGAGACTTTTACTCCTGCCAAAAATCAACAAGAAGCCCAAAGCATTAACTGGCAAGGACGGATTCCCCCTGTTACTGATACTAAGATGATTACTGCCTGGAATAGTTTAGTGATTTCAGGTTTAGCGAGAGTCTATAGTTTAACAGGCGATCGCCAGGTTTTAGCGTTAGGGACTCAATCCGCACAGTTTATCTTGGAGCAACAATGGCAAAATGGCACTTTACAGCGTTTAAACTATGATGGTCAGGTGACAGTTTCCGCTCAATCTGAAGACTACGCTTTGGCGATTAAAGCTTTGCTAGATCTACATACTGCTTGTCCTGCTGAACCACAATGGTTAGCCGAGGCGATTAAACTGCAAGCAGAATTTGACCGCAATCTTTGGAGTGATCGTACTGGTGGTTATTATAATAACTCGACCGAAAAAGACTTATTAGTCAGAGAAAGAGCTTATATCGATAATGCTATTCCTTCAGCTAACGGAGTTGCCATCGCCAATTTAGTCAGACTGTCGCTTTTGAGCGATGATTTAGCCTATCGTGACCGAGCCGAACAAGGATTGTGTGCCTTTGCTACCATTATGATGCGATCGCCTCAAGCTTGTCCCACGCTGTTTATCGCTCTCGATTGGCTACTAAATGGTAAGTTAGTTAAAACTACAGAACCAATATTTCAGCATTTAAGCAAGCAATATTTTCCGACTACTGTCTATCGCCTGGTCAATGATTTACCAGAAGGGGTAGTAGGATTAACCTGTAGGGAGACTTCTTGTCTAGAACCAGCGACTAGTTTAGCAACCTTAATCACCCAAATTCAAGGTGAGACGCCCATCAATTAGCGATCGTAAAAAACAATTGACTCATTTAAAGATTCAAGTTTTGTTCCAGGGTAGTAAAAAGCTAAAATCTCAGCAGCAGACCATCCTAACCGCGCCAAATTGTAAGAACCATATTGACTCAGCCCCACGCCATGACCGAAACCACCACCGATAAAGTGGTAGCCGTCTAATTGCTTCGTCTCATTATAAATTGGTTCGAGATAAAACAAAGTACTAATGGGAGGTTCAAAAGCACTACGGACTTCGTTTTTATGGAGTTTGACATTACCTTGATCGGTTTCGACTAACATGGTTAAGATGCGACCTGATGGCGATCGCTTAATTACTGCTAAATTAGTAATCGTCTGAAAGTCGGCTAGAGGATGGCGCATTTTTGCCAAATATTTCCGTAAATCCTGGTTTAAATCTTTAATTTGGCGAGATTTTTTCCAGCGAAACACACTCCTTCCTGTTTCATTAAATCCCTGATTGAGATTGAGAAAGTAACGCAAAGTCGTTTCATTTTCCAAAGAATAATTGGCTAAGTCCCACAAAGGATTCGGTGCGTCGATAATCGGACGTAAATAAGGTCTTTCCTCTCCTTCCCACACATCACTAAAAGCAGCAGTAATTCCGCCAGTTGTAGAAGAATAAAGCGCATCGACTAATTGATTATTATGAGTTAAAACTAAACCTTGAGTTTTGGCGATCGCTCGATCTGTGGTCGAAGTTGCACCACTAATTCCCTTATATACTTGACAGTGAACCGTAGCACAAAGTTGATAATCGTCTGTCTCAAAGCGTCGTAGATTTCTTAAAGCATAGGTACGAGCAATAATCGATTGGGCTGCGATCGCTTCTGGAGGGGCATTAGGACCAATTTCATAAGGAACAACTCCTCTCAAATAGGTTTCGAGGGGAACTTGATTAACTAAAGAAAAATTACCATAAGCGTTAGGCTGCAACCGTAAAAAGCCTCCATAAAGATGGGTTGTTTCTTTTTGATTACTAGTCGTCTGAACCCGAACTAAATTTTTGGTGCTGTGAATTTCTAGTTCAGGATCGATATATTCTTGTCCGTCGATCACTAAAACTACTTGCGGAATAGTGGTCAAAGATTCACTGTCTAAATAGGGAGTATGATAACCATTAGCTTCTAAGCTGCCAAGTAACCAGCGACGTAACAAAGGAGTTGCATAAACATCTCTTTTTGCCCAAACTTGCCATCTTCCTGGCTGGGCGATTTCTACTTCGATCCCAAGATTGCGCCAAAAATTCGCATCATTTTCTGCGGTTTCAAAAGTTGCATGACTACCTAAAACAACTCTTTCTGAGATTATCGGTTCAGTCAAAGTTTGTTGTTTGATTTTAAGCTGAATTTGCTGCGTTTTTAAAGGTTGAGTCGCCTCAGAGTTAGTAACGGGTTGCTGTTGTTTAGCTTTTGCTTCTCTGTCTGTTTCCCAATCAATAGTTAACCAATCACCAGAAGTGCTACTAATGGCAATTTCACTGACAATTTCGTCTTTCTCGTCCACTGGTTCATCGCCGAAACGCTGAACAACTCCTACTTGTAAATCAATTGCGGTTGCTGCGATGGCGG
Organism: Xenococcaceae cyanobacterium; assembly: GCA_051155735.1. Classification (GTDB taxonomy): domain Bacteria; phylum Cyanobacteriota; class Cyanobacteriia; order Cyanobacteriales; family Xenococcaceae; genus JASJCP01. The sequence goes on from DAXETX010000314.1 coordinate 11,976, forward strand.
TTACTCCTACTGTCTCTATTCCGACAAAGTAACCGATCAGTAAAATTCCTAGACGACGCAAAACTTTAGTATGGCTCATCGAGATAGACAAAATAATTAATCGTTCTCTATGTTAACCAGAATTATTTGAGTTTTGCGATTATCAGGAATTGCCCGTTAATTTAATTCTTTGAGAACTAGTAAAATTATGAAAAAAAATGAATTTTAGTTTAGAACTTTATCAGCAATATTGGACACAACTAGCGGTAACTTATCATCTAGAACCCTTAAAGTTGCATATTTTTGAGATTTTGCCTTCAACTAATCAAAAATTGTGGGAATTATTAGCATCTGGCACAAATCCGCCGTTTGCTGCGATCGCTCTACAGCAGACAGCAGGAAGAGGACAATGGGGAAAAACTTGGTTATCTGCTGCGGGTGGGTTATATCTTTCGGTGATTGTGCAGCCAAATATTACTCTTGATCGGAGTTTTCATTTGATTATGGCTACAGCTTGGGGTATTGCAGATATTTTAAGAAGTTACAATTTTCCTGTATTAATTAAATGGTCAAATGACCTGATTTTAAAGCAGCATAAACTAGGAGGAATCAAACTCGAAACTCGCTCTGACAATCAAGTTTTGCAATATGCGGTAATTGGGGTCGGAATTAATTGGACGAATACTGTCCCTCAACCTGGAATTAATTTACAAACTTTTTGTCAAGAAACTAAGGTACAAAATTTTAGCTCTTTAGAACAATTAGCAGCAATAACTCTGACGGGTATAGTCTTAGGCTATCAACAATATCTTAAGTTGGGAGCAGCAATAATCTTAAATAATTATCAAAAACTGCTCGACAGTTTAGGTAAAAAAATTAATTTTGCTCACAAGGTTGGTACGATTACAGGGGTAACAACAACAGGAGAATTACAAGTTACAGTTGAAGATTTTGCTAACAAAAAAAATATTATTTATCTATCTCCAGGAGAAATTAGTTTGGGCTACAATTAACCGCCGATCGGTTGATTTATTGGTTTTAAATTCTACCACCTCTGAAATTTGTGCTATTTTATGACGGAAATTGCGGTCAGGCAAAGCCTGGCACTGCGCGATCGCCGAATTTGCCAGTCGCAATTATGAAAATGCGTCGATTACCAAGATTGTCAAACAGGCAAAAATAGCTAAAGGTAGTTTTTATAGAACCCATTTGGTATCTTTATAAAAAAGGATATTAAGCAAGATGGGATATTCAAGTGATTTGACGGATCGAGAGTGGGAACTGATAGAACCC
>DAXETX010000315.1:0-5292 GCA_051155735.1 Xenococcaceae cyanobacterium
AGTAATAAATAACTATTATGTTACGATTTTTAGGAGTAATTAGCAGTTGCTTGCTAAATAAAATTAGTTTTGATCGCTCTGTTATTGTTTATTTAAAACAGACTTTCAATCTACACTATTACTCCGTAACTTGAATTAACTTATGAGTAATGGTCTAAATTTTAAGGATAACTTTAATGTCAAATAATCTTCCAACTCGTGGTCAATTAGAGCGACAGCTTTCTCAAGAAACTCAAGCCTTTTATCGTCGCCAATTAGGACATCGTTCTTCTAAAGTTACTTGCCAACTTTTCGATCAAAAACTAGCAGTAATTATTGAAGATTCGGTTACTAACGCAGAACAGATTTTAGTAGAAGAGGGAAAAACCGATTTAGCGGAAAAGGTGAGGTCAAATTTAGATGATGCTATTCAACCAAGGCTCAAGCAATTGATTGAAGAAATTATTCAGGTAGAAGTGATCGATCTTCTGAGTGATGCCACTTTAAATACTGGTAGAACGGGAATTATTGCTATTTTAAATGGTACTCCAGAAGTACGTAATTCTTAAAATATTACAGGGGTTAAATTCTAGAATAAACAAAATAAAAAAAGTCGTAATTATAATTACTTAAACAAGAAACTGCCGTATTTTCGTGGCAATACCAATCGCTCTTGTTAGTTTCCTATTTTTTAGTTTTAAGATGCCTAAAAACGCCATAAAAATTCAAAAAATCGAAAGCTTACTTTCTCAAAAAATTAAAGATGTTTATCATGCTCAATTAGAGCGTCAGCTAGATAATATATCTTACAAACTATTCGATCATACTTTAATTATAATTTTAGAAGGAACAATTACTTCATCAGAAAAACTTTTAAAGAATCATAATTGTCTTTTATTGGCAGAACAGGTTAGAAAAACAATTGATAGCGTGATTCAGCCTCAGATTAAAGATATTATTGAAGAAGTATTAGATGTTAAAGTAATCGACTTTTTAAGCGACACGACTATTGACAACGATCTGACAGGAGCGATCGCTATTTTTGAATTTAAACCAAAGTAAGTTTTAAACAGCGGTCAATCTTAGCTTCTAACTCTTCGATTAAATAAGGTTTGCAGATATAGTCATCGCATCCTGCTTCGATAATTTTGCTGGTATCCTGGGGTCTAGTCAATCCCGTTACGGCAATCACTGGAATATTGCAGATATGGCAATTTTGTTTAAGTTTGCGAGTAATTTCTAAGCCATTAAGCTTAGGCATCACAATATCTAATAAAATAACGTCTGGCAGTAATTGATTGACTAGATTAAAACATTCTTCACTATCATCGGTAACGACACACTGCATTCCTAAAGCTTCAATTATGCAACTAGCAAGGAGTAAATTGTCACGGTCATTATCTACAACCAAAATCGAAGGCTGGTTAGCTTTACGAGATTTGTTCCGATTTTTTGGCGATTTAGAGTGCATTTACCTAAAATAATGATTTTTGTAAAAGATCGAAGCACTCCTCAAGTGGCAATAAAGCACTTGTACAAGACTGGCTCTAGCCATTAGCTAGGTTATCACTTTCGGCTTTGCTCGCTGAGGAAAGAAGTTTTAAGCTAGCTAAATTTCATTATATGTATGCTAATCAATCTTGCGATTATTTTCAATTTAATTTTGTTAAAAGATCACTGTTTCCGATTCCCCATCCACTGATGAGTGATGAGTGATAACTGATGACTAATGACTATCATAATAATTGATAGTTGTTCAATTTTACTGCTTGATGAACGAGTTTTTAGCGATCGCCTCTTTTATGCCTCATGGAATGTGCTACTTGTGGAAGCCTTGGCTGGTAGGGTTGCACGTCGTGAGTGATGGAATTATCGCCCTATCTTATGGTTCGATTCCGTTTATTTTAGTTTATATCTTGCGTCAGCGAGGCGATATTCCTTTTAATGGTATATTTTTGTTGTTCGCTGCTTTTATTTTATTTTGTGGTACGGGTCATGCTTTTAATATTTGGACATTGTGGCATCCTAACTATTGGGTTTCAGGTTGGATTCAATTTTTGACGGCTTTAGTATCTTTAGCAACAGCGATCGCTTTAGCGGTTAAAACGCCTCAAATCTTAACTTTGCCTTCACCCAAACAAATCAATGAAGTCAATCAACAGCTACAGCAAAAAATTAGCGAACTCGAACAAAAAGAATTAGTGATTAGTCAGCAAGAGGAGTTTTTGCGCAGTATTTATGACAATGTGCAAGAAGCTATATTTGTAGTTGATTTGACAGAAGATGGCAAGTTTTACTATCAAGGATTTAATCCTGCTGCGAAAAAGTTAACGGGGATTGCAGATGTAGTCAATAAAACTCCTGAGCAAATTTTACCCCCAGAAGTAGCAGCAGTGGTAGAACAACACTATCGCGAATGTATCGAATCCAATACCACTATTTCTTATGAAGAATATTTACCCTTGCAAGGTAGAGATACTTGGTGGTTGACTACCCTTAATCCGATTGCGGATGGGACAGGGAACATTTATCGTTTAGTTGGGACGAGTCTTGATATTACCACACGTAAACAAGCGGAAACTGAATTAGAACAAGACAAAAACTTTTTACAAACACTACTCAATAATTTATCCGATGGTATTGTCGCTTGCGATCGCGATGGTAAAATAACTTTATTTAATCAGGCGACTCAAGAATTTCACGGACTTGCACCACAAGCTATACCTGCGGATCAGTGGGCAGAATCTTACGATCTGTATTTACCAGATGGCAAAACTTTGATGTCTAAAAAAGATGTCCCTTTATTTCGGGCTTTACAAGGAGAGTCTGTCCGAGATATTGAGATGAGGATTCTTCCCAAACAAGGTAAACCTCTCACTGTGCTTGCTAATGGCGATCCGATTATTACGGCTGAAGGGGAAAAATTGGGCGCAGTAGTAGCGATGCGCGATATTAGCGAGTTTAAGAAGATCGAACGAGAGTTGTGGGAAAGTCAGACGCGATTCTTAAATACTTTTATTTATGCTGCTGTTGGGATGGCAATTGTGGATCTAGATGGTAGCTGGTTAGAAGTTAATCCCGCTTTGTGTGAGATGGTAGGTTACTCAGAATCAGAATTACAAGCGACTAATTTTCAAGCCATTACTTATCCTGATGATTTGGATTTAGATTTGGCTAAAGTCGCACAATTGCTGTCAGGAGAAATTGCCTCTTATCAGATGGAAAAACGCTATATCAGCAAACAAGGTGAGATAGTTTGGATTAACATTAGTGCTTCTTTGGTAAGAGATCAAGCCAACCAACCTTTATACTTTGTCGCTTTAATCGAAAATATCAATGAACGCAAACAAGCCGAACAAGCTTTCGCCCAGTTGAATAATGAATTAGAACAGAGAGTACAGCAACGTACTGCGCAACTAGAACAGGTTAATACTATGTTGTTAACCGCTACAAGCCAGCTAGAAAAACGCAATCAAGAACTGGATCAATTTGCCTATGTCGCTTCCCACGATCTCAAAGCCCCCTTAAGGGCGATCGCCAATCTTTCCCAATGGATCGAAGAAGACTTAGAAGACAAACTAGATGAAGATACCCGCTACAATATGAACTTGCTAAGGGGGAGAGTTCATCGCCTAGAAAATCTGATCAATGGTTTACTCGCTTATTCCCGCATCGGTAGAGTTAAATCCGAACCGCAAAAAGTAGCAGTAGCAGGAATGCTTACAGAAATTATCGATATGCTAGAAGTTCCTGAAAATTTTCAAATTGAAATCCAGGAAACAATGCCGACTTTTGTTACCGATCCAATACCCTTACAACAGGTGTTTAGAAATCTAATTTCTAACGCGATTAAGCACAGCGATCGCGATGATGGTAAAGTAATCATCTCTGTGGTAGAACAGCCAAACTTTTATGAATTTAGTGTCACTGACAATGGCAAAGGCATTGACCCTAAATATCATGACAAAATCTTTAGCATCTTTCAAACTCTAGAGGCGCGAGACACCAAAGAAAGCACGGGTATTGGTTTAGCAATTGTTAAAAAAGCGGTTGAAACTCAAGGGGGTAAAATTACTGTGGAGTCGCAACTAGGTGCTGGTACTACTTTCCGTTTTACTTGGCGAAAATGACACCGAAAGCAATGCCTATTTGGCATTGAGCATTGGTGATAAGTTAAGCTTATACTAAATCCGATAATGCCCTCGTGTTTCCCCCGCACCTCCCCAATTTTGGGGAGGGAACGATTGTCTCCCCCAACCTTGGGGTAGGTTGGAGGGGGCAAGGACTTTGAGTAATCGATAATATTTTTTATTAAACGGATTTAGGATTATTTATTTTTAGTCAACTACTACATATAGTGTTGATATTTAACCACTAACTTTATATATAAAATATCATATATAGAATATCTTGGCTCTAACTGCGATCTCGCAAAGCGAGCCGTTGCACGATCACTATTTCCAAGGCTAAAGTTTATGAAAAATGCCCTAAAAACTCAAACCTCAAAACTAGTTGACAAACAACACACATCCTTAACTTGTCACCAATAGGCATTGAGTTAAACTAATCATTATTTAACCATTTGCTAGCAATAGGCATCCGCCAACCTGTACCAAAAGCCCGATCTGTAATTTTTAAGCCTGGGGGTGCTTGTCGCCGTTTAAACTCAGCACGGGCGAGTAGTTGCATCACTTTTTTGACTACCTCTGGCTCAAAGCCCGACTCGATTATTTCTGCTTCTGATTGATGTTGGCAAATAATGCGGTCTAGTATATCATCAAGTATCTCATAGGGCGGTAAAGAATCTGCATCTTTTTGTCCTGGTTTTAACTCTGCACTCGGAGGTTTATTAATCACATTAACAGGGATGATTTCTTGTTCCCGATTGAGCCAGCGACAAAGATCGAAGACTTTAGTTTTTGGGACATCCGCAATAACTGCTAACCCACCACTCATATCCCCGTACAGGGTACAGTATCCTACTGCCATTTCCGACTTATTACCTGTGGATAGTAACAAATGACCAAACTTATTAGCGATCGCCATTAAAATATTACCCCGAATCCGCGACTGGAGGTTTTCTTCGGTTACACCAAATTCTGTTCCAGCAAATAAAGGCTCTAGAGTCTTATCATAGGCTGACATTGCTCCTTGGATCGGAATTTTATGACTGTTAATGCCTAAGTTATTCACTAAAGCCACAGCATCGGTAAGAGAATGATCGGAACTGTAAGGAGATGGCATTAATACCCCCAATACATTATCACGTCCTAAAGCGGTAGCTGCGATCGCAGCTACTAAAGAAGAATCAAT
>DAXETX010000316.1:0-10465 GCA_051155735.1 Xenococcaceae cyanobacterium
TACGACTACGGGGGGAAGCTGTTTCTGGTAAACCATAATGTAACTGTGTTCCTTTAAAATCTGCCCCTGCTAAATTTGCTTCGTAGAGTATAGTACGAGAAAGATTAGTTTTTACTAGATCGGCATGACTCAAATTAGCTCTTACCATATTGGCATCGCTTAAATCTGTCCAGCGTAAATCTTGCGCTGCTAAATCCCCTCCTGCTAACATTACGCCCAAATTGATGACTCTCGTACCATAGGGGCGATCTTCAGCATAACCGCCAGAACCGTCGAGCATCGGTCTGCCTAAACGATTATCCCGCTTTAGGGGAGTCAATAAGCGAGATTGAGAGAGAAACCGAATAATTTTAGCTTTGCCTAATGCATCAACACTAGATAAAATCGCTGCGGTACGTCCTTCAGCGATCGCCCGTTCTTGAGGCCAATCTTCAAGTAATCCTTCTTCGTTTAGCGTAAGATCGGAAATACCTTGAAAATAAGCATCAATGGTTTGTTGTTGAGTGATGCGGTTTTGCTGAATAGTTAAATCTTTAGAAATAACATACTGCGCCCACGCTACATATACCGCTAAAATAGCAATCGAAATTTGTCCTAAAGCTCCTACCCAATCAGCCCACGAACCAAATTCATCGTATTTAAATTGGGTTAACCAGTTGCTGACAGCAGCGTAAAAGCCTAAGTATTTTAAGAGTACTGCGATCGCAGTAATAAAACCGATAAAACCGAGAATATTGCTTCTTTCTTGAGGTGTCAGAAATTTCTCGATCCAGACACTTGTGGCGTTAAAAACAATTCCCAAAGAAGACAACAGAGTTACAATTGCACCTGTTATTCCCAACCAAAATAGATTCAACCATAATCCTAGACTCATCAATCCTAAGCCAATCATGATGATTTGAGATTGCGATAAATCTAATTGACGAGTGAGAGTTTTTTGAGAAGTAGTTTTATTATTAGCAATAGGTATAGTTACCTCTTGAGCCACAGGAGCAGAATTATTATTTGAAGAACTATTATGGTGTTCAGCAATTGAGGCTGGGTTTGGCTCGGAAGAGGTATGATTTTGTTGCTCCGTCATAGGAGTAGAATTTTAGATTACTGATTTTGCTTATCGGCAATTTATTTTAAATATATTTTGCTAATGACTATCATATTGTAGCCAAACGCTATCAAGCAAGCAAGGAAAATCTGAAGTTTCTATCGTCAGTAACATTGATTAATGTTTTTTTGATAAATGATGTTAAGCTCTATAGGGCTAACACAATAACATCTAGTTAAATCAACAAAAGTTATGTTTAAGAGTAAGCAAGAGAATTTTTTGAATCTTGTTTAATTTTTGAACTATTTTCAAATTGACTCTATCTAAAAGTAGATATTGGCGATCAAAAAAGTATGTTATATAAATATAGGGTTAAAGATTGGCAAGTGTCGCAAAGCTAGCCAGTAATAATTATTTGATGAAGTAAGATTGTTTTTTCAAGCAAGTTCCGTTTAGCTTCATCAAAGGTTCTTAATAGCTAGTAGGAGTGTTTTCGGTAATACAAAAAATAAATTTCTAGTCTAGGCATTGAGTCCCAGGTACTCCGCGCCTCGACGACGGAGTCTGCTTGGACTTCGTCTTGCTTGGATATGCTCTCAATCCCTTGAGCATCCCTCACGGTCAAATCAAACTAATAATTGCCAATAAATAAATGTCTGCTTAAGGCGTTAAAAAAATGCTGCTCAGATAATTTACTGAAGAGACATTGGTATTAGTTCAATCTGACAAAAATTGCTAATTGGCGATTAATTTGACAGTTAATTTAATTGTCCCTATCAAAAAACTAAGTCAAAACATATAAACATATATACATATGCAATTAGAAACATTCACACCTGAGTTAACAGAGGTATAAACTATGGTTGCATCAATCAAAAACCAAAAAACGATCAGACCAGTTACCCCTTTAGGAATTCTTGTCCAGCAGCTAGAAACTATTCTTAAGCAAGCGAAAAATGAGCAGGTATCCGCTCAACTTCAAGAATCCTTGACGCAAGCATATCATTTAGCAGCAGGAATCGATCCTTATTTGGAACAGTGCAGTACTGCTGAATCGGAAGCTTTAGCCAACCTCGTACAAAAAACCCAAGAGGAAGACTGGAGTAAACGGTTTAGTGATGGAGAAACTGTCCGCGCCCTAGAACAAGAAATGTTGTCAGGTCATGTAGAAGGACAATTTTTTAAAATCTTAATTTCTTTGACTAAAGCCAAACGAATTTTAGAAGTTGGGATGTTTACTGGTTACTCAGCTTTAGCTATGGCGGAAGCTGTCCCTGATGATGGTTGCATCGTGGCTTGCGAAATAGATGACTATGTGGCTCAGTTTGCCCAAGATTGTTTTGACCAATCACCTCACGGCAAAAAAATTAGAATTAGAGTCGCTCCAGCCTTAGTTACGATGCAACAGCTAGCAGTTACAGGCGAGTCTTTCGATTTAGTCTTTATCGATGCGGATAAAAAAGAGTACATTCATTATCTAGAGTTATTGCTAGATAGTGGCTTGTTGTCCCCTGATGGCTTTATTTGTGTCGATAACACTTTATTACAAGGCGAACCATATTTACCAAAGCCTCTGCGTTCTGCTAATGGACAGGCGATCGCAGAATTTAACCGTTTTGTTGCGGATGATCCTCGGATAGAACAAGTTTTAATTCCGATACGAGACGGATTGACAATTATCAAACGCAAGTAATCTAAGCAGGGACATTTCTTGAAGCGTCCCTATTCCCTACCGTCAATCTAGAATTAGGATTATATGGCACAAATATTGTTTGTTTTAGGAAGAGGTTCGGCAATAGTTCAGAATCTTGCTACTTTGTTTTTGTTACTACTGCTGCTTCCGTTAAATCTAGCGATTGTAGGTTTTTATCGCATTGCTAATCTATTTACGGCTAAAAGTAACCCAGAGTTACTACCAGAAACCGAGAGAAAGCGAATCTTAATTACTGGCGGAAAAATGACCAAAGCCTTACAGTTAGCACGGTCGTTTTATCAAGCAGGACACGAAGTATATTTAGTAGAAACCCATAAGTATTGGTTGACTGGTCATCGTTTTTCCCGTGGAGTTCGAGGATTTTTTACCGTTCCTACACCGCAAAAAGACCCTGAAGGATATTGTCAGTCACTACTAAAAATTGTTCGAGAAAATAACATTAACGTATTTATTCCTGTATCTAGTCCCATTGCTAGTTACTATGACTCCCTAGCCAAAAAAACTCTCGAACCTTATTGTGAAGGAATTCATTTTGACCCAGAAGTTACCCAAATCTTAGATGATAAATATGCTTTTTGTAAAAAAGCTCAAGCCATAGGATTGTCCGTACCTCAAGTATTTCGTTTTACCAGTCCCCAACAGATTATTGACTTTGATTTTGCCAATCATCCAGGCCAATACATTATTAAAAGTATCCCCTATGATTCGGTGCGTCGTCGCGATTTAGTTAAGCTTCCTTTTCCTGAAATGGAAAGCTATCTCAACAGTCTCCCTATTACCGAAGCCAAACCTTGGGTAATGCAAGAATTTATCCAAGGACAAGAATACTGCTTTCACGCCACAGTTAGAAAAGGAAACATCAGACTACACTGTTGTTCTCAGTCTTCTCCTTTTCAAGTTAATTACCAACAAATAGATAATCCTGCTATTTATCAGTGGGTGGAAAAATTTGTTAGGGAATTGAACTTAACAGGACAAATATGTTTCGATCTGATTCAAACTCCTGACGGAACAGTATATCCTATTGAATGTAATCCCCGTCTGCACTCAGCTATTACGATGTTTCACGACCATCCAGGTGTAGCTTCAGCCTATCTTGAGGATGGAAAAAATGCCATCAAACCCTTACCTAATAGTAAGCCTACCTATTGGATATATCACGAACTGTGGCGGTTAACTGAAATTCGTTCTCTATCAGATATTAAAACTTGGTGGCAAAAAATAACCCAAGGTACTGATGCGATTTTACAACCAGAAGACCCATTACCCTTTTTAATGGTGCATCATTGGCAAATTCCCTTACTCTTATTAGACAACTTACGCCATCTTAAAGGTTGGTTAGCTATTGATTTTAATATTGGGAAACTGGTAGAACTAGGAGGCGACTGATTCAGTTATTAGTAGTTATTAACAATTCATGTTCCATGAACTATGACCAAATTGCGATCATCCTGACTTTTATTGCCTTTTTAGTTCTATTTACCGTAGTAGGAATTTATTCTGCTAAATATAAACAAGATACGACTACAGACTACTTACTAGCAGGAAGAAATGTTAATCCTTGGTTAACTGCATTATCAGCCATGTCTACAGGACAAAGCGGTTTGTTGTTTACAGGACAAGTTGGTTATGCCTATAGTAAAGGCATCTCAGCAATTTGGTTAGTAGTCGGTTGGGCGATTGGTGATTACTTAGCTTGGTGGCTAATTTTTCGGAAATTAAGAACAGTTTCTGAAGATTATCAGTCTGATACTGTTTCTAACTTTCTCAGTCAAGGTAAAGATACCTTAATCGCTACTGTATCCGCTTTAATTACTATCGCCTTTTTGGGTGCTTATGCAGCAGCACAACTACTAGCAGGAAGTAAGGCTTTACATACTGTGTTTGGCTGGAACAATAATTGGGGAATTATCATCGGAACGATAATTGTCGTTGTCTATTGTTTCTCTGGTGGTATCCGTGCCTCGATTTGGACTGATGCAGTCCAGTCAATCGTAATGATTGTCTCTTTACTATTATTATTAGGAGTAACTATCGTTGCAGGAGGAGGATTCAGCAATATTTGGGCTAACTTGGGTAATATAGATGCCAATCTGACAAGTTTTACCTCCGACACTTTGGCATGGGGATTTTTGCCTTTTTTCTTAGGTTGGTTAGTCGCAGGCTTTGGGGTGGTGGGTCAACCCCATATTTTAGTAAGAGCGATGGCGATTGATTCTGCTGATAATATTAGATTTGCCCGTAATTTAAAAATTGTTTGTGGTCTAATCAATTCTGGCGCAGCAATTTTTATTGGGATGTCTGCCAGGGTACTGTTACCAAGTTTAGGAGAAAACGATCCTGAATTAGCCTTACTTTATATGTCTTTAGAATTATTACCAGGTATTTTAGTGGGTTTAATGCTTGCTGGTTTATTTGCAGCGACTATTTCTACGGCTGATTCTCAAATACTTTCTTGTTCGGCTGCTTTGACTCAAGATATATTTCCCAAAGTTGCCAAATCTTATAAGTTTGCTAAGTTGGGAACACTTACTATTAGTGCTTTAGCATTAATTATTGCCATTGCAGGAACAAACAGTGTTTTTGGTTTGATTACATTTTCTTGGTCAGCCCTAGCTTCTGGTTTAGGAATATTACTAATTCTTAGAGTCTTTGACAAGCCTGTAAGTACTAGTGTCGGGATAGCGATGATGGCAGGAGGAATTGTTACTGCAATAGTTTGGAATTCGGTGTTGCAGTTTTCGGGTGCGATGTATGAGGTATTTCCTGGAATGGTCGTTAGTGGTTTGATTTATCTAATTTTTTCTCGCCATCAACCACCAAAAGTACCAATATTTAAAGAACTTGTACAAGATAGTACTTCTGTAAAGTAATACTGTTAAAAATCATCTTAGATTTAGTTAAGTTTATCTCGAAAAGATAGTCTATCAAAAATGGTAGATATTTACAAAATTTCTGGAATAAACCTCGAAATTCTTTTAGCAATTCTACAAGTTTTAATTAATGAATTAAAAAAGCCCTAGAGACTGGGCAGAAATGGTACAATAATCTGCTCAGCTTCAAAATATAAAAAATTATTTATTTCCTAAAAGGCGATCGCATTTCTTATGAATTTAGCAAGTAAAAAATACAATATAGTTACTTTCGGCTGTCAGATGAACAAGGCGGACTCAGAACGCATGGCTGGCATTTTAGATACGATGGGATTTGAGTGGGTAGAAGAGCCAGAAAAAGCGGATTTAGTTCTTTATAATACTTGCACGATTCGGGATAATGCGGAGCAAAAAGTTTATTCTTATTTAGGAAAGCAAGCTAAAAGAAAACATCAGCAACCCGATCTAACTTTAGTAGTAGCAGGCTGTGTCGCACAACAGGAAGGAGAACAGTTATTACGGCGCGTACCTGAATTAGATTTGGTAATGGGTCCGCAACACGCTAACCGTCTAGCAGATTTATTACAACAGGTATTTGATGGCAATCAGGTAGTTGCCACCGAAGCGATCCACATTGTCGAAGATATTACTAAACCCCGTCGTGATAGTCAAGTTACCGCCTGGGTAAATATTATCTATGGTTGCAACGAAAGATGTAGTTATTGTGTCGTACCTAATGTCCGAGGTGTAGAACAGTCTCGCACTCCTGAAGCGATCAAAGCAGAAATGACGGAACTAGGCAGACAAGGCTATAAAGAGATTACCTTACTCGGACAAAATATTGATGCTTACGGTCGTGACTTACCAGGAAGCACCCCTGAAGGAAAACATTTACATACTTTAACTGACTTACTCTACTACGTTCATGATGTTCCAGGAGTCGAACGAATTCGTTTTGCGACTAGTCATCCCCGTTACTTTACTGCAAGATTGATTAAAGCCTGTCAAGAGTTACCCAAGGTTTGCGAACATTTTCACATTCCCTTTCAGTCGGGAGACAACGCCATCTTAAAAGCGATGAAGCGTGGTTATACCCAGGAAAAATATCGCAGCATCATTGCCAAAATTCGCGAATCTATGCCCGATGCTGCCATTAGCGCTGATGCCATAGTCGGATTTCCTGGAGAAACTGAAGCCCAGTTTGAAAACACCCTAAAGTTAGTCGCACATATTGGCTTCGATCAATTAAATACCGCTGCTTATTCGCCTCGTCCTGGTACTCCTGCTGCGGTGTGGGATCATCAACTAAGTGAAGCAGTTAAAAGCGATCGCCTACAACGCTTAAATCATTTAGTCGCCACTAAAGCAGCAGAACGTTCGGCACGCTATCAAGATCGTATTGAAGCAGTTTTAGTCGAAGCGCAAAATCCCAAAAATCTTAGCCAAGTGATGGGTAGAACTAGAGGTAATCGTCTGACTTTCTTTCCTGGTAAGATTGAGGAGTTAAAAGGGAAAACAGTCAAAGTTAAAATTACTGAAGCTCGCGCTTTTAGCCTAACAGGAGAAGTAGTTTAACATGACTAACAGCTAGTTATCGATAGTAAGCAATCAGTAGTCGTTAATGGTTAATTATTGATGCTAAATAATCAATATTAAGTATTTAGTGATTATTGTTAATAGTCAGTAGTCTTTACCTAACTAACTTACTATTATTACCAATATATGAAAATCTTATTATGCACTGATGGGTCTTTATACTCTCAAGTCAGCTACGAATATGCAGCTTGGCTAGCAATGCGGATGGAGGTAACAATTGAGGTATTGTATGTTACTGACCGACGTAAAGAAAAAGCGGTGAAAAGTCCTGACTTCAGTGGTAGCATTGGCATCGACTCTTATCAGCAATTATTGGGTAAATTGGTAGAGCTAGAAAGAGACCGCGCCAAAATTAATCATCAACGAGCTAAATATATCTTAGACCAGGCACAGTCTTTTTTAGTAAACCGCGAAATTGAGGCAGTAAAAGTAACTCATGAAACAGGTTTTTTAGTCGATTTATTTCATAAGTTTGAACCCCATGCGGATTTGATTATTTTGGGCAAACGTGGGGAAACCGCTGATTTTGCCACCGAGCATCTCGGTGCAAATATGGAGAGAATCGTCAGAGCTAGTCATAAACCCTGTTTAGTTACCCCCAAAAAGTTTCAACCAATAGAACGTATTTTATTGGCTTATGACGGGGGAAAAAGTTGTCAAAAAGCGCTGGAATATCTAGTTAATGTCTCGGCTTTTCACAACTTAGAGTTGCACATCATTACTGTAACCAAAAAAGACCAGACTGCTGCTGCGAATCTGTTGGCTCAGGCAGTAGCGATCGCCAAAACTGCGGGTTTTGCACCCATTATCCAAGTACTTTTAGGAGAAGCTGAACCCAAGATGGAACAATATGTTGTGGCAAACAAGATCGATTTTTTAATTATGGGAGCTTATGGTCACAGCCGAATTCGGCATTTAGTTATCGGGAGTACTACAGCCCAAATGTTAAGGAGTTCTGCAATTCCGATTTTATTATTTCGCTAGGTTAAGTGGCGAAAATATATTTTTAAGAATTATTGAGTTTACATTAGTTGAAACTAGTTTTTTCTATTGCCACTCCTCATATAACAGTTCTCATATTGATGAGGTACAAAGTTTTGGTGGTGAGGTAAGAGAGATAGAAATATCATAATTCAATAGCTATTAGCCAACTGTGACAAGTTAAGAAAAAATTGAAATAGTCAACTACTACATATAGTATTTAATTTATGACCGCGGAAGGCGGTCAACGCAGGCACCGTCGTTTTACAAGTCCGCGTTGCCTGAACTTGGTTCAGGCACTCGTGACGGACGTGGCGGTGTAACGTTGACAGGAATAGTTAGAAAAAAGCGCTTTTAATTAAAAATTTTTGATAGCCTATAATAACACCATAGAATTAGCCATTTTGATTAATGTTTCTAATCTACCCGCTTTAAGAGCGATCGTGTAGCGAACGGAATTTTGTTCCCAGATTAAAGTAGCATCAGAACAGTTAGCACCACAAGTAGCGTCTCTAAAATAGCCAGTAATGTCATCAGCTAAAGCCATAGTCTTACCTCTAAGGGCTGGAGACTGGGAGGTAACAGCTTCTGCCACAATACTACCTAAATAACAGGCAGTTTCTCCCGTGCAGTCTTCTGTAAAAACAAGCTGAATCTGGTACTTTGAAGCATTAGCAGATTCCAAATGAGCGTATAAGGGATAAGAACTGTCTGATTCAGGAATATAACTGGGCAAACGAATAGGAAGTCTGGTTTGGGCTTCGAGTTTCGGCAAAAGTTCCCTAAAAATTGCCTGGGGTTGAGACTGAATTGGCTGATTTTCAACTAAAAAATAGGTTGTAGCAAAGCGAGAAAAACTGGGCGATGAAAAGACTTGAGAAATATCCTCAGCCAAATTCATCGGATATGGGGAGAACAAACCCCCTAACAAAAAAAATTTGAGTAGAAAACTCAAACAATTTATCTGAAACATAAGTAATTAGGCAAAATTATTGGTTTGTTTATCCATAGATAATATTAAGTAGCAAATAGCTAGTAACGAATATTTTATTACTTGCTGCTTACTAACCACTAAGTATCGTCAGGAAATTTAAACCTGAAAACTATGAGCCAATCAACTAGAGGTGAACAGTACCCCTACTTTAAAAGGAGGGGCTTGCGTTCACTTCGTCAACCACATCTAAGCCTAAGCTGTCAGAACCTCGTAATATCTTTGAGCATCTTCGGCAATCTCTTCAGCTTTATCAAGACCGTTAACAATTCGTCTGGCATTATAAAAGTCAAGATTTTCTCCATTTAGATAATTATTTAATCCAACGCCAGTAAAAGTGCCATCTCTCATTCCTTGAACTAAAATTTCGGAAGCTACTTCAGGTTCAGATGCTAATTCGGGATTAGTTAATAAGTCAATTCCCAGTCTTTCTGACCATTCTTGATAATTAGTTCTGCCAGTAATTTGCACAAAGCCTCTTCCTTTAAATCTAACTCCATCTCCAGGTTCAGTATTACCCAAGTCTTCTCTCGCCTCATACTGTTCTCCACTGGATAATTCTTCTGGATATTTTCCCAAACCATTTTCATGATCGGCAGTAGCTAAAATATAAGCAATTTGACCTGGATCGGTTACGCCACTGGTTTCAGCTTCTTCTAGTATCAAAGGAAGAGAATTCGCAGCATATTGCTCAATCTCAGGTTCGACAGCAGGGGAAGCAATGATTTCATTAACATCATAAGAGCTACTAGCACTTTCATCTACTTGATTGCTAAGAACTACAAACCAATCTTCTGTTTGATCGATCAATCGACCTTCAGAATCTATTACCAAAGTTTTTTTGGTCACAGAATTAGAAACATTGCCTCCTATGACATCAATTTCACGATCTCTAACATCGACAACAATATCGATATGAGATTTGTAAGGGGCTGGAGTATCGTAACCTACTCCATCTTGTCTGGCATAACCAACCAAATCACCAACCTGCGGTGAGTATTCGTCTAATCGGTATCCAAAGAAAACGGATTCACCATCATTGTTTTGCCGATCTTGAATCGCATCGGTAATATAAGTAGAGTGACTAGGAGAGTATTCAAAGCGATCGCCAGCACCTCCTTGATTCATTACCCAAGAGATAAAAGCAGCAGACCAGGGGTTATCACTGTCCCCAACTTCTTCAGGGGAATCGACTCCTAAAATATTGTCAATACCAGGGGTTTCCCAATATTCAACTACACGCTGCCAAGCACCTTCTTCAGTTTCTT
>DAXETX010000317.1:0-6303 GCA_051155735.1 Xenococcaceae cyanobacterium
ATGGAATATGATTATTCTTGGAACAATTCGGGAGCAAGTTATCTAAGTGTTTATGAATATATCAAGGCTTAATTTATAAATAATTGCCAATCAAGATTCAGAAACTGTTTGTAAACAAATGACTCAACTTTATCCTCTACAGGGTGGATATCCAGAAAGTTTCCGTATAATAAATAGTTAGGCTGCTTATGTTACTGCTGGAGGAATCAGCCTGAAGGTTACTGGTAGGATAAAGAATAAGTTAGTAGTATTTATCGATTAATATGCGCTCTAAGTCTGTATCAGCATGACTTAAGATTTCAGAGGAAATTTCTCATGCTTAAAGGAAAGATTGTGCGGATTGCTCGCCCAACCGAGTAACTAGGCAAGGTTGTAAGATTTTACACCGAAGGTCTAGGGCTTAAAATCCTTTATCATTTTGAAGATCGTGCAGGAGCGGCAGAGCTAAGGTAGGGTTACTTTGATGACCGAAAAGTATGAAGATGTGCTTCGGTTCTGGTTTCCAAGCCAACCAAGCCTCAGTCAAGCAAAGATGGTTCGTCGTTGGGAATGGTGGTTTCGCGGAGGGGCGAATGTTGAAATAATTGAGCATTTTTCGCCACTGCTAGAACAAGCCATACGAGGGGAACTAGATGCTTGGGTTCACCAGTCGCGATCGCGGCTAGCACTAATTCTCGTCCTCGACCAGTTCTCGCGCTCAATCTATCCAGGTACGGCACAAGCATTCGCGCAGGACTCGAAAGCTTGTAAGCTGACGCTTGAAGGCATCAGTGTGGGACACTATGAAGCTCTTCAAACCCCTTGGGAGAAGACCTTCTTTTTCTTGCCGTTAGGTCATTCTGAGGAGCTTAGGAACTTGGAACTAGCAGTTAAACTTGCGGATGACCTTGTGCAGGAGGGATCACAAGATTATCGTGCATTACTAGAGTTCTCCACAGCGCAAGCACGCCGACATCGAGATATACTTACCCAATTCGGTCGTCATCCTCATCGCAATAAAGCTCTAGAACGTCAATCAACCCCCGAAGAACTTGAGTATCTCGCAAGTGGTCAGCTTGTACACACGCGATCAATGCCATCTCACCTATCGCAATTTCTCTCTGAGACTTGAGCGATGGGAGCATAAAACCTACAAAAAGCCTCATTGTATGGGTTTCAACTGAATTCGACGGAGGGTCTATCATGATAGGAAATACAGGATTCAATTCTCCTGATTCCAGTTTATTAATCGATCAAACGTCATCTGTTTATTTGCCTAGACAATATTGCATTTAATTTTATTGTATCTAGTCTGTTTTAAAACTAAGAAAAAACACAATTAAAAAATCAGGCGATCGCCTGATTTTTGTAAAGTCGTTCAAAAGAGCGATCGCTCAAGTTAGAATAGTGAAACATAGTAAATAAAAAAATCTATGACTGAATTATTAGAACAAGCATTCAAATTTTATTGAAATCGCTAGGGGGTTGGATAAGTAGCAAAGGTAATATCAAAGCTAGGGGCAATCCTTCTGTTGAAGTGGTGAGTGATTCTGAAGGGAAAGATCGATAAAAAACGTAATTATTATTTTTAAACCCACAAATTTGTTAAGAGCGATCGCCATGCTTCAGATTCCAATTCTCGCAATCAGACAGCTTCTGAAATCATGCTAAAAGTTCAGCAAGAGGTCCAAAATAATCTCGACTTGTTAAATCAAACCGTGAGGTGAGCGATCTTGACTTTTCAATATCTTTCATCCCGTCGCAAATTTCTCCTGTCAGCTTTGGCGGTAGCAACGGGACTAAAAGCCTGTCAAAGAAGAGCCTCTGAGCCTGATGGGGTGATTGTGCCATCTCCGGCTACTGAAAACTCTAAGCTTCCAGTTACACTGTATGGAGCAGGAGCAACATTTCCTTCATTTTTGTACTTACGTTGGTTTAGTGAGTATAATCAGCAGCATTCTCAGGTGCAAATTAGCTATCAACCCATCGGCAGTGCAGCAGGAATTCAGCAATTTTTAGCAGGAACATTGGATTTTGGTGCTAGTGAGGTATTTCTGACTGATGCGGAATTGGCACAAGTCGCAGGAGGTGCAGTCTTGATTCCCTCTGTAGCAGGTAGCATTGCAGTGGTTTATAATCTTCCTGGGGTAGCAAGTGGCTTGAAACTATCGCGACAAATACTGCCAGAGATTTTTTTAGGTAACATTACTCAATGGAACGATCCTGCGATCGCAGCTATTAATCCTAATGTGTCTTTGCCCGATCTGCCGATTATTGTAATTCATCGCTCTGATGGTAGTGGCACAACAGCAGCATTTACGGCTCATCTCAGTGCGATTAGTCCTGAGTGGCAAAACCAAGTCGGTACAGGACTGAATGTGGCATGGCTTACGGGTACAGGAATCAAAGATAATGCTGGAATTAGCGCTCAGGTGCAGCAAGGGGAAGGGGTAATTAGTTATGTTGAATATGCTTTTGCCAAGCAATTAGAATTAGCAACAGCGAAGCTAGAAAATCAATCGGGACAGTACCTTTTACCCACAGCAGCAGCTACCGCCAAAGCGATCGCCACTATTGAACTAACAGCAGATTTACGGGGTGCTATTGCCGATCCCGATGCTAATGATGCCTACCCGATTGTGACCTATAGCTGGATACTAGCCTATCAACAGTATCAAGACCCGCAAAAAGCACAGGCATTAAAAGATGTGATGCAGTGGGGTTTAACTGAAGGTCAGCCTTTAGGATTAGAGTTAGGCTATGTTCCCTTGCCTGAGAAAATTGTCACCAAAGCGATCGCTGCTCTAGAACGAATCAATTAAAGTCAAAACTTGATCAGTATTTCAGATTAACTATGGGATTCTGCCAGTCACGATTACGAATTTTGCTAAACATTTTAATTGGAATATCTTTGGTTGTGGTGCTTCATGCCTGTCAACCCCAGCAAACTGCTCCTCCTGTTACTATTTCTCCTAGTACCTCTACAGCTAAAACTACGGCTCTACCGCCAGAAACTCAGGCACTTATTAGCAGTTTGGGAACAGAGGGACTTTACAATCCGCCAAGAGGTGATGTGCGCTTAGTGGCAATCAGTGATTTAAATGGAGTGTACGGCTCAACAGAGTACGATCCAGAAGTAGATAAAGCAATGCACTTGTTACCTTTCTGGCAGCCCGATATGGTGGTGTGTAGTGGTGATATGGTAGCTGGGCAAGACCCAACTCTCTCGCCAGAAGAGTTAGAAGCTATGTGGTTAGCCTTTGATAACCATATTGCAGCCCCTTTACGTCAGGCAAATTTGCCCTATGGATTTACTATCGGTAATCATGATGCTTCTAGTGCCAAGAGTGTCACTGGCGGTTTTTTGTTTGAGCGCGAGAGAAATGTAGCTGCTGAGTACTGGAACAACCCCGCCCATAATCCAGGAATCGAATTTATTGATCGCTTTGAATTTCCTTTTTTCTATACTTTTAAATTTAACGATATTTTCTTTCTGGCTTGGGATGGTTCATCTTCCCAAATTCCTCAAGACAAACTCTCTTGGGTTGAACAGGCACTCGAAAGCCCTGAAGCTCAGTCTGCTAGGATCAAGATTTTACTCGGACACTTACCTTTATACGCGATTACTGTAGGTCGCGATCAACCAGGGGAAGTCATGGAGGATGCTGACAGGTTGCGCGAAATGCTAGAAAGACATCAAGTACATACCTACATTAGTGGTCATCACCACGCTTATTATCCAGCCCACAAAGGGAAACTTCAGCTTTTACACATGGGGATTTTGGGTTCTGGTCCACGTCCTTTTGTCGCTAGTCAGTTACCTCCGCAAAAAGCTTTAACTGTAATAGATATTAATTTTGCCGACCCCGATCTCACTATCTACACGACTTATGATATGCAAACCCTAAAATTAATTGAGTTGGAGCAGTTACCCCGTTCGATTACAGGACACAACGGCATCGTGTTACGGCGCGATCTGGAAATGGAAGATTTGACGAAGTCATCGCAGGCTCTGTCGTTTTAGGGCAGAGTAACGATGACCGCGAGGGATGCCGACGGTCAGTCGGCATATCCAATCGCGGTGTTGACCGCTTCAGAACGCTCTGACTGTGAACGTCGTTTCGGTGTCGATTTGTGCCGTGTCTAAACGGTTTTGATTGATCATTAAACTTGAAAGTCACCTTGTTTAAGAATTGGTTAACTAAAGATTAAGAGCGACTTTAACTAAAAATTAAGGAAGCAATAACCCTTTTTCGGTATGATAAGCAAAGCTTGGAATCACAAATCTAGCAAGTACTCTTGGCTACTAAGAGGATATCTGAAAAGTTATTTTTTTGCATTTGATTGCTCAATTTTGCCCCCCTAGCCCCCCAACTCTGGGGGGAAACAGTTAAAAGTCCCCCAAACTTGGGGGATTTAGGGGGCTTTGAGGTAATTATTTATACTTCTCAGACAACCTCTAAAGTTTTTTTAGTGTATTTCATCGTCGCATTGATTATTTATTTTTAAAGAAATTAATTTTTATGGTTTACGAGCAACCAACTGTCAATAAAACAGAGACGGTTTTAAAAGCAGAAAACGTTAATGTCTATTACGGAGACTTCTTAGCGCTAAAAGGTATTTATTTAGACATACTTAAAAATCAGGTTACGGCTTTTATTGGTCCTTCAGGCTGCGGAAAAAGTACTTTATTACGTTGCTACAATCGTCTTAACGATCTCATTCCGATTTTTCATCTCGAAGGATTAATCACTTATCACGATCAAAATCTCTACGCAAAAGATATCGATGCGGTTCAAGTTCGCCGTCGCATTGGTATGGTATTTCAAAGACCAAATCCTTTTCCCAAATCGATTTATGACAATATCGCTTTTGGTGCTAAAATCAACGGCTACAAAGGAGATATGGACGAATTAGTCGAGCGTTCTTTAAGACAAGCAGCACTATGGGATGAGGTAAAAGATATACTGAAACAAAGTGGTCTAGCTCTTTCAGGAGGACAACAACAAAGACTTTGTATTGCTCGTGCTGTCTCTTTAATGCCAGATGTGGTATTGATGGATGAACCTTGTTCCGCTTTAGACCCCATCTCGACTTTAAAAGTAGAAGAGTTAATTCATCAACTCAAAGAACAATATACGATTGTGATCGTAACTCACAATATGCAACAAGCTTCACGAGTCGCAGACTACACTGCTTTCTTTAATGTCGAACCTACAGAAAAAGGCAATCGTCAAGGTTATTTGGTAGAATGCGATCACACAGAAACGATTTTCCAAAATCCGAAAGAAGAATCCACAATGGAATATATTAGTGGTCGTTTCGGATAAATTGATTTTTTCAGAGGAGAGGTTAAGTAATGGTAAATCTCTCCTTTTAAAATTGCCAGCCCAGCAGATTCCAGTAACCTAATAAAGGAACAAAAATAATCGCAGCAAGAGTAATTAAAGTATAATGCGATCGCCCTTGCCAAGACCAATATTTTTTACCCCAAACTGTTAGTATTGAAATCAATAAAATTACTGCCAAAATTGTAGTTAAGATTGGTAAACTAAGAAAACCGACTGCGACAGGGGGAACGCCATAAGCTAGTTTCCAAGCACCCCATAGCCACAGATATAGGGGTAATCCGATCAGAAAAATCAAATTTAGAATTCCGATTAAACCTGCTACAGTACGAACCCAAGTTAGTTGCGGTAAATGACTTTTTTTCCCTTGTAAAACTCGTAGTAAAGGACGAATAATTCCCGCAAATGTAGCTGTTAAGAAAAAGATTGTGCAAAAAGCTAATAGTCCGAGATGTAAGTAAATGTTTTCGTACCAAGGCACTTTTTGATAAGTACCAATTTTAGGATATAACGGGTTAGAAACATTAGTGATTGTTCCTGAATCGTCTGCGACAAAATAGACATAAGCATTATCATTATCGCGATAAAATAATCCTGGTTCTTGAGTAGGAATTAACTTAGTATTTTCTAATTTGCCTCGAAATAAAAGAGGTGGAGTTTGTACGATTAATGTTCCGTCTGGTTGAGTAGTAACTCGAATCTCTTTTCCCACACCAGTTATCTTAGCGAGAGTAGATCGCGGATATTCCATATCGCGGTAAGTACCAGTATATTTTGCTAACTCTTGAGATGATATTTCAACCCGTTCTAAGCTAGGAGAATTAGAAGGTTCGGGGAAATAGCGGTTAAAAAACTGTGCGAGAAACTTACCATGTACATTACTAAAACTATTTGTCGCGATAAAAATCCCGATATCTTCATCAGGAATCAAACTCAGAGAACTAGAATAACCCCGTAAACTACCTAAATGTCCGAT
>DAXETX010000318.1:0-28684 GCA_051155735.1 Xenococcaceae cyanobacterium
CCAGGAAAAAAGTGAGTTACCCCTTCTTTGACGCGAATGACACTGCTATCGATCGCTTTAGCTGCGTTGAAAGCAGGAATACAAGTAGCCAAGTCGCGCTGTACTTTCGCGATAATCTGGGCATCACTCATGGGCAATAGTTGATTAGCGTGATAGAAATCAGCTTCAACTACAGTATAAGGTGCGTCTCGATATTCATCATGAAGGGCATTAAGATCGAAAAAAGTCCAGCCCGTGGTAGCATCGAAGCCAAAACAGGCATTAGAAGGCAAGGGAATCTCGATTTTACGATCAAACCATAAGCGAGTTGCTAAAACATCGATTCCTTTTAAATTCGCTAAATTGCGAAATTCGGCATAATTTTTGAGAGTGTTACTACTAGCGACTAGCTTTTTGATTCCTGTAACGCTAACGGCAGAAATTACCGCATCTGCTGGGAAAAACTCAGCATCACATTTCACTCCTGTCGCTTTTCCCCTATCATCTAGCACAATCTCACTAACTCTTTTATTGGTTAAAACTTTACCACCAGCTTGGGTAATATTTTGAATCCAGGGTTGAAAGATTTTTTCTCCGACAGTGCCACGACACCACACGACATCAAAATTGGGCTGATGCGCCAAAATGAAATAGTAAAGCATTCCCAAGGCTGCTGCTGCGGAACATTGTTCCCCTGGGGCAAACAAACCAACCAACAACATGGGTTCAAAGGCATCTTTATAGAGTCTTTCGGATACGCGGAACTGTTTAAAAAGTTCTCTAGCCGTTACTTTGTCGTAACGTCGCCAGGCTGCATCGGAATTATCAAAATCGATCACTGCATAAAGCAATGGTAACGCGGAAAGGCGATCGCTTAATGGTAATCTTTTAAAACGAGTATAGATAAATGTTCCTAAAGGAGAGGGTAAAAGCGGTTCGTCCTGAAATATTGGTGATTCTACCTCCAAACCCGCAGGAGAATATTGAGACGAACGAGTAAAAGCAGTAAAAGGCTTGATTCCTAATTCTGTAACTTGTTGAAAGATATTAAAGTAGGGATACCAAAAACCGTGAATTCCTCCCTCGACAGAACGCCCGCCAGGGGTTTTCCAACCTGCGACTAAACCTCCTGGATGTGGTGCAGCTTCTAAAAGCGTTACATCATAACCGTGTTTTACTAAGTGAGAAGTCGCCCCCAAACCAGCCCAACCCGCACCAATTACTACTACTTTTTTTGTTTCCACCATATTTTTAGGTTAAATGTTCAATGATTACTGGCTTTACACCAAAGTGCTAATCCGCCTCCTCTACCTCTAGCTGCGATCGCTGACGGACTAAGATAAAAGTAGTTAAAAAAGGCTTGCTGACTAATTTTATCAGTGTAAAAACTAGCTTCTTTAGTTTCTCCTGAACGGATATAGCCATCATAGAGAGTTACCCCAAAAAGTTTCAGTTTCATTCTGGTAAAATCAAAGGCTAGAATATTTTTAGGAGCGAGAAATTTCACTGGACCAGTTAAAGATATTTGTAATAGTCCTAAATTAACGCAATTTTCAACTTTACCCTGATTTTCAACCGATTTTTCCCTAGAGTAATAGCTCAAATAAATTTTAATGAACCTTGGTAAATATTGTCCTTTACCGATACTAACTCCTGTTTTTTTTCGTTTTGTTCCAGTAACAAAACATAAGTGCCAAGTACCGATTAACTGTTCAAAAGAGTAACTAACTTTTTGTTTTTTAGTTGCTTTTTCTGCTTCTAATAAGGCAGAAGTTACTTCTGATGCTGGTGGTAAATTAGTTTTTTTGAGGTAAGAATTAGCTGTTTGCTCTAATAAAACATTTTGGGTCATAACTAAGATGAAAATTGCTATATATATTTAAAATCAAGCTGGATATTGTAAAATAGCTCTTAATTCTTGTTGTCTTCGATGATGTAAAAAATATTCTTGTAAGACTTGCCATTTTTCTAATTTATTGAGACGATTTTCTTGAATCATTTGAACTAAACTGGGTAGATAAATTTCAGGTTTATCATCAGATAAAGAAGCTAAAAATTCGAGCAGCACTGCACTATCTTGAATTTGTCCTAAAACTTCTTGTATGTCCTTAATGCGCTGTAAATAATCATCATAAAGATTGCCATAAAAACTCGTAAAAAGTTCCATATTATAGCGAGTCTTTTTCGCTGATTTTCTTAAACTATGTAAAACTTTAGCCTCTGCTGAAGTTATCGCTTGATGACCGTGTTTTGGCTCGAAATTAATCTCTCCTTCGGTAATTTCCATACCGACTAACCAGCCAGGATGAAGCAAAAAACTACAGGCTTGGGGTAATAATAAATCTGGTAAAACTCGTTGAATCTGCACTTTGGCGATCGCCTGATAAGTAGGAGACTCTAACCAAGCTTCTAGTGCTGTTTTTAGCTGAACATATTGCCGACTATGTAAAACCTGTTTAACCGCTTTAAAGGCGGGCTTACGCCGTTTTTTGAGAGCTTTTAACACTACCTGAAAGTTTTTGACTTCATTTTCTGGCAAATTGGGTTGATATCGTGTAATTAAAATTTCTTGTAATACATCAATATCTCTTAACTTGCCCAAGACTCGCGCTATTTTAGCAAGATTTTTTTCCGAAGCAGAAAGCGGTAAATCTAGTGCAGGGGCAAAACCTGCGATCGCACTACGCAACCGGCGCATTCCTACTCGCATTTGATGTAAGTTTTCGGGGTCGCGATCTTTTAAAACTAAAGACTCATGTTGCAGAATTTTTTGATCATGTTTAGCGATCGCAATATAAGCCCAATCTCCTAGAGTTTTGGCTGTTTGGTCTTGATTCATAGTGATTGTAAAATTTCGCTGCTGTACCTTACCATATACATTTCATTTTTATCGTAAATATGGCGGTAAGCAACTTAAAATGTTTAACAAAAAAGATTTAAACTGATAGCGATGCAAGCAATTATCATGACCCAACCAGGGACACCTGAAGTTTTACAGTTGCAAGAGATCCCTCAACCCCAAATCACTCAACCCAAACAACTACTGGTTCAACTAAAAGCAGCAGGAATAAATCCGATTGATACGAAAATACGTAGCCGTGGCACATTTTATCCAGAGGAAATGCCTGCTATTTTAGGTTGTGATGGTGCTGGAATCGTCGTCGCCGTAGGCGAAGCAGTAACCCAATTTCAACCAGGAGATGCAGTTTATTTTTGTGCTGGAGGTTTAGGCAAATCTGGCACAGGAAACTATGCGGAATACACCCTAGTAGCAGAACATTTTGTCGCACCCAAACCCCAGTCATTAACTTTTGCCGAAGCAGCAGCAGCACCTTTAGTACTCATTACCGCCTGGGAAGCTTTATGCGATCGCGGAAGACTCACTTCAGGACAAAAAGTCTTAATTCATGGTGGTGCTGGCGGTGTGGGTCATGTCGCAATTCAACTCGCAAAAATTAAAGGTGCAGCAGTTTGCACTACTGTTGGTTCGCCAGATAAAGCTAGGCTAGTGCGTCAGTTGGGTGCAGATGAACCGATTTTGTACAAACAAATAGATTTTGTCGAAGCAGTATTAAAGTGGACAGACAATACAGGAGTTGATTTAGCTTTCGATACTGTTGGTGGTCAAACTTTTTTTGATACTTGCAACGCTGTCAAAGTTTATGGTGACTTAGTAACCACTCTCGAACCAAATTATAATTTGGGGACACTCAAAACAGCACGCAATCGCAATTTACGCCTCGGTCTAGAGTTAATGCTAACCCCCATGTTGCAAAATATTGGATCAGCCCAAAAGTATCACGGAGAAATTCTCCAACAGTGCGCCACTTGGATCGATGAAGGCAAACTCACCATTCATCTTCAGCAAACCTTTCCTCTGGCAGAAGCTGCGATCGCTCATCAAACTCTCGAAAGAGGTTCAATGACAGGAAAAATTGCTCTTGCTTGTTATTAGTTAATGACTGATGAGGTGATAACTGATAACTGATAACTGATAACTGATTACTGCTTACCAATGTTCTCCAATTCTCTCAAAAATATTTTGCAGCAAATTACTCAACAACCAGGTTGGGAACAATACCAACAATATTGTGAAGTCAAAGGATGCTGGCAAAAAATCATTAATCAAAAGATCGCCCAAAATACTTGCCCTATCTCTATTTCACGTCAGGTGTTATGGGTAGCTACTTCCAGCGCAGTATGGGCGCAAGAACTATCTTTACAGAGATATAACTTGCTTAAAAAACTTAATGCTCAACTTACTTTTACTCTCACTGATATTCGATTCTCTACTACTAACTGGCATAAATTACCGAATAATATAGTTTCTCCTCAAGAAGACGTAAATAAAAATGCGGAAATATCAAATGCAGCTTCTAAAATTGCCATTGACGAAGTCAGAGGAAGCCCCGTCGTTTCACGGCGGGGTCTCTCTGACCCAGATCGAGATCTCGAACTGCCTCAAACTAAAGCTTCTCTCGACTTTGACACAATAGCCAATGATGAAACTAAAATAAACGATCCCAAACTAGCACTACAAAAATGGTTAGAGCAACTCAAAGCTAGAATAGAATCCCCAGTAGAATCTTATTTTTCTTGTCCACAATGTGGTTCTCCTACACCTGCGATAGAACTAGAACGTTGGCAAATGTGTTGTCATTGTATTGCTCACAAATGGTCGTTAGAATATCGTCCTCCAACTCAAACTCAAGAAAATAACTAGTATTTATAAAAACTTTATTATCTTATATACATCAATTACTCATGATCCCCCAAAAGATATAGATGTTTTTACCGAGAAAAAGCTAAAAATTTTTTGTATTTCAAAATACTAAATTTAAGTTGGTTATGTACAATTATTAACCAATACTAAAAATAATATAAAGAAAAAAACTATTGGGGATCGCGAAAACCTTGATCGAATCTAGGGTTGAATTCGATAAACAAGAATACCCAACATAAGCACAATGGAAATGAATCAAGACAGATAAAAAGCGATACTACAATTTAATTCCAATGAATAAAGCCAATTTTTTGAACTCTACTTGCCGTCACTGTCGCTATTTCAATCCTGAAGGAAGGAGAGGCGGTAGTTGCCAGAAACTAGGTGTTCCAGTTAACAGCACTTGGCAAACTTGTACTTTGGCTCGTTATCCTTTTTCTCCTACCTGGAAGAGTTTAGAAGAGATTGTACATTTGGAGAATTCTTTTAGCTATCTTGATCGAGATCGAGTTACATCTGCCTCAGCAGTAAAGCTTAGTACAGCAGATTTAACTTCTTAATTAAATTTTTTATTTTTTTTGCTCAAAATAAACCGCACCTTATACCAATTCCCTAAAATAAAGTTTTTTAATAACTTTACCAATTAAGGCAGCCAGGGATATTGACGAAAATTAGGCTGTCGTTTTTCTAAGAAAGCTTGTTTGCCTTCT
Organism: Xenococcaceae cyanobacterium; assembly: GCA_051155735.1. Taxonomy (GTDB): domain Bacteria; phylum Cyanobacteriota; class Cyanobacteriia; order Cyanobacteriales; family Xenococcaceae; genus JASJCP01. Next base: position 5,413 of record DAXETX010000318.1, read on the forward strand.
GCACCTTCCTCAGTCATGTAATAAAGCAAGGTAGCATTGCCTGCTAATTCTTGTAGCCCTGCTTGTCCATCACAATCAGCATTAAAAGCAGCTTTAAGACAACGAATTGCAATAGGACTTTTTTGCAAAATTTCTCGCGCCCACTGAATCCCCTCAGTTTCTAGTTCTGCTACTGGGACAACCTGATTCACTAATCCCATGTCTAAAGCTTGTTGGGCATTATACTGGCGACACAAAAACCAAATTTCTCTAGCTTTTTTTTGTCCCACGATACGCGCTAAATAACTAGCACCGAAACCGCCATCAAAACTTCCTACTTTTGGACCTGTTTGCCCAAAAATAGCATTATCTGCTGCGATAGTTAGGTCACAAATCAGATGTAAAACATGACCCCCGCCAATGGCATAACCAGCTACTAGAGCAATAATTACCTTGGGTAAAGAACGAATTAGTTTTTGTAAATCTAAAACATTAAGGCGTGGTACACCAGCATCATCAATATATCCTGCTTTTCCTCTAATGTTTTGATCGCCTCCTGCACAAAAAGCATATTTGCCATCAGTATGAGGTCCTGCACCAGTTAACAAAATAACACCAATAGTGCTATCTTCCCTAGCATCACAAAAGGCATCATACATTTCAAAGACAGTTTTGGGACGAAAAGCATTGCGTTTATGGGGTCGGTTAATCGTAATTTTGGCGATACCATCCCATTTTTGATAAATAATATCTTCGTAATTGCGATCGCTTTGCCATTGAATATCCATTGTTTGTTCAACTATTGATTCTGAAACTTTGGGAATATTAACCCAAAAAAGTATTTTTGCGAAATTTGGCGATTAGGGATATCTTGTCTTCGGCAATGAGAAGTTTCCAAAATATGAAAAAACTTCTTAAAGAATCATAAAATTTTAGGACTTATAGCTAAGGATCAAGCCTAAAATAGGAAAAATATAATTTTATAATTCACAAAATTGATTTTTGATCGTCATTGGTTTTTTAGTTAATAATCTTTATTTAAATAAATAATGCCTAAAATTCAAAATATTTACTGTCCTAATTGTGGCGATCGCGCTACAAGAATTAATCTCTTAAAAGCCAAAATTACCCAGACTTCTTGCCCCCACTGTGACTATTTATTAGTGCAATGTTCGGAAACAGCAAGAGTCATTGAAGCTTATGCACCAGGTTTATTTCCGTCGCGAGGCTCTCAATTGTCCACAAGCAGCATCGGCAGCTAAACCTCTAGAGTAGCGCACACTGACAGCAATTTTATTTTGCTGCAAAATTCCTTGAAACTGTTTGATTCTCGATTGAGTCGGACGCTGATAATCAACCTCAGAGATGGGATTGTAAGGAATTAAGTTAACGTGGGTTTGAAAGCCTCGAAGCTGTTGGACTAACTCTTGGGCATTTTCGGGTAAGTCATTGACTTCAGCTAATAAAATATATTCAAAAGTGACTCTTCTGCCAGTAATTTTGACGTATTCACGGCATTCTGCGAGTAATTGGGCTAAAGAATAGTGTTTCGCACTAGGAACTAACTGTTCTCGCAAAGCTTGATTAGAAGCATGAAGACTTACGGCAAAAGTAATTTGTAGTTTATGGGCTGCTAACTCGCGAATTTTACCAGGTAGTCCTACTGTCGAGATAGTAAGCGATCGCTGACCAATTCCCACGTCTTGATTCAAAGATTTGACACTAGCTACTACTGCGTCTAAATTAATTAACGGCTCACCCATTCCCATATAGACAACATTGCTAACTCGCTGTCCAAAATCATTTTGCACGGTCAAAACCTGATCCACTATTTCATGGGTTTTAAGGTTGCGGGTAAATCCGCTTTTGCCTGTGGCACAAAAATCACACGCCATTGGACATCCGACTTGGGAAGATACACAGACAGTTAGACGTTTATCAGTTGGTATTCCGACAGCTTCAATAATTAAACCGTCTTGTAGTTGCAACAAATACTTACGAGTTGCATCGGGGGCAACTGTCCGAAACTGAATTTGAGAACGTCCGATGGGATAATCAGCCACAGATTCGCGAAATTGCTGCGGAAAAACCGAAATTTCAGTTAGCGATCGCGCTCCTTGCTGATAGAGCCACTGATATAACTGTTTACCGCGATAAGCAGGCTGTCCCTGAGCTTCAATCCAAGCAGTCAACTCTGCCAAAGACTTCCCTAATAATACATCTGTAGAATTAGTTAATGGTAAATTCATCTGATAAAGATCACAATCATCATGGGGTTACTACTTAGTTATCTTAGCTCTTACCTACAGATCCTTAATTTTGCCCCGACTATCCATCCATTGCTAAAGGATTTTCTACTGCTTGAGCTAATTTGAGCGCAAGGCGATCGCAATAGGGACGAATCCACCACCACATTAGAGGCGATAACCATCCTTTAAGAGTAATAAAACAAGAAATGTAAGTCCCGCAAAGAGTTGATTCTACTTGATACGTAATTCTTTGTTCCATTCCAGGAATTGCCAAAATCCGAATCGCAAGTAATTCTCTAGGACGAACATTCTCAACAAACAGGCGAATTGGAATCGGAGTCAACCTAGTTACTACTTGATAAAATAAACCTGGTTTCGCAACTAAGCCTCTGGGTAAGTTGGTCTTAGAAAATAAAGGATGCCAAGACACATCAGCAATATTAATAATTTTCTGCCACAAAATGTCTAACGGTGCATTGCTCACAGTCCGATAGTTTTTATAAATGGCAAATCGACAAGAAAACTTTCCTTGATTAGCCCAGAGTTTTAAAGAAAAACAAAGAATCATCACTCCTCCTACTTGCTTCGAGTTTCAATTCAATAATTTTAATGAAATTTTGCAAAATAACCGATTTGAGAGATCAGTCTTTGAGCAAAAGCTTGATTTAAATAGTTAACTATAAAAGGGGAAAATCTCAAATCGAGGTTAACTCTAGTGCCATGAATCACAATCTGATATCTTCTAGGTAGCAATTCCTGGTGTATGCGAGTGAATACAATTCCCCCTGTCGATCTAACGAGACAATATCAAATTGTTAGTCAAGAAGTAGAAACCAAAGTTCTAGAAATTTTACGCTCTGGTAGATACATTGGTGGTACAGCGGTTACAGATTTTGAAAGTCGATTTGCTCAATATATTGGCACCAATTATTGTGTTGCCAGTAACTCTGGTACTGATGCTCTCTATATGGCATTAAGAGCCTTAGAGATTGGCGCAGGGGATGAAGTTATTACTACCCCCTTTACTTTTATTGCTACTTCCGAGGTTATCGTCAGGGTAGGTGCAAAACCCGTATTTGTGGATATAGATGCTGATACTTTTAATTTAGACATCACTAAAATTCCCGCAGCGATTACCGAAAAAACTAAAGCGATTATTCCCGTTCATTTATTTGGTCAGCCTTTGGATATGACCCAACTAATGGCGATCGCCAATCGCGATAATCTTTATGTTGTCGAAGATTGCGCCCAAGCTACAGGAGCAGCTTGGCAGAATCAGAAAGTAGGGAGTATCGGTCATGTCGGCTGTTTTAGTTTCTTTCCGACCAAAAACTTAGGTGGTTGTGGTGATGGTGGGGCATTAACGACTAATGATGCAACCATAGCTGACAAAATTAAACTCTTACGAGAACATGGATTAGTCAGAGAAATAGGGGCTAAAGTCACTTACCGTCATGATTTGACAGGGTTAAATAGCCGTCTTGATGCTCTGCAAGCAGCTATCTTAAGCATTAAATTACCATATCTCGACTCTTGGAATCAGCAAAGACAAGCTGCTGCTGCTTATTACCAACAATTACTCGCCAATGTTAGGGAAATTAAATTACCATTGCCACTTTCAGGAGGAGTTAGTGTTTGGAATCAATATACAATTCGGATTTTGGATGTTGCTAAAACTACGAAATTAACTAGAGATAAGCTGCGTCATCAATTACAACAGCGCGGAATTAGCTCAATGATCTACTATCCTCTTCCGCTTCATTTGCAACCTGTTTATCAACATCTGAATTATCAACGAGGCGATCTACTTTTAGTCGAACAAGCTGCAACAGAAGTTTTGTCCTTACCGATATTTCCTGGTATTACTACCGCAGAACAGCAACAAGTTGCTTATAGTCTCAAGGATTGTTTGGTTAATTGTGAATAAACTCAAGGGCGATCGCTATTTCTTGAGTCTGCTTCTCTTTCAGTAGCAGCTTTATTTTCAGGTGCAGATTCAGCCCGTTCTGCTGCGGGTGCTTCGCCAATAATTGTTTCTGGATCGACTGGTTTGGCAGCTAAATCCATTTGATCGTTAGCATTAGTGTTGGGTTTTGCTGTTCCGCTTTTACCAGTAGCATTTTTATTGTTCGACATGATTTTTTAAACCAAAATAGCTTAGATTCTTTTATATTTTGACTAAAAGCCTGAAATAGTTGGTCTTACTAAAGATAGAGTTATGCAACTAGTTAAATATTTAATGATGAATTTTTTCCCGATTTTTTCTCGATTCTCTTTTTTAATACACCTAACAAAGCAATAAATTATTAGAGAATTGAGGCATTAAAACTATGAAATTGCGCTTTTTAGGACAGACTTACTCAACATCTTTTTCTCAAATCGATACTGAAATGAGCCAACAAACTGGTCATTTCTTAGGACAAAAATATTATCTTCGCCGTCCTGTTAAAACTGACAAATCACAATTAGGTTTGAGAAAATATCGCGGTATTCCCTATGGGGTATAAGTTTTACTCGGTTTACCCTTGAAAGGGAACAGGTAATCTCTCAAACTGTTCCCTGTTCCTGATAAACGAGATCGAGCAGATCTCAAAGGACTTGCTGCTGCGACTTAGGGAAAGATAAATTTTCTCAATTATAGATAAAACTTTTTTATATTAAAGTCTGTATTATATCCTGCTAACTTATTAATAGAACAACAATAGTCAAGTAAAACGAATTAAACTCATGATCAATCTAATCTACAATCGTAACCAAAAACTTCTCAATCCTTACCAATTACTTCAACAATGGCTCGATGGTTTAGAAATTAAAGAAGAATCAATAGCAAGATGTATTATTAAGTTGATTCCTGCCCAATGTCCCTTTGCTCGTGAAATAAAAGTGTTTGGGCGAGTGATTGTCAAGATTCCTGCTTTGTGTAAATTTAATCCTTTATACGAACAATTGATCGGATTACGGTTTCGCGCACTTTGTTTTCTAGCAGATTCTTGTGGGGAAGATATCACACCTTATATTTGTTGATGCTGCTGATTAGTTTGAGTTCAGCCGAACCTAATTAATTGAACTATTTTACTACTCCTTCAAAAAGAGATACAGCACTTGGCATAACTATCCGATACATTTATCAATTAAACCTTTGTCACAAATAATTAACTCATCTGGGGGCATTTATTTATTGTCTCAGATTGAAAGGCCAACCTTTATTTTATTTTCTCAATCTCAACCCTAAGCTCAATTTAACTTAGTAGTTTTTGGGGATAGGGGAAAAACAATTGGTTGAGACTCAATCTGTACTTGGTGATGATAATTTGACTCAGATGTAGATTCAGGAGCTTGTTCACAAGCAATCAAAGCTACCAATAACATCAATACTGTGACTAGTCTTTCGGTTGTACTTTTAAGATTGTGAAACATAAGCCCAGTTACCAAAATCCTTTTAATCTTTATAGTGACTTTGTAACCTGGTAAAAATCTTGATTATATTCCACCTTTTGGAGTGTCACAGCTAAAATTAGCTCGGTAACTAATTTTCAAGCTGATAAAAAGTTAAAGCATTGTTGCCATATATTTTAGTACGATTAATTACTAACCCTGAAATAATCTGTGGTTGCCAAATTTTAGGATTATGTTCGACAGCAATTGCTCCTTTGGCTGCTAGTAAATTATAAGTTACGAGGGCGTTTAGCACTGGTTCGTATAATTTGCTTTCGTAGGGAGGATCGAAATAAATTCGGTTAAATTGTGTTCCTTGTAAGCTGGGAATTTTGGCTACTGCATCACCCCGAATAAGGCGAAAGGCTTGGTCGGAAGTCGCGATCTTTTGCCAATTTTGACGCGTAAGTTGGCAGGCTTTACGGTTTTTCTCGATTCCTACTACCAATGAAGCCCCGCGACACAAGGCTTCTGCTCCCATTGAGCCATTGCCTGCACAGATATCAAGCCAATTACAGCCAGTAATCGTTTCTTGCCAAATATTAAATAAAGCTTCTCTGACTCTAGCAGCGGTGGGACGAGTATTTTGTCCAGGTAAGGTTTTTAAAAGGCGATTTCCGTAAATTCTCAAATCATTAGTTCAATTATACTGCAACTTTGCTATCGATCAAGCTAACAAAATTAGCCAGAATTTGTAAGCCAGTGTCAGAAGATTTTTCGGGATGAAATTGTACTGCCATGAGATTATTATGAGCGATCGCTGCTGTGACTTGTTGTGAACCATGAGTTACCATAGCAGCATTGATCCTAGGATCTTGAGGCTCTACGTAATAGGAATGAACGAAATATACATAAGAACTAGGAGCTAATTTTAGCCACAGAGGATGATCGGGTTGAGTTAACTCTAATTGATTCCAACCCATATGGGGAATCGCAATTTCTGGCTCACTGCGAAACCGTCTGACGACACCTGGAATAATCCCTAAACCTGGGTCTGTTCCTTCTTCAGAAGCATCAAACAAAATTTGTAATCCGAGACAAATACCGAGAAAAGGCTTACCAGAGGCGATCGCTTCTTTGATCGGTTGTTCGAGATGGCGAGAACGAAGATGTTGCATTGCCGGATCGAATGCTCCAACTCCTGGTAATACTATGGCATCCGCTTTGGCGATCGCTTGAGGCGAATCAGTGATTTGTGGGATTGCTCCTGCTTTTTCTAAGCCTTTGCAAGCAGAGTGAAGGTTTCCCATATCATAATCAATTACCGCAATGTTATTCACGCGCTGCCTCTGGTGGTGATCTAGTTATCAAGTTTGTCTTTATTTTAATTCAATTGGGACAAGTTAAAAGCAGGATCAAAAAAACCTTAAAGCCCCACGAGGGGGCTTCAAGGAGTTAACCAATATATATATAAGCCTAATTTTTTGGCTTTAAGCTAACATTATCAACCTCTACAACCACACCGTTTCCTTCATTTGCCCATCCTGCCAATCTGACCAAAACAGTATAGTTTCCTGAATCAGGAGCAACGATACTAAATTTTTTAGACTGCAAGTTATTGTTAGTTAACTCGACATCTATTGGACCAAGAAACAGTTGCTCTCCATTACTGCGTTCTCGATATACCATAAACTGAACAATGGAATTTTTCTGAGAGACAAATTGATTCAATGCCAGTCGCTGGAAGTCCGCAGCTAGTTCATAGGTCTGACCGCCAACTAGATCGACGTTTTGATACACTCCTGTTACTGCTGTGTTAAATTCGTCTTTATCGTTCTTAGCTTTGGGTAACTCTAGGCGTAACTTGTTATTACCGTTGGCATTGAATACAGATTGTTTTAACCCAGGTACAGGAGACTCTACTGTGTAATTCCAACCCTCGCCTGGTGCAGTCCAGACTTTAGGTTTGGCGGTGTAGTTATTAAAACCACTATCACCTAAGAGATTACCCTGACGCGAATCTTCACCTTGAGCAATGTTACTAACTTCGGTCACTTGATAGTCGTCAACGAAGATTTCCGTGTCATCAATATTCCCTTGAGTGTGAGTAAACAAGCCTAAGAAAAAGCGGGTCTTTCCTGCTTGAGTAGGGGTAAATTCAAATCGCAGATTTTTGTAGCCATTGCCATCAGTAATGGTAAAGTCTTTACCGCGAAAGCTCTTATCGGGGTTTTGCGCCCAAAAAGAGACAATGGCACTTGGCAGTTTATTTTCTGGATTTAACCATTTGACTCGTGCTTCTACTGCATAGACCTTATCAGTTTCTAGACCATAGACATCTTGAAAGAGGGAAAGCTGGTCGTAGTAGTTAAGTTTGGCTTCTTGGGGCAGTTTGAGGTACATCTGCCTTCCTTGTCCTGGCACATTATCTACATAAGCCACTTTGGCGACATTTTGATCGTACTCCCGAACTTTTCCTGTCTTTCCTACTAGCCAATTTGTCCCGTCTAAAGCTTGGTTAAAGTTAGAATTTTTGAGCATACTGGGGCTGGAACTTAAAACTGAATCAAATTCCTCAATTGCTAGAGTAGTAGATTCAATTGACCCTGTCTGATATTCTAATTCCCAATCTCCGTTATAGTTGGCACTGCCAGTCAAGTCTTCCGAAGCAGCGATATCTGCTCCCGTCAAAGTGCTGAATTGTTCCACAAACTGACGACCTTCCTCTCCTTGACCAACTTCGCAACCATACAGCAAAATGTCTGCTGTCTGAGAAACACCAGTCCAACCAGTTAGGCTACTTCTATACTGATCTAATGTTTCGGAGTTGATTGTGGCATTTCCTAGCTGTAAATTTCCCGCAGAACCGTGGGAAAAAATATCGATAGTGCTAATATTATTCTGCCGCGTTGCTAAAATATCTGTGATCTGCATAACGCCATCTTGATTGGCATCTAATTGCACCACTTCAGCATCACTGTGCCAAAAGGTTTCTATCTGGGGTTCGGAGATAGAGACAGCACTATCAATAATAATTAGTCGTTCGTTTCCTAGTTCTCCACCAATTGGATTTCTTGGCACTGTAGAGATATCTCTCTGAAGAAGGCTTTTGCTATTGATAGCATCAAAATCTGGCGTAAAAAATTCTTGATCATCCATAACTTCTCGCTAATGTCTCTCAGTTCCATACACAAAACTGATAACATTAAATAATAAGAAAATAGTTAAATTTACTTTCTTAGGTTTCCCGATTAGTCCATTTAACTAACAACTCTGACAAAAGAGCCATTTTCGCCTTTATCGACTTCAATTCGAGTTTGAAAAGCTTCTTTAAATTGAGGCATATGGGTTACGGTGAGAATGCAATTAAAATCTGCTGCGATCGCATTAATGGCAGCGACTAAGCGATCGCAACCTTCGGTATCTTGTGTGCCAAAGCCTTCATCAACTATCAGCATTTGTAAGGCTGTTCCTGCTCTTTGGGCGAGTAATTTTGCTAAAGCTAAACGGATTGAGAAATTGATTCTAAAGGCTTCTCCTCCTGAATAGGTTTCGTAGGGGCGAGTCCCTCTAGCATCAGCAATAATAATGTCTAGAGTGTCGATTAGTTTGGTTTTTTTCTTAGAACTACTTTTACTGGCTTTTTGCGTAATAAACTGGACATGAAATTGATTTTCGGTGAGTCTGGCTAAAATTTGGTTAGTTTCGGCTTCTAATTGCGGTAAGATATTTTCGATGGTTAGAGCTTGAATGCCGTTTTTGCCAAATGCTAGCCCTAATTCTTGATAAACGCGATATTTTTTCTTAGCTGTGGCTAACTCTTGATGAGTATTGTTATGTTGTTTTTCAATACGATCTATTTGGACTAAAGCTTGTTCTAAACTACCTTTGCGACTAATTAAAACATCTAATTGTTGACGATGTTGATAAATTTTTTGTTCTAATTCTTGGATTTCGTTACTGTGATTGTTAACTGTTGTTTGCTGTTGTAAATAGTTGTTTAATTGGGTTTGAGTTGTGGTTTTAGCTACTAATTTTTCTTGGAGTAATCTAGTTAATTCTTGATGTTTATTTTGTAGTTGAGGCTCTTGTTTTTTAGCTTGTTGCAGTTGTTGATATTGTAAATGCCAAGATTGTCCTTGACGGAGAGATTGTAATAAGTTTTGATGTTGCGATTGTTCGTAACCTAATTCGGTTATATATTGTTCTACTTGTTGAATTTGCTGTTGAATTTCTGAGTCAATAGTAAGGCGATCGCCTTGTTGTTTTAAACTATTAATTGTTGCTAATAATTCTGGCTTTTGTTGGCTTAATTTTGCTTGACGCTTTTTGGCATCTTCGATTTTAGCTTGTTTAATTTCTGCCCATTGCCAATTTCTAAATTCTTCTCTGACTAGAGCATGAGTTTTTTCATCATAATCTAAGGCTACAATTTTAGCTTCGATTTGTTGTAAATCTGATTGTAAATGTTGCGCATAATTGCGCTGTTGTAGTGATTGTTCTAAATCAGCTTTTTCTTGTTTAATTGCTTGCAATCTTTGATAAGTTTCTTCTGTCGCTTCTAGTTGGGCTTCTAATTGTCCTAATTGTTGCTGAAGCGAGTCATAACTATTGATTTCTTGAGATATTACTTTATATTCTTGTCTGAGTAATTGTAATTCTTTTTCGCATACTGCTAATTGCTCTCGAATTGTCCAAATTTGCTCTTTAATTGCTTCTTGTTGTTGATGAGTTTTATTAATAACTTGATGACGGTGATGTTCATCTAATCCTTGCTCACATAGAGGACAAATAGCATCGGGAACTGATAATATTTCTAATTTTTGTTGTAACTCTTGCCATTGTTTTTCATGGTTTCTTTGATTATCTTGTAATCTTTGTTGAAACTCTCTTCTTTCTAAACCTTTTTCTTCAACTCGTTTTTGATAAACTTTCTTTTTTTCTAAGGCTTCGATTTGAGAATCAACAGTTAAAACAGCATTACGGATCTGAGGAACTTTGGCAATTTGCTCTGATAAATGCGCTACCGAAATTTGTAATTGATCTAATTTAGCAGTTAATCTAGCTTGGGTTTTTTCAATTTCTGTTTGTAAATTATATTTTTGTTGTAATAATGGAGAAATATACTGTTGAATTTTATCTAATTGTTCTAACTTGTTACGACTATTTTGAAACTTAATTACTGCTGCGGTAATTTTCGCTTCCTTAGCGAGAACTTGTTTAATTTCTTGTTCTTGTTGTTCAATGCTTTCCAAACGAGTTTGAGTTTGACGAATTTGCAGATTTAGTTCATTTCTTTGTTGCAGTAGTTGTTTTTCTAATTGTTGTTTTTGCTGTTGCGCTTCTTGATATCTAGTAAACTTTGCTGCAAACTCAGTTTCTTGTGCTTGCCAACTCAATAAAGTATTATATCCTGTGATTATTTCGGTTTCGCTGGCTAAGATTTTGGCTAATTCTTGTTGTTGAGTTTCAATATTGCGAATATCTTGTTGTAAGCGATCGCAGTCTTGAATTAAATTTTGATATTGTACCTGTTGCAAACTTAGTTGTTCTTCCCAAGCTTGACGATAGCTTTCTAAATTTCTAAGCTTTTCTAACTCTTTTCTCGCTTCATCTTGTACTAGTTGTAATTCTCGTAGTTGAGTTGTTAAGCTGGCAATTTCTTGTCTAATATTAGCTCTATTTCCTAACTGTTCGGTTAAAGGAATTAAACTCTGCTCTAACTGTTCGATTTTTCCTTTATAGACTTTGGCGTTATCTTTAGCTTGATTAGCTAACTGTTCGTAGCGTTCTAACTTTAATAAATCTGCTAAAATTTGTTTGCGATCGCTGGGACGACGGATCATAAATTCATCCGCTCTTCCCTGACGTAAATAGGCAGAATTAATAAAAGTATCGTAATCTAGCTTTAAACAATCAATAATCTCTTGCTGAGTTGCTTTAATTCCTTTTCCTGTAATCGAGCGAAATTTCTCTTGATTAGTTGCAACTTGAAATTCTAAAGCACTATTTCTCCCTCTAGAACGAGAACGAATGATGCGATAAATTTGATTATTGCAGCTAAAATCAAAATCGACTCGCACATCTTTAGCTCCCCCGTGAATCACATCATCTTCAGTCGCAGCACGGCTTTTACCCCATACTACCCAAGTGATAGCTTCTAATAACGAAGATTTCCCTGCGCCATTAGCACCGCAAATGCAAGCAGTGTGTAAACCCCGAAAGTCTAAGGTTGCATCACGATAGCTCAAAAAGTTTTTTAAGGTTAGTTGTAGCGGAATCATGCAATTACAGAAAAAAAGTGAGCAATTAACCTATAAGTATATTTGCATTGTCTTTTAGTCTATGGTTGCTTTTTGGTATATTTGAGCTTTTTTGCGTTATATTTACAAAATTTAACAGGTTATTACCGAATCAAACCAAAATTTTGGGAATTTACAGCGGTTGGTATTTCAATCTGAGACTTTGAAAGCGTTCCTAACCTTTGGCTAAGGACTAGAGAAATTGTTTAAAATCATTTTAAATTAGCAAAAATATTCAGCATTGGAGTGAAGCGAGTTTTGACAGCAATTATCGATAAAAGCTTTGAACAACTTGATTGGATATGGCAAGGACACAAAATTCGCTATACCTTAGTAGGAGCAGGAAAACCCTTACTATTAATTCATGGTTTTGGTGCATCTATCGGACACTGGCAAAAAAATCTTCCAGTGCTAGCTGCTGCTGGTTATCAAGTATATGCCCTTGACTTGCTGGGTTTTGGCGGTTCAGCCAAACCTAATTTAGATTACACTCTAGAACTATGGCAAGAACAAATTAGGGATTTTTGGCAAGAGCAAATTAACCAACCTACAGTGTTTGTGGGTAACTCGATTGGGGCGTTGCTGAGTTTGATGTTAGTCACTAATTACCCTGAGATTGCAGCAGGAGGAGTGTTAATTAATTGCGCAGGGGGTTTAAATCATCGTCCTGACGAGCTAAATTTACCGTTACGATTAATTATGGGTGGTTTTACCAAGTTAGTTAGCTCTCCGATTACTGGTAAATTTATTTTTGAGCGGATTCGGCAAAAAAATCGGATTCGTAAGACCTTGTATCAAGTGTATCGCGATCGCGCTGCGGTAACTGATGATTTGGTCGAGATGCTTTATCAACCTTCTTGCGATCCTGGCGCACAGCAGGTATTTGCTTCGGTATTAACTGCCCCTCCTGGCGCGACACCTCAAGAGTTACTTCCGCAATTGCAACATCCGTTGTTAATTCTCTGGGGAGAAGATGACCCTTGGACACCAATTAAGGGGGCAAAAATCTATCAAGATTTAGCAGCAACCCAAAAAAAGGTCGAGTTTTATCCGATTCCTGGTGCTGGTCATTGTCCTCATGATGAGCAACCAGAAATTGTTAATCAGTATATTTTGGATTGGTTAACCTAAGATGTTAGGGGACAAGTAGCAAGTAGCAAGTAGCAAGTAGTAAGTAAATAACCACTAACCAGTCATTAGTCATCAACCACTACCTACTACCTCCTATTTCTCAGCTACAACCAAAAAAAGCGTAATATCTTGCCACACTCCTGACTCTGTTGCTAGTTTTTCAATTGCTAAATCGTAAGCTGCTTTTAACTTTTGTAATTGGATTGCAGATAATTTGGTTAGGGGATTGCCGTGGGGATTAATCCAAGTGCGATCGCCTTTCCAAGTTTGCTTTGCGGTAGCTACGGTTAAATAATGCCCTAATTGTTCGCTAGTGATAGTAATATTGCTAAATCCTGCTTGTTGTAATAAATTTTGGCATTTTTCGGGAGTACCTGTCAGACTATTCCAATCTGGTACAGCAAGATCACAAACTTCCTGGGACAATCTAACAATTAAAGGCGTCAAGAAAGACTCTTGTGAATAGCAAGAAAAAGCAATTTTTCCCCCTGGTTTTAACCAACGATGCCAAGCTTGCAAAACCGCAGGAAGATTGGTAAACCAGGGAACTGAGGAAGAACAAAAAATCCCATCAAAATGATTGGCGGGAAATTCGATCTGCTCGATATCAGTTTCGATTAATTGAATATTAGTGATGTTTTTAGCAGTGATTTTAGCTTTGGCTTGGGCTAACATTCCTGGAGAAAGATCGATGCCGATAACTTTTCCTGATTCTCCGACAATTTCGGAAGCTGCGATCGCAATTATGGCAGTTCCTGTGGCGACATCAAGGATTTTTTCTCCTGGCGATAAGGGGATGCAGTTAAATAATTTTATGGCTCGCTTGTAGGTAAAATCGTTATCATACTGAGTTTTTTGATTAAAAAAAGCCGTAACCTGTTGTTTATAAAGATTCGATTCAGTCATTTTTGGGGAAGTTAAAACTAAAGATAAAAAAAAGCTAGTAGTTACTAGCTACTAACTCTTGCTAAAAATGTCATTAATCATCAATCAATTTAAATGAAGTCACTTGAACTTTCTAGAGTTTCATCCATAATACTTTGAATTTCGACGTAATTGAGTTTAGTATTAGTACCACCGATCGCATCAATAGTTAATTTGCCATCATTAACTTCGACTATTTGTGTACCAACTCTAAATAAATCATTAGCGGAAACAGGAGTAAAGTCAGAAATAACGGATACGCCTTCGATATTAATGGCATGGTTGCTATCAACAAATAAGGCATCTCCCACACTTACGGTGACGCGATACTCGCCATTAGGTAAATCATATTCCCAAGCACCAGGAGTATCAACAGCACTAGGATTACTAATGCCTTCGGGATACTGCATATGAACAAAGCTATCTAGTAGCCTATCGTCTAAGGTATCGCGATCTCGTCCATTTTCAATTAAAGACAGTGGTATCGCCTCAGCACCGCTAGTACCTTGTTCGATCCAACCATAACCACGACTGCTATCATAGGCTTGTCCAATGTCTAAAATAGTGTCATCAGGTGTTGGAGAATCGGGCGCGCCAAAGTTTACCGTAACATCAACTATGTCTGAATCAATAGCAGGATTAATTTCAATGTAGTTAATTTTGGTATTGTCGCCACCCATAGAATCAACAGTTAATTTTCCGTCACTAACGGCAACGGTTTCAGTGGCGACGAAAAATTTCTCCTCTTCGGTAGGAGTAAAAGAGAAAGCTTCTTCCCCTTCTAGATTAATCACATGGGTACTGTCGGTAAAAACGGCATCTCCCACGCTAATAGTAACTTCATAAGTTCCGTTGGGAATGGCGTATTCCCAAGCAACAGGAGTAGTTACCGCATCAGAGGTATTTAACGCTTCAGGATACTCCATATGAATCAGGGTATCCATCAAATTATCTGAGATCGCACCGCGATCGCGGGCATTAGCGCTAACATTAAGGGGAATCGGATTAACCTGACCGATACTGTCTTGAGTAATCCAGCCGTAACCTCTGATTTCAGAATAAGCTTGCCCAAAATCGCGAAAATACTCTAATGGTACATCAGAATCTTCTAGTCCGAAGTTGATTCTAACTTCCGTAACAGGGGCGATTTCGACAAAATTAAGTTTTGTATTTTCCCCGCCAACTGCATCGAGAGTTAGTCTGCCATCAGTCACTTCGACAATCCTAGTTGCTTCTCGAAACAGATCGTTCTCTGTCGGCACAAACCCAGAAATAGCGTTGATATTTTCAAGATTAATTGCATGGATGCTATCGGTAAAGGCTGGGTCGCCAACACCTACTGTAACTCGATACCGACCATTTTCTACTTCATATTCCCAAGCTGCGGGAGTAGTGACAGATGTAGGATTATCAAAGATGGCAGGATATTGGAGATGGATTAAAGTATCGACTAATTGATCGTCAGGTAAACTACGTTCTCTGGCGTTTCCTACAATACTTAGGGGTACTACGGTATCCTCATCCACACTAGCTTGAGTGATCCAACCATAACCGTTGCTTTCACTATAAGCTTCACCAAAATCTGAAATGTATCCATTGGGGACAAAAGAAGATTCTGGACCAAAGTTAAATCTGACTATCATAGAGAATATGCATTTAATGATTCACCAACGGTCAGAGTTTGTTCCAGCGTCTCTCGGTGAAGCTGACAAGCTCTAGGGTTACCTCTAGAGATCGTGCCTCAAAACTGCGCCAGATTCTGATCGCAGGTTCTCACCATTTTTACGTTGGAGTAATCTCTGACTATTGTCATCATGATTGTATGTAAAATCACTGAATATTCCAAGCTAAAAAGCTCTGCAAGATCGAAAATGCGCTGATACTGGTTTTTTAGGCGTTAAAAAAGATTTTGTTCCGAAAAAATGCTTAGTTAAGTTATTAAGATTATATAAGATCGCTTTCAAAAATACTTTACAATAATTGAAAATTTCATGGGAGATGCACCAAAAATCAACTTAACCGCTAACGCAGCTTTGGTTAAATTTACGGAACTTAATTCTGATTGGCAACAAAAAGTTACTGAGTCGGTGCTAGGGGAGACTCAAGAGATTTGTGGGGTATTTCCCGATACGATTGCAACTCTAGCGAGTGTGGTAGAAACAGCTAATGCTAATAGATGGGGCATTATTCCCTGCGGTAATGGTAGTAAACTCGATTGGGGTGGACTGACGCAAAATATTCAATTAGTAGTTAGTACCCAAAAATGCGATCGCATTATCGAACATGCGGTGGATGATTTAACTGTGACTGTCGAAGCAGGAGTTAAACTAGCAGATTTACAAGCTACCCTGGCAGCTACTAAGCAGTTTTTACCGATCGATCCTGCTTATCCCCATCAGGCGACTATCGGTGGAATTGTCGCCACTGGCGATACAGGAAGTCTGCGCCAGCGTTATGGCGGAATTAGAGATTTAGTTTTAGGATTGGCTTTTGTCCGTACCGATGGCAAGATTGCCAAAGCTGGTGGCAGAGTTGTGAAGAATGTCGCTGGCTACGATTTGATGAAGTTGTTTACTGGTTCTTATGGCACTCTCGGAATTATTACGCAAGTTACTTTTCGTACCTATCCTTTACCGCCAGCATCCCGAACTCTTTTAGTGTTAGGAACAGAAACAAAAATACAACAACTAAGCCAATCATTGCGGAATTCGGGTTTAACTCCTGTGGCTGCGGATTTAGTTTCTCCTGCTGTTAGTAAGCAGTTATTTGGCAGTGAAACGATGGGGTTGTTAGTAAGGTTTCAAACTATTGCTGAAAGTATCACCGAACAGTCTCGGCAATTACAATTACTGCTACAGCCTCTAGATTTAGAATTTAGAGAATATTTTGAGCCAGATGAAGCCAAGTTATGGGAACAATTATCAGAAATAATCAGAGTACCCCATAAAGCAACCGCAATTGTTTGTAAACTAGGATTATTACCAACTCAAGCAGTAAGCTTACTCAATCAATTACCAGAAGCTACTTGGGGCAGAATTCACATCGGTAGTGGTTTAGGAGAATTACAGCTATCAGAAACCGATAGGGAGTTTCTTCCGAAACTGCGATCGCATTGTGCCATGAATCAAGGTTTTTTAACCATTTTGACTGCCTCTAAATCACTGAAACAAAAAATCGAGCCTTGGGGCTATACAGGTAATGGGCTAAACCTCATGGCAACAATCAAGCAAAAGTTCGATCCCAATCAGATCTTAAAACCCAACAGTTTTGTCAGAGAGACTCCGCCTTGAGAAGACTCCGCTTCCTCTGACTTCGTTAATAAAATCTAACTATCTTAAACTAATGACTACTAATTTTGATGCCAAAAAGCCTCCCAAACAAGAACTAATTGATACTTGTGTTCATTGTGGGTTTTGTCTGGCTACTTGTCCTAGCTATCGGGTAATTGGCAAAGAAATGGATTCTCCTAGAGGCAGAATTTATCTGATGGATGCCATTAATAAAGGGGAAGCTACCCTAGACGAAGCTACCTCACCCCATTTTGATAGTTGTTTGGGATGTTTAGCTTGTGTTACTACCTGTCCTTCGGGAGTCGAATACGATAAACTAATCGCTGCGACTCGTCCGCAAGTGGAAAGAAATCAACCTCGCAGTTTAGCTGATAGATTAATTAGAACTTTAATTTTTAATCTTTTTCCCTATCCCCAGCGGTTGCGGGCCTTACTACCTGGTTTTTGGCTTTATCAAAAGTCGGGGCTGCAACAAGTAATGCGTCAAACTAAAATTTTGGAGCGAGTATCCCCCAGGCTAGCAGCAATGGAGTCTATCTTACCGCAGATTACCGCTGAATCTTTACAAGATAAGCTACCGAGGGTTATTCCCGCCCAAGGCGAAACTCGCTATCGGGTGGGAGTTATTTTAGGTTGTGTTCAAAGATTGTTTTTCTCCCCTGTTAATGAAGCGACAGTTCGGGTTTTAACTGCTAATGGTTGCGAAGTCATCATTCCGAAAAGTCAGGGTTGTTGTGCTGCTTTACCCGCCCATCAAGGACAAGAAGCCCAAGCCCAACAGTTAGCCCGACAGATGATTGATAGCTTTGCGGATACAAATGTCGATGCGATTATTATTAATGCTGCTGGTTGTGGACATACTCTCAAAGAGTACGGACATATTTTAGAAGATGATCCGTTATATGCTACCAAAGCTCAAGATTTTGCTGATAAAGTTAAAGACGTTCAAGAGTTTTTAGCTAGCATCAAGTTAATGACTAAACTATCTCCTTTAAGCGAGCGAGAATTAAAAATAGTTTATCAAGATGCTTGTCATTTACTTCACGGACAAAAAATTAGTTTACAACCGCGTCAATTACTCAAAAAAATTCCAGGAATTGTCTTAAAAGAACCAATAGATGCTGCTTTGTGTTGTGGTAGTGCCGGAATTTATAATATGTTGCAACCAGAGGTAGCTAATGAATTAGGTCAGCAAAAAGTGACTAATTTAATTAATACAGGTGCTGATGTAATTGCTTCTCCTAATCCTGGCTGTAGTTTACAAATTACTAAACATCTACAGTTTAAAGAGCGCCAACCCCTAGTGATCCATCCCATAGAATTATTAGATTATTCCATTAGAGGGATTAAACTCGATCAATCTCAAGGGATAAATTAATCACCTAAGCTGAGAGTAAAAATTGATAATATGGGTATAATTTGCAGACAAATTAGTAAATCAACACGATGACAGCTAGAGAAAGAGCGACAAATCCAGAGAAAAATCAAACCAAAAGAGTCTCTGTCCTGCTACCGTTAGAAACAATTAAACAGTTAGATGCGATCGCTAGCCGTCATGGAATTACCATGACTGATGCCATCCGAAGGGCGATCGCCACTGAAGCTTATATTGAGAGTGAAATTCAAGAAAACAGCAAAATTTTGCTTCAAAAGTCTGATAAAACGCTGCGAGAGGTTGTTTTTCGGTAGTGGAACAAGAAGACTCTCAGCTTTCGCCATCGGAGTTAGAAACAGAGACAGAACCAGAAATTAACGATCTAGAAGATATAGATCTCTTAGCAACCAAAGCCCCGTTAGAAGTCAAGTCTTACCAAGAAAACTTTATCGAAGAAAAGTCTGATCAAGCCAGAATTGCGGAGTCCCAAAAATCTACCAGAGGTATCTTCGCGATTATTCTTATTAGTATCTATGGCGCAACAATTTTACTATGTCTGGTTCTGATTAGTTGGGGAATGGCGGGAGAAGATCGAAAAGAAATTCTGACTCTGGTAATTACCTCCCAATCCACCCTAATTGGTAGTGCAATTGGGTTTTATTTTGGCAAAACTCAATAGATATTAGGGGAACTTTTGCTGATTTTTCAACATCAAAGTGCAGTATAACCTAGAGTTTTTTTATGGCTAGAGCATTCTTCAGTTTTTTGATTACCCTATCTTTTACTACTTTGATCGTCACAGCAGAAACTACACCAGAAGTTGCTGAAGCCTACCCGCCAGAATACACTCAACAGTATATGCAAGATTGTCAGGAAACTTCGATGCAAGAAGGATTAGCAGCAGTAGAAGCGCAAAAACTTTGTCAGTGTACTCTCAGAGAATTTCAGCAAAAATATACGCTTGCCGAATTTAAACAACTTAATACCGCAGCCGAAACCGACGAAACTGCTTCTAATCAGTTAATTGAAGTAGGACAAGTTTGTTTTGAAGAACTTTTGTATGAATAGTAAGATTATTTTTAAGCTCTTACTCCACTGGGTCAGTCATAGAGGTTGAAGTTACTGGATCGTGTATTAGATTTAACCTACTTTCTGGTAATTCATCAAATTCGGTTTTTATCTGCAAAATATCCCCAGTAAATTCTGACTCATTCATTTGGACTAAGGTTCTAACTTCAAATTCAAAGTCTTCTCTTCCTGCTTCAAAAAATCGTTGTGCAGCCGTAGGCGTAAACAAACCGTTAAGATGATTAAGATTGATTTCAGAACCATTAGCTGGTTTGGCTTGTACCCAAATCAACAACATTAAGGCAAAAGTAATTGCATAACGCCATCTCTTAATGGCTTTTACGGAGGAATCTGCTAAAAAAGTGTGTCGTTGCATTATCTCTCCTCAATAGTAACTATTCTTTCTAATACAATTTTAAAATTTTTAGCTTGCTAAATTGATTTAGGTTTGTAAAATTAATAAGAATATCAGGGATAACAACTAAGTTTATGAGTAGTAAAGTAGCAGTAGGAATTATCGGCGCATCAGGATATGGCGGAGTTCAGTTAGTTAGATTGTTGTTAGAACACCCTGAGTTAGAAATTGTTTATTTAGGAGGAGATAGCAGCGCTGGTAAACAATTTGCTTCCCTTTACCCTCACTTGTTTCACCGAATCAACCTTGAGATCGAAGCTATTGATTTAGATGCAGTTGCCTCCCGCTGTCAGGTAGTATTTTTGGGTTTACCTAATGGACTGGCTTGCGAAATGACGCCTCAGCTAATTGCCAAAGGCTGTAAAGTTTTAGATTTATCTGCTGACTATCGGTTTCGCGACTTAGCTACTTATACTGCTTGGTATAAAAAAGAACGCACTGATACAGCGATCGCCTCTCAAGGAGTCTATGGACTACCCGAACTATACCGCGATAAAATTAGTGCTTCGCAATTAATTGGTTGTCCTGGTTGTTATCCTACTGCTAGCTTGCTGGCTTTATCACCTTTACTCAAACAAGGGTTAATTTTGCCTGAAACTGCGATTATTGATGCTAAATCGGGAACTTCTGGCGGTGGTCGTCAAGCTAAAACTAATCTGTTGTTAGCCGAAGCGGATAATTCTCTAGGGGCGTATGGAGTAGCAAATCATCGCCATACTCCAGAAATTGAGCAGATTTGCCGTGATTTGGCGCATCAAGATGTTAAAGTCCAGTTTACACCTCATCTGATTCCCATGGTGCGAGGCATCTTAGCCACAGTTTATGCGACGCTGCGCGACCCTGGTTTAGTCAGAGAAGATTTAATTACTATTTATAACGCCTTCTATCGGGCATCGCCTTGTGTCAATATTTTGCCCAATGGGATCTATCCTCAAACTAAATGGGCTTATGGCACTAATCTTTGTTATATCGGCGTCGAAGTCGATCCGCGTACAGGCAGAGTCATTGTGATGTCGGCGATCGATAATTTGATGAAAGGTCAAGCTAGTCAAGCAGTACAATGTCTAAATTTGATGATGGGTTGGAAGGAAACATTAGGACTACCAATGTTGAGTTTTTATCCCTAGTTAGGGTTTGGCGATTTTTCTGAAGCAGCTAAAAAGTTAACTCAAAGCTAAACTTGCCTTAATTTCCAATATTGTTAAAGTAATTTAAACTGCCAGAATAAAGCTATCGGCAATTGTCATGACAGAACAGGTATATACGAATTACCGCTTGCTCTTACCAACAGAAGAAGTATTAGGCACGATCGCGATTAAAAACAGCATCATCACTGATATTCAACCAGGAATAGTATCCCAAGGACAAGATGGTGCTGGTAACTATCTCTTACCAGGATTGATTGAACTACATACTGATAATCTCGAAAGGTGTATCGCGCCTCGTCCTGGAGTAAGATGGGATTTAGATGCAGCAGCAGTTAATCATGATCGCGATTTGATTAGTTCTGGAATTACGACAGTTTGTGATGCGATCGCTATTGGAGATGTTAAGCCCAAAGAAGATTCTTTACGTCTCCATCATTACGCGCCGATGATCGATGCAGTAGCAACAGGACAAGCAGCAGGAAGATTTAACGCGGATCATCTGCTACATTTGCGGTGCGAGTTGGGTTACGAACATCTCTCCCAGATTGTTGAACCTTTTATCCAGCATCCTTTATTAGCACTGATCTCTTTAATGGATCATACACCTGGTCAACGTCAGTTTGTGAATGTGGATAAGTACAAACAATACTATGTCGGTAAACATGGCGTACCAATAGAAGAGATGGAAGATTTTATCGCGACGCGTCTGGAAAATCAACGCCAATACGCCCAAGAAAACCGTCAAGCTTTGGTACAAATGACTCAAAAAAAAGGCATATCTCTGGCTAGTCATGATGATGCAACGGTAGATCATGTCCAAGAGGCGATCGCCCAAGGCGTAGTTTTAGCAGAATTTCCCACTACTATCGATGCAGCTAAAGAAGCGCACAGCAACGCTTTACAGATACTTATGGGTGCGCCCAATATCGTGTTAGGCGGTTCGCATTCGGGTAATGTTTCCGCGATGGAATTAGTGGAATTAGGATTGGTAGATATTCTCTCTTCTGATTATGTTCCTAGAAGTTTATTGCAAGCGGTATTTATGATTAGTCAGCAAACCGATCGACTTCTGCACGAAGTAATTAAATTGGTTACTCTCAATTCCGCTAATGCTATTAATTTAGATAGTGAAATTGGCAGCTTAGAAGTAGGAAAAAAAGCTGATTTTATTACTGTCCATAATGATGGTGTGATACCGAGAATTTTAGAAGTATTTAAAAATGGCAACAGAGTTGCCTGAAGAATTAATTGAGTAGGTGGGTGTAATTAAATATAAAATAGTTGCAATTCATCCCTCATGACTGTGAGGAACTCTATATAAATAAGTTAGATATAAGTCAGAGAATTAATTCTCTGTCTGTCTAATTGTTATAAACAATATAAATCAATAATGAATCAAGAAAATCTCAATCACCAAAAGCCATTCATTATTTATGCTTGTCCTATGGGAGAGTTAAATATTCAGCTTGAAAATTATTTTCAGCAAAGTCGAGAATTAGCTGGAAAAAACACGGCACATAAATATCCGCCTCACTGTACTTTAACAGGATTTTTTACTGATGAATTAAGTTCAATTTCCTTTTATCTTGAAGCTTTAGAGCGAGCATATCTTGAAGCGAAAAATAATAACTTATCTTTAGATATTAAAATTAAAAAAATAACTTTTAATGAAACTTGGCATGGTTTAGAATTAAAAGCTGATAATCTTAAACAATTAGTTAATAACTTTGCGCGCTTAGAAAACTCACCAACTCGTCAAGAAAAGCTAAGATTGAAAGATTGGTTGCATCTCAGTTTAGCTTATGATTTTAATTTTGAATATGGCGAAAAACTACAGGATTTAGCAACAGAAATTATCGATTTAAAAGCTGAGGTAAATTGGGAATTGCGTTTTTATCAAAAAAATCCCGATTGGACTTGGAAATGCTGGCGTTCTTGGTATCTATAGTTATTCTAATTAATTTCCTGATGATTGATTAGTTGTTAGTCGTTAATAGAGTTAGAGCAGATTGTTAT
>DAXETX010000319.1:0-12890 GCA_051155735.1 Xenococcaceae cyanobacterium
TATTTCCTTTATCGTTAATTATCCAGTCTTTAGCTTCAATAATCTGTGTCTTCTGAATAGGTTGTATCCTACTAGCAGCAGAATTATTATTTATTTCCACTCCTTCTGAGACACTGTTATTAGTTAAACGTAAATCTTGCCAAATTGATTGACCTCTAAGACTTTGATGTGGATTGTCAGGTAATCCCCCTTTGCCGACAACCGCCATGACATTATCGCGATCTACAGGACAATTAGCCAGAATTAGTCGAGTCGGATCGCTAATCTTATCAGGTAGTGAGGTTAAACCAAATTGTTTTTCTGGATCAGGATTGTTAATTTCTACTACACCATCTAAACCAAATTCGGAACTAGCATCAATCTCGCTACTAGGAGAAGTAAAAATTACTTCTGTCTCAATATTAATATTACCTCCCGCGCCTAATACTGCATTAGCCCGAATATCACTGTTATGATTCGCCAAAACTACATCGCTAGCGATCACAATATTGCCACCACCACCGCTACTATCTAAAACGCTAGTACTAATTAAACTATTATTTTGCAGTTGGATAAAATCTGTAGTGATCGCGATATTACCACCACCAGTTTGTGCAGAAGTAGCAGTAATTAAACCTTGGTTAGTTTGAAGGCGATCACTTTCTAGCTGAATATTCCCAGCTTGACCCAATCCTACACTACTTACAGAAATTTGAGCTTGCTTATCTAAAGTAAATTGATTAGCCAAGATATTGACACTACCACCATCGCCTGTAGCTGTATCGGTAACTTCGCTAAAAACACCGCTACCAGCATCACTAAAATTAGCCGTATTAACACTCAAATTAATCGTTCCCCCATTACCGCTAGCTGAGGTATTAGTACTCAATAATCCACCCCTACTGAGTTTTAAAGTATCTGCTGTGAGAGTAATATTGCCTCCAGCGCCCTCGCCTTTAGTGTCAGAAGTAATCTGACTGTTATTAGTAACCACAAGATCGGCATTAACATTTAAAGTAATATCACCCCCTGCTTGAGAATTAGTTGAAGCGGTAATACTGCTAAAATCTTCAGCAATAGTGCTATCTAGTTTCAAAGAATTGACATCGATCTTAATATTTCCTGCTGTTCCTGTTCCTGGGGGAATGTCAGAATTGCGACTAGCAAAGTTACTCCCACTAATAGTAGCGCCATCTCTTAGAGAAAGGCGATCGCTTTTTAAGTTAATATCTCCACCATCACCACTCTCAATAATAGCACTGGCAAATAAACCGCTACGACCTAATTCATTGAAACCCAATAATTCAACATTTTCGGCATTGATAGCTAAATTTCCAGCTTGTCCGATACCAGAAGTACTGACAGCAATTTGCGCCCCATCCGAAACCCGCAAACTATTAGTTTCTATAGTTAGATTTCCGCCATTTCCGAAACCTGCACCCAAAAAAGGAACGATCTCTTCTGGGATACCTGGTATTTTAAATACTGTAGTATCGATAGTACTGGGAGCAAATTCGTTACCTCCACTAAGATCAATCTCGTTAGCTTTAATTGTTAAATTACCCCCATTACCAAAGCCAAATGTTCCGCTAGAGATTTGACCCGCATCCATAATTTCTAAACTATTAGTTTCAATGCTTAAATCACCCCCATTACCCCTCGCACCCAAAGCAACAGGGGTAAATAAACCGCTAGGTCCAAAAAAAGAGCCACCACTAATTTTGATATTTTGGCTTGTAACTGTTAAACTTCCAGCATTGCCAATTCCAAAAGTACCACTAGAAATTTGACCGCCATCGCTTATTTGTAAGCTATTCGTTTCAATGGTCACATTTCCCCCACTTCCCGTAGCTTCTGGAGCAACATCAGCTAAAATACCGCTAAAAATCGGGCTAAAAGCAGAAATTCCCGTAACTGTAATTGATTCTGTACTTTTGACGCTTAAGCTACCCCCAGAACCATTACCAAGAGTATCCGTTAAAATTACCGAACCATCTTGAACTGTGATATTTTTCCCCTGTAGCTGAATCTCACCACCACTATTACCACTAGCATCAATAGAAGCAGCTTGAGCCAGTTCGATATTGCCATAGGTAAGCTGTTCTTGTCCCGCTTCAATTTGTAGCTGTCCGTCACTGTTGACCAGTGAAACTAAACCATCATTAACCGCCCATAATTCAATATTTCCTGCGGCTGCGGTGATATTACCCCCTGATATCTCGATCTCGTCACCCACTAAAGCCAAAGTCTCACCATCTGCTACTTTTAAGCCATTAGGACGATTACTGCGATCTATAGAAAAATCTTGATTGAGAACCAGATTATTTCCCCCACCCTCAACAGTAATACTTCCTGTATTTGAGCCGTATTGTAAGCCAATAGGAATACTAACAGTTAATAAAGGTGTTTCTTGGGGATTGACACTAAATTGGCTACCATCAGCAAACTCGATACTATTAGCAGTACTGCCTACAAAAGAGCCACCAATATCTAAAGCAGCATTAGAACCAAAAATAACCCCATTAGGATTGAGTAAAAAGAGATTTGTCGTACCGTTAGCTTGTATTAAACCATCAATCTCTGAGATAAAATTACCTGTAACGCGACCAATAATATTGGTAATTGTGGCGGTATTATCAAAAAATGCTGTTTGTCCATTCAAGATTGAAAACTGCTCGAAACTGTGAAATAGGTTGTTTCCTGCTCTTGTTCCTCCCGTAATTTCAATGATGTCTCCGTTGGGCGCAACAATTGAATTTTGAGGTAGAGTATTATCGGGAATGATTTGAGCAGATGCGATCGCTCTTATTCCAACAAGAGAAATTAGTGCTAGAGGAAAAGACCATAATTGGCACGAGTTAAAGCGATCGGTAAGTTTAAAAGCCATGAGATTGTAGTTGTAAGGCATTGTCATTTCAAATCGACAAGAAATGGATTTACTCGATTGAAAAAAGCATGATGGGTACACAGCTTTATAATTCCCCTAAAACACTTGACAAATAACAGTCAAAAAAAATCCTGCCAAATGATTGACAGGAAATCATGCCTAAATAATTTATCTGGATTGGTATGGATACAAGAACTTAATTAATTGGCATTACCAAAAGCTCATCATCTATTTTGAGGATATCTTCTAGTTTTTCTGAAAGTAAGCTACCTAATAAGTTCAAATCTAAAGTAGTTGAGTCTGCAAGAACTGTTTCCTCCACATCAGAGCGATCTTCAACTACATTTTCTTTTTCTAAATCGTTTGATTCGGTTTCAATTGTTAAGCGATCGCGCTTGAAGAAATCATCACTAATCGAATCTTCTGCAACATCAAATTCAGACTGTAAAATGTTGGATTCTCCGAAAATATCGGCAATATCTAGCTCTAAAGACTCATTAGTTGACTCGGAATTACTAGATAAATCGATACTTTGCCAACTCAAATTTTGCCAAAAACCATCTTGGTTAAAATCGTTAGCAGATTGCCAGTAACCTTTCCAGCCCCACCAGTAACCTTTCCAGCCCCACCAGTAGCCTTTCCAGCCCCATTTATAGATATCACCACTGTCTTTAATCATCTCCCGTAACATTTCTCCGCGATCATCTTTGCTATTATTATTTTCATTGACATAATCAGGAGCAATTACTTTAGTTGCTTCGGCGATAGTTTCCGTAATAGAGGCTGAACTAGTTGCTGCCCATTGAGTAAGTGCGTTGTGATCAACATCTATTCCTGATTCATCTGCTGGCGCAGTTATTTTTTCTACCAGCACTTCTTTAGCTTCAGTGTGTATAGCTTCTAAATTGGTATTTTCCAAGTTACCTGTTTTGAGATCCCAACCTATGGCATCAAAAAGCTGTTTATCGAGTTCTGTAATTTGTCTTTTTTGACCAAGTCCTAAAACTGGATCCATAATACCTAAAGCATTATCCTGTTTTTTCCAGTGACTGGCTTGATCTCCATCGCCACCTAACTCTATATTTTCTCCTGTCGCGAAATAAGCTACAGGAGAACCACCTGAACCAGTAAAAGACAGATAAGGATTGCCACCAAGAGACATATCAATCCAATTTTCATCATCACCACTCATGTCATAACTAGCTCTAGAAAACCGCAACATATCTAAAGGAGTAGCATTATCTAGATTTCCTACTAAATCGGAGTAATAATCATCCTCGTTGCCACTGTTGACATAACGTTTTCCAGATAACCAATCAGCCTGATCTAATCCACTAACAAAGCCTAATGTATGTCCGATTTCGTGGATGGCAACACTGAGAAAATCTAGACTATTGCTATCAATAATATCGCTTGAATAGTCATAGCTCCATCGAATATCATTGAGGTCTCCATCATCAAAACCGTCAAGATCGCGCATCAAGATATAGCCATCTAAGCCTGTATCATGAGGATTGATTAAATCCAAAGCCTTGGCATTAGCGCGGGTCATCTTTATGCGTTCGTTATTATCGACTTTGTAGCCTTCGTCTATATCGTATTGACTGCTAAAGTAGGCAGTAAACTTTTCAGTTTCGTCTTGCTGATTACGGTTAATAAGAGTGTCAACCTCAGAAGTAATATCTTGGTTTAATTTACGGCGATAATCTTTATATCTGACATTATCTTCTATTCCAGGTAAAGCACTACCGATGACATTTTCAGGTAAATAGTCAGTCATCTCTACAAATATGTTAATGGTGACATTATCAGCTAAATGTTGTGACCAAAGTTCTCCCGCCATTTCAAAGCCAAGCATCTGTTCGGGAGAAACTCCAGGGGCATAGGTAAAATTAAACTGTGTTCCGAATTCCATTCCGTCCATTTCTATCTAATTTCCGATTTTTGTGTTGCTTTAATTAATTGATTAGTTAAATAAAGAATATTAGTTAAAAATATTTTTTCTAATAAATCCAACTTAGTTTAATTTGTTGTCGTTTTGGGTAAAGAGCAAATAAATTCTTGAACTTAATTAGTAAATATTTGTTTAATTTTTAAGATTTTTTCTGGGAAAGTTTCAGTTTTTTTGATTAAGTAAAAACTCTTAAGTAGATTCTCTTAACTAAATATTTGGAGAAGCTGTAATTTTAGTTCAGGAATCGGCGATCGCCTGTAGCATTCTGCCGAATAATTTCCTTCAATAGCTGCTCTGTGCAAGAACCAAAGATTTTTGGTAGAATTAACTATAATAGTTATGGTAAAAGTAACTATAATTAATTACTCTTAAAGGAAAACTTGCGATTGTGTTTGCTACTGTCCAACCTCTTAATTCAAAAGACGCGATTCCTCACGACTTATTTACGGCGATCGCCAATCTCAAAAAAGACTTAAACGCTATTATCTTGGCGCATTATTATCAAGACTCTGATATTCAAGATATCGCCGATTACATTGGGGATTCTCTGGGTTTATCGCAAAAAGCAGCTAATACCAATGCTGATGTTATTGTCTTTGCGGGTGTGCATTTTATGGCAGAAACAGCCAAAATTCTCAATCCTGATAAGTTAGTCTTACTCCCTGATTTAAATGCAGGTTGTTCGTTAGCTGATAGCTGTCCGCCTCAAGAATTTCGCGCTTTTAAAGCAGCACACCCCGATCATCTAGTAGTCTCATATATCAACTGTAGTGCTGAGATTAAAGCGATGAGCGATATTATCTGCACCAGTTCTAATGCGGTGAAGATTGTCAATCAGATACCGCCAGACCAACCAATTATCTTTGCGCCAGATCGGAACTTAGGTCGCTATGTGGCAGAACAAACAGGCAGAGATTTGGTTTTATGGCAAGGTAGCTGTATTGTTCACGAAACCTTTTCTGAAAAGAAAATTATTCAGTTACAGATGCAACACCCTGAAGCGGAAGTTATTGCCCATCCTGAATGTGAACCTGCGGTTTTAAATCACGCTAAGTATATTGGTTCGACTACTGCTTTACTTAAATACAGTCAAAACAGCAAAAGTCCTGCGTTTATCGTGGCGACAGAACCAGGGATTATTCACCAGATGGCGAAAGCAGCACCAGATAAACAGTTTATTCCTGCGCCTGCGATGAATAATTGTGCTTGTAATGAGTGTCCTCATATGCGCCTTAACACTCTCGAAAAGCTATATCTGGCGATGAAAAACCAGACTCCCGAAATTACTCTTGCTGAAGATATTCGTCTTGCTGCTTTAAAACCAATTCAAAGAATGTTGGAGATGTCATGAACTGAGTTTTTGGCGCGCCGACGGAAATTAACTTTAAGTCCGTCTTTGGGGTGAGGAGTGGGAACAGTAACTAAGTCTAGATTTTGATTGGGTAACAAGTCCCACTGATAATTTTGCAGTAACAAAGCCCCAAAAATCCGCATCTCTAGACGGGCAAATTCTTTCCCCAAACATTCTCTCAAACCACCACCAAAAGGAATATAGCCGAAGCTAGTTTGCTTGTCTTCGGCTCTTGCTGGGGAAAATCTCTCAGGGTCAAAGCGATCGCTGTCTGGATAGATCGACTGATCTTTATGAGTTTCGGCAATTTGATATTGCACATTCCAGCCTTGAGGAATCCGATAACCATTGAATTCAAAAGACTGAATCACTTTCCGAAAACCACCACCTACAGGGGGAATCACCCGCATTACTTCTTTAATTACCTGTTCGAGATAAGTCATTTGTTTGATTGTTTCCATACTCAGAGGGGAAGTTAAAGCTAATTGGGCTTGTTCTTGCTGCAATTTTGCTATCACTTCAGGATGTTGCGCCGTTAGCAGACAAAAAGAGGCGATCGCCGAGGTTAAGGTTTCATGTCCAGCAAAAAGTAATAATAGTATTTGGTCTTTTAATTCTTCTAGAGTGAGACTGTTACCATTTTCATCTTTAGCTTGAATTAATAATCCTAAAGCATCTGTGCCTAAATTGTCGCCTTGTTGTCGCTGTAAGATAATTTTTTCTAACTGTTTGAGTAATGCTTGACGCGCCCGTAAGGCTTTTTGAAACTTTGTCCAAGGTAAAGGATTTGGTATCGTAAATAAACCAGCACACCAAGTTTCAAATAATTCTCCTAGAGGCGTCTGCGAACCATTATCTTTACCAACTAATAAATTACTTGCAATATCAAAAGTATAATTTCGTAGCTCAGGATACCAAGCAAATTCTTGCAGTTTTTCCCATCTTTGTAAATACTCATTGGTAATCTTGACCATAGTCGGGAGATAACTAGCCAAGACTCTAGGTTGAAATGCTTGATAAAGTAGCTTACGACGAGAAGTATGAAATTCGCCATTGCGTACAACTAAAGATAAATCTCCTAATAAAATACTGGTACTTTTGGGCCAAGTCGAGATAACATATTTATTTTCATGGCGAAACAAAAAATTGTTAGCCTCTGCTCCGACCATTATTACTGTAGGACTATTGAATAACTTAGTTTTATAGATTTTGCCGTATTTAGCTAACCGCTTTTGATTAAATTGAGCATCAGTCAAAAAACTAATAGTTTCCCCAATTAGGGGTAAGCCAAAATTACCAGGAGGTAAACCTAAATTTATTTTTTTTTGTTGGTTAGTGGTCATTATTTTTAGATTAATTAAGATTTTTCGCTAATGATTTTTAAAGATAAGTCAGTTTTTTTTTACTGTTTTGCCCTAGCAACTATCTCATTGATATTGGTATATATTTTAGGATATTTTAGTCACTTTCATCGCTATATCGAGTTTACAATTAATTTCAAATTACAATATTTACTTTTAGGTTTATTTACGAGTTTTTTCTGGTTTTTAACTCATAGATATACTTGGCTATTAGTTAGTTTACTGTGTGTTTTATTAAACTTAATTGCCATTGCTCCTTGGTATTTTTCGACTCCTAATCAAGTAATAGCTAATAGTCAAGAGCCGACTCTAAGATTATTGGCTTTTAATGTTTTACATGGTAACACTCGTTATCAAGATGCGATCGCGTTAGTTGAACAAGAACAACCCGATATTGCAGCTTTTTTGGAAGCCAGTCCACCTTGGGACACAGAATTAACTGCTTTAAGTCAAATTTTTCCCTATCATTTTAGTGCCAAAAAAATCCAAATTGAAATTTACAGCAAAATTCCGCTAAATAATCCTCAAATTCAAGTTTATGGAAATTTTCGGGGTTGGGTAATTGCCAATTTAAATATTGCTGATAATAACATCACTTTTGTCGCAACTCATGCTTATCCGCAACTCTTTTTTGGTGATTGGGGCTGGGAATTACGCAATCAACACTTGCAAGCAGGAATCGGTAAGAATCTGGGTCAAATTGAACAACCGACAATTGTTATTGGCGATCTCAATACTACTATGTGGTCGCCTCAATATAAAACAATGATCCGCCATTCGCAACTGCACAATACACGCCAAGGATTTGGAATTTTACCGACTCAATCGGTTTTATTGCCTCAGATTCCTTGGTTGTCAATTCCTTTAGATCACTGTTTAGTTAGTGATGATTTTGTCGTTACTCAGATGCGAACTGGTAAAAATATTGGCTCAGACCATTTACCAATCATAGTTGATGTGGTACTTTCTAATAACATTTGAGCAATAGTCTTTTGACATAAATAATTTAATTGAATATTATCCGCAGATAAACACAGATAAACACAGATAAGATTGTAGCTAAATTGACCAACGGTCAAAGCAGGCTCTGCCGTCTTACTTACGGCGGAATAATCTTTGACTACGGAATGCGATGGCTTTTATCCCAATTCTCTGTAACAATGCACTAAATAAAATTTAACCCCTTTGCGTCTTTGCTAGGTGCGCGTTCCCTTGCGGATCATAGATTCCGCGGGGTCGCACCCCTTTGCGTGAGATCTAAACCTAAAATATTAAGCGCAACTTCAAGGAGAAATGGTATTAGATAAATTAGTTATCTTAGGCAAAAAAAAATAAGCAGTTGAATATGGTAGGACTATCAAGACGCAGCTTTATCGGATTAGTGGGAATCGGAACGACGAGTGCAATTATTGGTTCTCCTCTAAAAAAGCTCTATTCCCAGTCAGTGGCAGGTAAATCAGTTAGAGTTAACAAGTTTGGTTCTCTCAAACCCGATCCTCAAGGTATTTTAGACTTACCACCCAGATTTCAATATCGGGTACTTTCGGAGGTGGGCGCAACTATGGATGATGGTTTGCTTGTTCCTGATCATCACGACGGGATGGCTGCATTTCCTGGAAAGGATGATACGACAATTTTAGTCAGAAATCACGAATTAACTCCCGCTAGTACCAAAAATGAACTTCCTGACAATTTACCTCAATACGACCCCAGTTGTCCTGGCGGAACTACTACCTTGGTCATAGATCGCGATCGCAATTTGCAAAAACACGATCTTTCTTTAGCTGGAACAACCCGTAACTGTGGAGGGGGAGCAACGCCTTGGGGTTCTTGGCTTAGCTGTGAAGAAGACATCGCTACTCCTTATCCGCCACCAGGATACAGTTTAGAGCAAGTTAGACCCGTCTGGGGAAAGGTTACAGCCAAACATGGTTATAACTTTGAAGTTCCTGCTACAGGAAATCTTGCTCAACCGCTACCACTCAAAGCCATGGGTCGATTTCGGCATGAGGCGATCGCCTTTGACCCGCAAACAGGCTATATTTATCAAACTGAAGACCAAAAAGATAGCTGTTTTTATCGTTTTCTTCCCCAGGAAAATGGCAATTTAGCAGCAGGAGGAGTATTAGAAGCGATGGTAATTAAGCAAATGCCACAAGTTGCTACTAGTTCAGACTTTCCCCTCAATCAACCTCAAGCTGTAGAATGGGTTAGATTAGACAATGTTGACCCCGAACACGATACCCTCAGATATGAAGCCCAAGCCAAGGGTGCAGCTATTTTTAGCCGAGGCGAAGGGATTTGCTACGCTAACGGTGAACTGTATTGGACTTGTACTGACGGTGGCAAAGCCCAGGTGGGGCAAATCTTTCGCTATAACATCGCCACCGCAACAATCGAATTATTTTTGGAGTCTCCTGGTGCAGAAGTCTTAGATTATCCTGACAACTTAATTATGTCCCCTTTTGGTGATTTAATTGTCTGTGAAGATGGTGCGGGAGAACAATTTTTAATCGGGATTACACCAGAAGGCAAATATTACCAATTCGCCCGTAATGCTCTTAATAATAGTGAATTTGCTGGTGTTTGCTTTGCTCCTGATGGTAAAACCATGTTTGTTAATATCTATCACCCTGGATTAACTTTGGCAATTTGGGGTAATTGGTAAAAAACTCAATTAATCAGACACAATTTATGAACCCGAATCAGTCCCAGTGGCAAAGTTCTTTAAAAGTTATCTCTAATCTGGCTCAGTTTATTTTAGGTTTTGTGCTAGGAGTGTCTCTGATCGCTGGTGCTGCGATTGGTGCTGGATATTATTACTTTACTAAAATGTCTTCTAAAGTCCCCCAAAAACCAATCTACGAAGCAGAAAAAGTCGCCACAACCATCACAGAACCAGAAACAGTTACCGACACAATCGCAGCGACTTCTGAGCTTGCGCCAGAAACTAATTCCGATGTACCAGCAGAGCCAGAAACAGCAGCCGTCGAACTTCCTGAAAATGCTTACTACGCTCGTGTTACTTGGCCTCAAGGCTTGAGTTTAAGAGCCGAACCCAGTATTAACAGTGCCAGAATCGGCGGAATTGGCTATGATGCGGAAATTATTATTTTAGAACAATCTGCCGATCGCCAATGGCAAAGGGTTCAGATTCCTTGGAATCAACAAGAAGGCTGGGTCAAAGCTGGTAATACAGAACGAGTGTCCTACTAGTTGGGACAAAAAACACCAAATATCTCAAAAATGTTAATTTGACCTTTAATTTGGGCAAGATAAATGGGTAATGCCTGCTATTAAAGTCGCCCGGATGTCTAATCAGGAGCTTACTAAGCGTTTTGTTAAACTAGACGAGTTATCAGCCCTTCTAGAAAATCTGCTTCAAGAAAATCAAACTCTCACTACCGAATTGCGTCAAGTCCAAGATCGGGAAACGCGATTTCGTCAAATTGCGGAGAATGTTCGCGAAGTTTTTTTTATGATTTCGGCTGAAACTGATGAAATCTTATACATTAGTCCTGCTTATGAAGAGGTGTGGGGGCGTACTTGTGAAAGTTTGTACGAAGACCCGCAATCCTGGTTATCGGCAATTCATCCTGAAGACTCCTTTAAGGCGATCGCTACATTAGAAACTCAATTTAGAACAGGCGATGAATTTCAAGAAGAATATCGGATCGTCAGACCAGATACTTCGATTCGTTGGGTCTGGGTCAGGGCTTTTCCCATTAGAGATACGACAGGTAAAGTGAACCGTTTTGTAGGAATTGCCGAAGATATTACCAAACGCAAGAAAGCGGAACAAGCTTTAAGAGAAAGTGAAGAGCAATTTCGCTTGACTTTTGAGTTAGCACCTATTGGAATGGCAATTACGACCCTAGATGGTAAATTCCAAAGAGTTAATCAAGCTCTTTGTGATGCTCTCGACTATTCTAGTGAAGAACTCCTCAAACTGAGTTTTGCCGATATTAGCCATCCTGAAGATTGGGAATTACATCAATCTTTAGAACAAAAATTAGCTGCTGGCGTAGAATCTGACTTTCAAATTGAACAACGTCACATTGCTAAAACTGGTCGGATTTTAGATATTTTACTCAAAGTAGTAATCGTCCGTGATTCTGAGGGTAATCCGCTCCACTTCAATAATCAAATTGTCGATATTACCGAAAGAAAGCAGATGGAAAGACAATTACTCCATGATGCTTTACACGACTCTCTAACAGGGTTACCCAACCGAGCTTTATTTACCGACCGTTTAGAACATGAACTAATTAGAGTCAAAAATCAACCAGATTATCTCTTTGCGGTTCTCTTTCTCGATTTAGACCGCTTTAAAGTAGTTAATGATAGTGTCGGGCATTTAATTGGCGATAAATTATTAGTTGAGATTGCGCGACGCTTAGAAACTTGTGTCCGACCGACAGATACCGTAGCTCGCTTGGGAGGAGACGAATTTACGATTCTGTTGGAGAATATTGCGGATATTCATGCAGCAACTAAAGTTGCTGAAAAAATTTATCAAGCTCTTACTATTCCTTTTAACTTAGAAGGTTACGAAATTTTTACGACTGCTAGTATTGGTATTGCTTTATCTTCTCAAGGATATCAACAACCAGAAGATATTTTACGCGATGCGGATCTCACCATGTACACCGCCAAAGAACAAGGCAAAGCTAGATATGAAGTCTTTGATAGTTCGATGCACACTCGTGCGCTCAAACGTCTAGAATTAGAAACGGATTTAAGAAAAGCTTTAGAACGAGAAGAATTTTTAGTTTATTATCAGCCGATCACTTCATTAAGTACGGGAACTTTGGCTGGATTTGAAGCTTTAGTTCGTTGGCAACATCCCACAAGAGGCTTAATCTCGCCTGCTGAATTTATTCCTGTTACCGAAGAAACTGGCTTAATTATTCCTCTGGGTAAACAGTTGTTAAAAGAAGCCTGTCAACAGTTACGTTCTTGGCATCTGAAATATCCTCAATATTCTTCCCTTAAAATCAGTGTGAATCTTTCTGGTAAACAGCTAAAAGAATTGTCTTTGATTGATACTATTGATAACATTCTTGCAGAAACAGGCTTAGAAGGTAAGTTTTTGAAACTAGAGATTACCGAAAGCCTACTGATGGAAGATTTAGAAGTAGTTACCAATATGCTACTCTCTCTAAGAGCCAGAAAAATTCAGTTGAGTATTGATGATTTTGGTACTGGTTATTCTTCTTTAAGTTATTTACACCGTTTTCCTGTAGATACTATTAAGATAGATCGTTCTTTTATTAACGAGATCAAATCAGAACGCGATAATTCAATAGTTAAAACTATTATAACTTTAGCCCATATGTTAAATATGGATGTCATTGC
>DAXETX010000320.1:0-6147 GCA_051155735.1 Xenococcaceae cyanobacterium
ATAGACGAGGTAAGAGCTAATACAGACCAATGGCTTGGTAAGACGATAACAGTTACAGGTACAGTTGAACAACTATTAGAAGGTTCTGCATTTACCATGGAGAATGAGGCTTATTTAGATGCCGATCGCCTTTTAGTTATTAACCGTTCTGGTGAACCAATACCCGAATTACCTGAAACAGACATTGCCTTACAAGTTACAGGCAGAGTAGCCAAGGTCGATCAAGCGGAATTTATTGAAGATATAGATGTCGATTTTCCTGCTACTGCTGTTGATGAGTTTACCAATCAACCTGCTATCTATGCCGATTCAATTATCTTAGCTCCCGATCCCAAAGAAGTGATCGAAACTCCTGCTAATTTTTATAATCGAGAAGTGGCAATAGAAGGAGAAGTAGCAGCAGTTTTAAATTCTAATACTTTCACTCTCGCTCAACACTCTTATGCTTTACCAGAAGATCGAGATTTGTTAGTTTTAAATCTGACTTCTGAACCAATACCTGCTGAACAAGCTGAAGTAGTAATTAGGGGAGTAGTACGTCCTTACGATCGCCAACAGCTAGAACAAGATTATGGCGAACAATTATTTACCGCAGAATCGGACGAGAAATATACTAATGCTGGCGTGTTAATTGTAGAATCAATAGCAGAAGCAGATATAGACTTTAGTGAAGTAGAAGTCGAGGTAACACCTTAGAGTAGTAAGGTTGCATAACTTCAAAAAGCGATCGCTTTCGGGGAAAATTAGAGGGCGATCGCTTCTAGCTAACTTTTCTCAGTTTATTTACGAAGTCAGACTCAGCGGAGTCTTTAAGGGCGGGGGGTCTCTCTGACTATAATTTTGTAATATCAAAAGCTACAATTACTGTGAGTTTTCAATTCGTGTAATACTGTTTTATTGGGTAATCTCTTGACCCTTTAAAGCATAATCAAGTTGAGAACAAGATGAGCAAGCAGCGAGTTTTATCAGGAGTACAACCAACAGGAAACTTACATCTAGGCAATTATTTAGGGGCAATTCGCAACTGGGTAGAGATACAGCAAGAGTATGACAATTTTTTCTGTGTCGTCGATCTCCACGCCATTACTGTGCCTCACGACCCGAAAGTATTAGCGGAAAACACCCTGAAAATTGCTGCTTTGTATTTAGCCTGTGGGATTGATTTAGAATGCTCTACTATCTTTGTGCAGTCTCACGTCAAAGCTCATAGTGAACTAACTTGGTTGCTTAACTGTATTACTCCTCTTAATTGGTTAGAGAGAATGATTCAGTTTAAAGAAAAAGCACTCAAGCAGGGAGAAAATGTTAGTGTCGGATTACTTGATTATCCTGTATTAATGGCAGCAGATATCTTACTTTATGATGCGGATAAAGTACCAGTAGGGGAAGACCAAAAACAACATTTGGAATTGACTCGTGATATTGCCATACGAGTTAACGATAAGTTTGGCAAGAAAAAACAACCCCTACTTAAATTACCCGACCCTTTAATTAGTCAGCAAGGTGCAAGGGTAATGAGTCTGACGGATGGAACGAAAAAGATGTCAAAATCCGATCCTTCAGAATTGAGTCGGATCGATCTTTTGGACTCTCCCGATGAAATTAAAAAGAAGATCAAAAAATGTAAAACCGATCCTGTTAAAGGATTAACTTTTGACGACCCAGAACGCCCCGAATGCCACAATTTACTTACGCTTTATCAATTACTATCTGGCAAAACTAAAACAGCAGTAGCTCTTGAATGTCAGGATATGGGTTGGGGACAGTTTAAACCTTTATTAACTGAAACTACAGTGGAAGCGCTTAAACCGATTCAAGCTAAATATCAAGAGATTAGGGATAACCAAGATTATCTCAACTCAGTACTTAAAGAAGGTGCAACTAAAGCAGCAGCAGTTGCCAATGATACTCTCTCTAGAGTTAAAAATGGTCTAGGTTTTTTACAAAGCGCAATTTAAACATAAAATTGGCAAAATAAGGTTACTCAATAAATTACCACTAACTAGCTAATGAATAGTCGTTTTCGTAGTGCTGTTATTAAAAAACAATTTCTCATCACAGCCGAGGTAGCACCTCCTAAAGGAGGAAATCCTAAACGGATGCTGGCGATGGCAAAATTACTTCAAGGGCGAGTTCATGCTGTTAATGTGACGGATGGGAGTCGTGCGGTACTACGAATGTCCGCTTTGGCTGCCTCGGCAATTTTATGGCAACATGGTATAGAACCAATATGCCAGATGGCGTGTCGCGATCGCAATGCTATTGGCTTACAAGCAGACTTAATGGGAGCTTATGCTTTAGGAATTCGTAATATCTTAGCTCTTACAGGTGACCCCGTAACAGCAGGAGATCATCTTAAAGCGAAAGCGGTTTTTGAACTAGAATCTGTCAGATTATTAAAAGTGATTAGCAAGCTTAATCAAGGTAAAGACTTTAATGACCAGAATCTTCCCGATGAACCTTTAGACTTATTTGCTGGTGCTGCTGTCGATCCTCAACTCAAAAGTTGGTCGGGTTTGCAAAGACGTTTTGAGCGCAAACTCGAAGCAGGAGCGCAGTTTTTTCAAAGTCAGATGATTACCGATTTTGAAAAGTTAGATAAGTTTATGCATCAAATAGCAACAATAGACGATAAACCGATATTGGCAGGTATTTTTTTACTCAAGTCAGCGAAAAATGCTCAATTTATCAATCGTTATGTTCCTGGGGTGAATATTCCTGATAGGATTATTGCTCGCTTAGAACAAGCACCAAACCCACTACAAGAAGGGATTAAAATTGCAGCCGAACAAGTAAATTTAGCTCAAACCATCTGTCAAGGAGTTCACTTGATGGCTGTCAAACGCGAAGATTTGATCTCTGAAATTTTAGACCGCGCAGGAGTTAAACCACTCGCTAGCTGATGACCATGATTTATTCTTCGCCACCACCGACAGCGATCCCAGTATTATAAACTGTAGCGTTAGTTAGGTCGATGCCAATCAT
Source organism: Xenococcaceae cyanobacterium (assembly GCA_051155735.1). Taxonomy (GTDB): domain Bacteria; phylum Cyanobacteriota; class Cyanobacteriia; order Cyanobacteriales; family Xenococcaceae; genus JASJCP01. Next base: position 2,986 of record DAXETX010000320.1, read on the forward strand.
TGATGCACCAGATACATCAGCATCGATAATAGTTGCAGCCGTAAAATTGACTCGATCTAAATCCGCTTCGGTAAGACTAGCATTGGTGAGAAAAGCTGCTGTAAAATTAGCGTCTTCGAGATTAGCACCAGTTAAATCTGCACCTTCGAGGTTAGCACCTAACAGATTTGCGCCTTGTAAATTAGCTTCTCTTAAATCTGCTCCTATCAGATGAGCTTCTTGTAAATCTGCTCCCGAAAGGTCACATTGATAACATTCTCCAGTATCTAGTAGTTGCTGAACTTGGGCGGGATTTTCCGCTCTAACAGGGGCTATAGCGACTAGAGAAGCCAACATTCCGATTAAAGTTAAAGTTGGGAGTTTCATAATTTGCCTCCTGAGTAATGTGCTTCCTAGCTAATTTAGCCGTTCTAGTTTTACCTTAAGATAATTATCTCACGAAAAGAATCGGCGAATAGGATGAAATTAGTGCGTAAAACCGTAATAAACCTGAAGAAATCAGCAAAATTTAAAGTTGCTTGAGAACTTCATCAATAGGAACAAAAAAACAGCCATGAATGCGCCAAGTGCGATCGCTTTGTTGTTGCATAATATATACTACCTGGAGTAAATTTTGGGCTGCATCCATGACAAATAGAATTTGAGCGGGGAAATAATTGACTATGGTAAAACCCCGAAACATGACGGCTCTGGGACGATAAACAGGATGGTATTGCGTTTTTACTAACTTCATAAAGTTTTCTGGCGAGCCAAATTTTTGTTGAATCCCAGGAGAAGCAAAAGCAAAAGCTTGGACTTCATTATCTTCTTTAAAAGCTTTTAGCTGAGTCTCAATTGTCCGCCGAATTTCTGCTTTATCGTATTCTGAAAGATACATTTGTTGCAACTGTAACCTGATTATGAGATCAACCTTTTACTGCACCAGCAGTTAGACCCTGAACAATTCTTCGTTGAAAAATTAATACTAGAATCACTAAAGGTATAGTTCCCAAAATTGTCGCTGCTGCGATCGAGCCGTAAGGAATCTCAAATAAACTCGCTCCTCCTAACTGTGCTGTGGCGACAGGAATGGTTTTCATGGTTTCTTTGGTGATAAAAGTTAGAGCAAAAATATATTCATTCCAAGCAAAAATAAAGGTCAAAATTCCTGTAGTTACTAATGCAGGAAGGGTCATGGGTAAAATAATCTTAATCAACATCGGAATGGTTTTATAGCCATCGATTTTGGCAGCATCTTCTAAATCCCTGGGTAATTGTCGGAAAAAACTCCGCATCACCAAAATAGTTAAGGGCAAATTAATTGCCGTGTAAGGAATAATTAAAGCTAAATAGTTATTGCCCAAGCCGAAATTTTTCACAACTTCTAAGATGCCTAAAAATAATAAGGCATAAGGAAACAAGGTAACTACCGCAACTAAAGCTAAAATAATTGCCTCTCCCTTAAGTTTCATTCTTGCTAAAGCATAGGCAGCAGGAGAGCCTAAAATTAAACATAAAATTGTTGAGACAATCGAAACCAAAGCACTATTAAAAATATATAACCAGAAAGGACGACGTTCAAATAGGCTGATATAGTGCTGTAGAGTTATTTCGTCAGGTAGATAAACATTCGGTATGGCAGAGATAGCTTCATTAGTTTTAATCGAAGTCAATACCTGCCACAAAATCGGTGCTAAGGTAAAAACGACGATGGCAATAATGCCGATCCCTAAGAAGATATAAGACCAAGATATATTACGACTTTGATTGATAGTGGGTTTTAAAGTCATTACTCTCTTGCTGTTTAAAATACGATCTAAATTATATTCTGATGTTACTTAGTTTCACGAGAAATCAATATTTACAGAAGGGCTAAGAGAACCAAAAATAGTCTTGCTACTGCTATTCCCTGTTCTCCATTCCCCAATCGTGACAAGTTAAGGGCTTGTGTTGTTTGTCAACTAGTTGTTAGTTTTTAGTTTAGGTAAAATTATGTAGTAATTTAGTAATGCGAAATATTTAGATATAGGCAACAGCTAATAAGTTTGTTATCGTGCTATAAGATAAGTTTTTTGCGATTTATTTAATTTTTATTGATTAACTTTTTAAATTTTGTCTTTACTTGGAGTTTAATATTTTGAGTAACCCCTATCTTCAAGAACGTAGTAATAATAAAAAAATAATTATCAACAATAGTCATTATTTAAAACAGTATGCTTTAGATTGCTACAATAAAATGGGCAATGGTATTATTACAATTAATTTAACTAAGATTGATAACTTTATTTTACCTAAAGAAGATTTTATAGTTCAAGAATGTGATGAAACAAGAGAAAGTATTTCTTTGCAAACTTCCATTACTTATATTCCTGAAAACAATTTTTGGTTTAAGATGATTTCTCTTAAAATTAAAAAAAAATATTGCATCGATCTCAAAAAAGATTATGATTTAACCAATCAATTTTTATTAGTATTTATTAAGGATGATTCTCTAGAAAGTTTTTCAATTTATTCTCTTAAAATTAAAAACAAATTTTGAGCTTAAAAGTCTTAATAGTTATGGCGATTTAAGGAAAAAGTGAAACTTGCTAAGTTAAGAACCACTATAATTTAGCCTTGAGCGATCTAAGCGAATTTGTTGCGGTTAAATAGCCATGCAACCAAAGCTACGGTAGTAATTAAACTAACAAAAGTTGCGACTACTAATGCAGCACCATAACCGAAGTCTAAATAGCGCATTACTGTCGAATAAATATAGATAGAAACTGTTTCAGTTGAGCCAGCAGGTCCTCCGCCAGTCATCACTTGAACTAAATCAAAAATGCCAAAAGCTTGAGCAAATCTAAATAATAAAGCGATCGCGATTTGAGGCATTAATAAAGGCAAGGTAATCTGAGAAAAACTTTGCCAAGGACTAGCTCCATCAATTTTATGCGCTTCATATAAATCTAGGGAAATCGATTGTAATCCTGCTAGCAAAATAATACTAATAAAAGGGGTAGTTTTCCATACATCAGCAATAATTAGGGCGATCATCGCTAAACCTGGTTCTCCTAACCAATTAATGCCAGTTTCAATCAAGCCCAATCGCTGTAAAATATCGTTAGCCACACCAAAGCGGTCATTAAAGATCCAAGCCCAAGCTAAGCCCATAATCGCGGTTGGTAATGCCCAGGGAATAAT
>DAXETX010000321.1:0-13150 GCA_051155735.1 Xenococcaceae cyanobacterium
AAAAAGCGATCGCTTTTTGGATGATGCCTATTCTATAATTCCCCCATTGCTAACATCTGAATTAAGCGGGGTATGCCAGGGTCAAAACCTGCTAAATCCCAAGAGTTGGAGTCTTGAGAATCGACCAAACTAATACCATAAGGCGCAAGAGTGATATACACGGCTTTAACATCAGAATTGATTTTCTGACGATATTCTTTTAAAGCGACAGCAGGATGTTTTCTTCCCGCCCAACTTTCATTGTCTGTCCAAAAACAAATTACATCAGCTTTGAACTTATTTTTAATCGCCCAATCGTATGCCACAGATGCGTCTGTTGCGCCAAAATTGTGACTATTGGCTTTTTTGAGGGCAGAACTAAAAGAATCTCGGCGCGAAATTTTCAAATTAATGAATTTAGTGGAAAAGCCACGAATAGCATAGTTTTTTTCAGCTTTGGCTGTAACTAATGCCATAGTAGTGGCAATTTCACAGCAGGATAAACCGACAGAATCTACGACACTGCAAGACATTGAACCAGAAACATCCACTGCATGGAGAAGGACTTTTTTAGTCGGTTTGACTACATCAAAAGTTAACTCTACTGCTGTTTCTAAGATATCGACAATAGAAGGTATAGGAGTCCAGGTTTTTTTACTGCGTCCTAATTTTCCGCCAGATTGATAAGTTTTTAGAGCTTTGAGAATATCGATAGGATGAATGCGTCCGCGACGCAGATAGTTGCAATTGTTTAATACTGCTGCAACACGGTCGATGTTTTGACGATTAGCGACGCTTAACACACCCAATTGAGTTAGAGAACCCAAGTTACGCAGCATTGCACCGATAGGCATTTCGTTAAATAATAACTGCCAGGCAGCTTTATCCATGTTACCCACAGGAGCAGCCATTTCATGGGTCAGTCTGCCTTTAGCAATCGCTTCGTGAGTTTGGTCGGGATGACGTTTTAACCATTCATACCACCAAATTTGTGCCAAAGCTTCACTAGGAATGTCTTGAGGTAATTCATTCCAGCCATTAACCACCCATTGAAACAGGCGAGCGTGTTCTGCTGTCGGTGGTTTAATGTGGAATAATCTTAAGGCATCGCGATGTCTAAAGCCATGACGTTGTTGATATTTGAGTAACTGATAGGCTAATGCTTTAACATCTTCTCTAAATAACCAGGCTGTTCCTGCTTCGCGAATCATCCGTCCGAAGCCACGTAGCGACTTAGTATAATTCAACCATTCATAAAAATGGCTACCAGTACGCACTACTTGAGGAAAAATCGCAGCGAAAGCTCGTTTTGCTGCTGCTGTTTCGCCCATAGACAGCAACACTAAAGCTAAGATAGGTGCGCTGTTATTGATTGAACGTCCATCAGAAGCATAAAGAATTTCTTGAGCAACTCGTTTGGGGTCTGTCGCTACTGCTTGCTTGATAACTTCGATAAAGTCTTCAGTTAATTCTTTTTTATCCGCATAGTAAGTGCTTTGCGCTGTACCAATCAACAGACAACGACGCAACATACTCCAAATACCAGCATCAAACATCCAGCCACCAGAACGTCCTTGAATCATCTCGGTTTCTCGTCCTGGAATTGGTTGATTTTGCGGTATATTTTGAGTTTTTTTGGTAAAAAAGCGGTAATTCATTCCATTACCTCCAGCCTTTACAGGCGAACATATTTAAGCTAGTTCAGTTATGTCGATTACAAAAACTAAACAGGGGGCGGTATAGGAGTCGAACCGATAAAAACCAACGATAACCCTAATTCTGCGACCCCATTGGGATAAATTGCGAACCAGGACTTTTCTTTCTCAATGAGTTAATTAATCACTGAAAAAGTACCACCCCAAGCGTATTCTAAGTTGGTGCGACGGGTAGGACTCGAACCTACGACCAGCCGATTATGAGTCGATAACCCTGATTCTTCGACCCTAGAAAGGTAAGTTATGAATCAGGATAATGCTGCTCTACCTACTGAGCTACCGTCGCTTGTTGGCATTTATTGGTGCGTCGGCGGGAGTCGAACCCGCGAATCGCCGAACCCTAGTTGTAAATAAGGATATAAGGTGTTTTAGTCTGCTAAACTACCACTGCTTTTATACTACTTAAGTAGTGTAATGTAATCTAGATATTTTTGCAACATATTTAACTACATATCTGAAAAGTATAATTATGCACGGCATTGATCGCAGTACGTTAGGTGGTTAGAACAAAAAATTTAATTGCTCGTAAGTAGCAAGTGTCCTAATCTAACCTTATATTGCTATAGGAAGTATTGCAGTGTGATTACTTAATATGCTTAGAAAAATTAAGCTAATTTAAGCTTATAGGGAAAATACACTGCAAAATTGCGAAATATACTTTATTACTCTAAAATCAATTAGCGATCGCCTATCTCTTGAACCTCACGACCACCAAAAATTGCTTCAAAATGAGCATAATATTTAAATTCTAGGAGATTGTAAAAAGGGTCTTCTAAAAAAAATGTCCAGTGTTCGGTTAGTTTTTCGGGAAACCGCTGTTTTGGTTCTTGATAGAATTTTAGTCCCTTGGCTTTGGCTTTATTGGCTAATTCTGTCCATAGGGTTTTGGTGTGAAAAATTAAGCCAAAATGACGCGGATAAATCCCTTTTTGGGGAGTTAAAGTTTCTGAAGTTACGTGAGCGACTAATTGATTTCCTTGTAAGTTAAAAATGACTGCATGAGGATTTTCTCTGCCTACTTTACAATCTAAGCCTTTAGCATAAAAATGTTTAGCTTGAGTAACATCATTGATCGGAATAGCTAGATGAAAAATAACTGAAGAATTCATGAGCGCAATCTTGCTTTAACTATCTAATATTTTACGATCTTCTTCTAAAATACAATCTGTAGAAAGTATTTGATACCTCGTGTCATTAAAGACACTACACTTGTCTTGGTATGTAGCTAAGGCTGAGGTTTCTTTAGTTTGTAAATTTTCTAATGCTGCTTGTGCCTCTGGTTGGTGTTGTAATATCCAATTATTTTCTGAAATATAACCAGGAGTAAAGCTAGTTGCTTCGATTAACCAATGGGTAATGTCATAGTGTCGAATAAAGCTTTTAACAACTTCTGGATCGGTGCTATATTGTGCTTGAATCAAATCAGCTACTCTCTGACGATAAGGTCCATAGTAGCCCAGATGGTAAGGAATAGCATATTCGCGACTTGCTAGGATAGAACGCTGAGTAAAAGTAGGAAGATTATCAGCTTCACTAGTTAAAGAGGCAATCAAAGTATCTTGGGGTTGCTGTTGTAAAAATTGATATAAAGCATCCGCTTTACCTTCTTTATATTTGGTAGAGGGAAAGCGATCAACAAAGCTAGGATAAGCCACAACGCTAATAGTAATAATCCCAATCAAAACTATATTGAATAACTTTTTGCTCCAAGAACTAGCAATGATTTGTTGTTGCAAAGCTTGTAAAATTGCGGTTAAAACTATTCCTGCTGCTAAAGCAATCACAATCCGAAAACTAAGCCCTGTATAGCGACCAGGAAGATGTAACTTAAATAGTAAGGCATGAGCCAGCAAAAACATCACCACCGAAACCACAATTAGCTGCGGTAAAATAGCGACTTGCTGAGTGACTTGTTTGACTAGGGGTAATTTTCGCGGAAACCTGATAATTAGAGGTAAGAAAAACCCAAATATAACTGTAACAGGAGTATAAAGCGATCGCGGTAATAAGCCACTTCTGCCACCATCAAAGATATAACCCCAAAAGCTGCTTTTAAAAAATGCCGATCTGCCTCCAGGTTGAAATTCGGGTAATGCCAAAGCTTCAGCGCGAGTTATCGTCGGGGCATATTCTGAAACATGCAATGCGTAAGGTAGCATCACACTAAAAGCAACTCCCAAACCGACAAAGCCAAAAAAATAATCATTGGTATTTTGCGATAGATAAGGGGTAATCCCACGCCATTGAATCAATTGCATTAATAGCATTCCTGATGCGAGAAACACGCACTGCGGATAGAATATTCCTAACAAAGCAATAGTCACAGTGCAGGGAAATAGTGAACGCTTACTAAGATAATAGAGAAAAGCTAAAAATAAAGGATAAGCAAAAGCTCTAGGTGTCCCCGAAATAATATCATCCTTCAGCCACAGGATTTGATTCAATAGCAGAGTGCTAATAAAGCAACCTATCGGAATGGGGAAAATCTGTCTAATCAGAAAAAAACCATAACGGCTTGCCACTAAGCCCAGGATTGGAGGTAATAATTTATTAAAAATTAACGGACTAACCCCTAATTTTGTCGCCAGAAAATAAACGGTTTTGTATCCTACTGGTGCTACAGACTCAAAATAATTAGCAATTAAATCATTAGGAAATAAGTCAGAGTCGAGATATCGCATCATCCAAAATACATGTTGTCTCGCATCATCTTGAACTACCCACTGACCGTCAAAAGCTTCCTGTAGTGCCATTAGACCATAGCTAAGAGCAAACATCATCGTCAGCAGATACCAAAATTGCCATCGGCGATCGCCATCTGGCACAGAGTCCCAAGTCAAATATTTTGCGAAAAAAGCCACTATCATACAGCCAGAACGAAAACTATTGACAATCCTATAGCATTGTTGTTCGTTATTTTTAAGCTTGCAGCTTTTTATCTCACTTTACCAACCCTCAGAGCCGACTCTAAGTCAATTTACAATTGTTAAAAAGCAAGCTATGATAATAAATTGTGAGTTTTTAAATTAATCATGAATGCAGAAGCAATTATTCGTTCGATAGAGGCTAAGCACCTTAAGTCTGACTTGCCTGAAATTTACGTCGGTGACAGTGTTGAAGTGGGAGTTAAAATTAGCGAAGGTAACAAAGAAAGAATTCAACCCTACCGCGGTACAGTGATTGCTAGACGTAATGGTGGTATTAGTGAAACCATTACAGTACGCCGTATTTTCCAAGGAGTTGGGGTAGAAAGAGTTTTTCTCTTACACTCGCCAATTGTGGCTCATATCAAAATAGAACGTCGTGGTAAAGTACGCCGTGCTAAATTATACTACTTACGCGATCGCGTTGGTAAAGCAACTCGAATCCAACAACGTTTTGATCGCTCTGTTTAAAAGACCATAACAGTTATTTTCTTCTCCAACACAAAAAGTTACCAAGATAAGGTATGATTGAGGTCAACAGAGCTTAAAAACTTTGATTACCAAGCTCAAGAATGCGTCCTTAGTTCAGTTGGTAGAACGTCGGTCTCCAAAACCGGATGTCGAGGGTTCGAGTCCTTCAGGGCGCGTCAACCCTAAACCAGACCAAGCATCAAGCTTATCATTAAGTTAAGGTAACTTCCTCGGATGCAGAACTAACAACAAACTTCTTATACTAATTAATAAGTGGCATTTATTAGTTTTGAGCGGAGCTTAAATATATCCTTTATCGTTATCAAAAAAGTAACAATAATAACCGCCGAATCCAAAAGTGGCAGAGTGACGCTGACCGCAGAGAGCGGAGAACGGTTGACCTATAATCTAGGTTATTACTAATATAAACCCTGGGGAGGTATCATACCTTGGCAAAAAATAATCCAGTCAAAACAGCATCGGCAGAATCAAACACTGCCAAAGATGGGGTTAAAGTAACTAAATTTGTCGAAGAAACCAAGGAAGAGTTAGCTAAAGTTGTTTGGCCCTCTCGTCAACAGCTAATTAGTGAGTCTGCTGCTGTAATTTTAATGGTCATTCTAGTAGCTGCAGTTGTCTATTTGGTGGACAACCTCTTTGCTTGGTTGTCGTCATTAGAAATTTTCTTCGGCTAAAGTGGCTGTTAATTCCTTGACGCAGCGGATAGCTCGTGAGTTGTTTTCAAGTGTGATAATTCGCTAAAAAGACGACCATCATTCCCCGCCAGGTTTAAGAGTATTTGAGTAACAGGCTAACAGTGGGGCAGAATATACTTGTTTGATAATGCTACACATTAAACTAACTACCCCAACTAAGGAGGTAGGCACAATTAAGTTAAAGATGATGTCAGAGAGACCCCGTCTTGAAAAGACTCCGCTGACTCTGGCTTCGTGAAGTAGTGGGGTGGTGGGGTATTGAGAGCCGACAAACAATTTTCCACTTTATCTTTGAATTACACCCAGCTATTTAGATAACCAATTAGGCAAAGTTTTTTGCTTTAGCTGGGCGATCAAACCCGCTAAAACTGAATTAATCAGAAGCAATCTCTACTGCGACTTCTTAAAGGTATGAGTAACATGAACAGTACTACTGATATGCCAGAAGATAACGATATTCAGCAACCAACACCAAAACCGCAAGGAAAACCGCGTTGGTATGCAGTGCAAGTAGCTTCTGGCTGTGAAAAACGAGTCAAAACCAATCTAGAACAGCGAGTTCAAACCTTAGAGGTATCAGATCGCGTTTTGCGCGTGCAAATTCCTCAAAGCCCTACGGTTAAAGTTCGTAAAGATGGTTCTCGTCAACATGGTCAGGAAAAAGTCTTCCCTGGATACGTGCTAGTTCAAATGATTATGGACGACGAAGCTTGGCAAGCTGTTAAAAATACTCCCAATGTGATTAACTTTGTCGGAGCGGAACAAAAACGCAGCTATGGCAGGGGACGGGGTCACGTCAAACCAATGCCTCTTTCGCCAAGTGAAGTGGAAAGAATCTTTAAACAAGCCGAAGAACAAGAGCCAGTTCTAGAAGTCGATATGGCAATAGGAGACAAAATTATTGTTCTCTCAGGACCATTTAAAGACTTTGAAGGGGAAGTCATCGAAGTCAGTCCCGAAAGAAGTAAGCTTAAAGCTTTATTATCTATTTTTGGACGAGACACACCAGTCGAACTAGAATTTAATCAAATTGAGAAACAAAATTAAGTAAAAGATGCCAAAAAAAGTTGTAGCAATGATCAAATTAGCGTTACCTGCGGGTAAAGCTAACCCAGCACCTCCTGTCGGACCTGCTCTAGGTCAACATGGGGTTAATATCATGGCGTTTTGTAAAGAGTACAACGCCAAAACAGCGGAGAAAGCGGGATTTATTATTCCTGTAGAAATCTCGGTTTTTGAAGATAGAAGCTTTACTTTTATCCTCAAAACACCCCCAGCATCAGTCTTAATTAAAAAAGCAGCAGGCTTAGAAAAAGGCTCTAGTGAACCGAATAAAGGCAACATTGGCACGATCACCACGGCGCAACTTCAGGAAATTGCTGAAACTAAAATGCCCGATCTTAATGCCAATGATATCGAAGCAGCGATGAAAATCATTGCTGGTACAGCGAAAAACATGGGTATTGCGATCGCTGACTAAACCAGCAACTAACATTTACCATACTGTTAAACTCAAACTTTAAATTAGGGGAGAAGTGCTTACTTCGTTGATTACCCAAGGAGACATAAACAAATGCCACAAAAACTATCTCGCAGAATGAGAACTGCCTTAGCTAAGGTAGAAGAAAGAGCTTACGAACCTCTAGAAGCAATTAACTTACTTAAAGAAACTGCCACTGCCAAATTTGATGAAACAGCAGAAGCTCATCTTAGATTAGGAATTGACCCTAAATATACCGACCAGCAGTTGCGAACCACAGTCAGCTTGCCCAAAGGAACTGGTCAAACCGTAAGGGTAGCAGTAATTGCCCGCGGGGAAAAAGTTAAAGAAGCCGAAGACGCAGGAGCAGATACTTTTGGTTCAGAAGAACTAATCGAAGAAATTCAAAAAGGCATGATGGATTTTGATATTCTGATTGCTACTCCTGATATGATGCCGAAAGTAGCGCGTTTAGGTCGGATTTTAGGACCAAAAGGATTAATGCCTTCACCAAAAGGCGGTACGGTTACTGCCGATTTACCCACTGCGATCGCCGATTTTAAAGGTGGTAAACTAGAATTTAGAGCAGATCGCAGTGGCATTGTTCACGTCAAATTTGGGAAAGCCTCTTTTAATGCGGAAGACCTCTTAACAAATCTCAAAGCTTTACAAGAAACTGTGGATCGGAACCGCCCCTCTGGGGCAAAAGGTCGTTATTGGCGCAGTGTTTTTATCGCCGCTTCTATGGGACCGGCGATCGAAGTGGACATTAATGCCCTAAGAGATTTAAAATTAACCGAGGCAGAGTAATAGCAATGAGCTAAGAACCGCCCCAACCCAACAACTAAATATTTAGAAGCGACTGATACCAAAGACAGCAGGTGCTAAATTAGCTTAATTTCCTGCCGAGGTGATTGTCTAATAAAGTTTAAAACTTTTGGCTCTTACGATACAACTGAGCAAGAGCAAGAAGTTTAACTAGACATGACCTCTGGCAAATAGCTGGGGGTCTTATTTTTATGGTGGAAAATATTACCATCAAATTAAGGAGGTGACAACCAAATGGGGAGAACCCGCGAAAACAAAGCAGCAATCGTTGAGGAACTCAAGCATCACTTGAGTGAAGCTCAATTAGCTTTTGTTGTCGATTATCAAGGGTTATCAGTAGCCGAAATCACTGAACTCCGAAATCGTCTGCGTCCTATTGGCGGTAGCTGTAAAGTTACTAAAAATACTCTGATGCGACTTGCGGTTGAAGGTGATGCCAACTGGCAACCAATGCAAGAATTTCTGAAAGATACTTCTGCTTTCCTCTTAGTAGGAGAAGAAGTAGGTGCTGCTGTCAAAGCTTATAAGGAATTCCAAAAAGCTACCAAAAAAACCGAACTTCGGGGTGGCGTGATGGAAGGTCGTGCTTTGACGAAAGCAGAAGTCGAAGCTTTAGGCGACTTACCATCTAAAGAAGAGTTATATGCTCAAATTGCTGGTTCGATTAATGCTCTAGCGACAAAAGTTGCCATCGGCATCAAAGAAGTTCCAGCATCTTTGGCCAGAGGGATCAAAGCAGTGTCGGAACAAGAAGACCAAGCTGCTGCCTAAAGCTAGTTATTTGTTAATTATTTACTGATTAAGGAGTCAAAACCAATGTCTGCTGTAGATGAAATTCTCGAAAAGCTAAAATCTTTAACTTTGTTAGAAGCTGCTGAATTAGTCAAAGGAATCGAAGATACTTTTGGCGTTAGTGCTGCTGCTTCTGCTGGGGTAGTTATGGCTGCCCCTGGTACTGGTGCTGCTGTTGCCGAAGAAGAAGAGAAAACTGAATTTGATGTAATCTTAGAAGATGTACCTAAAGATAAGAAAATTGCCATTCTGAAAGTGGTACGTTCCATCACTGGTTTGGGACTAAAAGAAGCCAAAGAAATGGTAGAAGGTACTCCTAAAGCCATCAAAGAAGGTGTACCCAAAGATGATGCAGAAGATACTAAGAAAAAACTCGAAGAAGCTGGGGCTAAAGTCGCAGTTAAATAGTTTTTAATTTGAGTATTGATTGACAAAGGCGCGATGTATCGCGCCTTTTTTCGCAGAAACAATTTAAGATAAACTAAAACTAGATTCCAAGGGTAAGAGCGATCGCTTTCTGGAGGCGGGAAGGAACGGTTACGCAGCAGCTGCTCGCTAAGATAAAAGACAATACTCTAATCGTTTAAGCGTCATAATGCCAACAACACAAGTCAACCCCTATCTTGAGGGTAATTTTGCCCCAGTGCGTCGAGAAATTACCTCTGAGACACTGCAAGTAATTGGTGAATTACCCCCAGATTTGTCGGGGATGTTTCTGCGGAATGGTCCGAACCCCCAATGGTCGCCCATCGGTCGCTATCATTGGTTCGATGGCGATGGCATGTTACACGGGGTTCGGATTCACAATGGTCGAGCCAGCTATCGAAACCGCTATGTGCGTACTAGAGGATGGCAGATCGAACACGAAGCAGGCAAGGCAATTTGGAGTGGGTTATTAGAACCCCCACAAATGGATAATCCTGATGGTGCTAGTAAAAATACGGCTAACACGGCTTTAATTTGGCATGCTGGACAAATGTTGGCACTGTGGGAAGGAGGTTCGCCTCACGCCATCGATGTTCCGACATTGGAGACAATTGGTGAATATACCTACAATGGAAAATTAGAGTCTCCTGTTACTGCTCATCCCAAGGTAGATCCGATGACGGGGGAAATGATGTTTTTTGGTTATTCTTTTGCCCCTCCATATTTAAAATATAGTGTCGTTTCTCCTACGGGTGAACTATTGCGGACTGTACCCATCGAGCTACCAGTAGCAGTAATGATGCATGATTTTGCGATTACTGAAAACTATACGATTTTTATGGATTTACCCCTGACTTTTAGCCAGGAGAGAATGCAAAGCGGAGAACCAGGGTTGATGTTTGAAAACAATAAACCCAGTCGCTTTGGAATTCTTCCCCGTCACGGTGACAATAGTCATATTCGGTGGTTTGAAAGTCCTGCTTGCTATGTATTTCACACTCTTAATGCCTATGAACTGGGAGATGAAGTAGTACTAATAGCTTGTCGGATGAATTCTACTACCGTATTAATGCCTGAAGATACAGCCTCTGCTCAAGGAAATATACCGCAATTGTACCAATGGCGTTTTAATCTCAACACAGGAACTGTTCGGGAAGAGAAGCTCGACAATGTACCTTCGGAATTTCCCCGGATTAATGACAAGTTTTTGGGACAACAAACCCGCTATGGTTATGCTGGCAGAATGGCACAAAGTTCTATGCCTTTATTTGATGGTGTGATCAAGTATGATTTTAAAACTAGTAACTCTCAAATTCATGAATTTGAATCGGGATGTTACGGGGGTGAAGCCGTGTTTGCACCACATCCAGGGGGGAAGGATGAGGATGAAGGCTGGTTGATTACCTTCGTTCACAATCCTCAAGAAACAACCTCTGAACTAGTAGTAATTGATGCCCGAAATGTCACATCTGAACCAGTAGCGCGGGTGTTAATTCCCCAACGTGTACCCTACGGTTTTCATGGTGCTTGGATTGGCGAAGCACAGCTTAATTTTTAAGGGGAAAATTTATCCGAAGAGAAAGCGCCCCAAAACCTGAATCTAGCCATCAAAATTTTGATGGCTACAAGACAAATGAGATTGCCAGGCTATTTTATAATTGCTCAAGCTATCTGATAAGGGCTAGTGAGTTTTTCTAACTGCTGTATTAACAGACTGAGAAATAAACCGACATCAGTAACTACGCCCACAGACTCTACCGAACCACGATCGCTTAACTTAGTTACTACCGCAGGATTAATATCGACGCAGACCATTTTCACTCCTGCTGGGGTCATGTTACCGACACCAATAGAGTGCAGCATAGTTGATAACATTAGGATCATATCTGTACCTTCTAGCAGTTGGGCATATTCTGCTTGGGCTTTGATTAAATCCATTTGCGTATCGGGTAATGGTCCATCATCACGGATCGAGCCAGCTAAACAGAAAGGGACATTATGTTTAACACATTCATACATTACACCCTTGGTCAATACCCCTGCTGCTACAGTTTGAGCAATACTCCCATAGCGACGCACCGTATTAATTACCTTGAGGTGATGGCGATGTCCTCCGCTGACAGGAACACCTTTTTGCATATCTACGCCCAAAGAAGTCCCCATTAACGCCTGTTCGATATCGTGAACTGCGATCGCATTTCCCCCGAGTAAGCCCTGGATATAACCCTGGCGGATCAGATGGGAAAGATGCTGCGCCCCTCCTGTATGAATAACTACAGGACCTGCTGTCACCACCACTTTGCCACCGCGATCGCGGATTTGGCGCAATTCCCAAGCGATTTGTTCTACTACTAGTTCGACGCGCCGTTCACTAGAAACTCCCGCACCCATAAAGCTAAATTCTTCACTAGCACGTTTGGCTCTTTGATCGCTTTTGCGGACAGTGCGAATCCCTTCAACCCCAACAACCACGCGATCGCCTACTTCGATATCGCGGAGTAGTTTGCATTTAGCAGTGACTCCTTTATCGGTTGCTCCTACGACAATTGCGCCATCCATCCGTTGTTGTTGCACTCGTACCCATTCACAATTGATTCTGACTTCTGTGGGGTAGATGGTGGTGACATAAAAATCTTCTGGCGCGACTCCTGCTTGAATACAAGTCTCGGTAATAATATCGCAAACTTCTGGTTCTGGTGTAATCGCACCCAAGTCAATTAGCTGAGAAAAAATTTCTTCCATTACCTCATGAGAAGGTGCTGACACTCTCACTTCAGCAGCAGAAGTGCTTTGTCTTTCGATGCCCAGATTAAAATTAAGCACCTTAAAGCTACCGCCATTTTCGACAATCAAATCGAGAGCTTTATTCATCGTACCTGCGTCTAATAAATGCCCTTCGAGACGAATAATGCGGGTTTCGATTGGTTCGTTAGCATGGACATCTTCTAAGACGGGTTCAGTAATCCTCAGAGTCAGACATTTGGCTGCACCTCCAGCTTTGAGAAACTCAGTTAGCGGTGTCTCAATTACTGTAAAACCTTTGTCTGCTAGTTGCTGTTTTAAGCTGTCACTAGCTTTGTTCATGACCAGAGTCTGAGCGACATTCACCGAATTACAAGCAAAGTTTACGGCGTCGGCTTCAGCGATCGCAATCCTTTTAGCTGCTGGTACTCGCCTTTCAATCAGATGATTAGAATAAGAATCAAATGCCCCTGGATAATAGAGTAAATAACCATCGCTCAGGGGGCAAAAACAAGTATCTAGATGATAAAAGCGATTGTCAATTAAGCGTAGGGATAAGACTTCAATATCCAGCCATTTCGCCAAATAAGGATGAGAATCTAATTCCGAACGAAAGCCATAACCAGCCCACAACCAACGCCCTTCACGGTCTAATAAAGCGTCTCCTGCACCTTCAAAGGGCAATTCTTTAGGTAGTTCATAAACGTTAAAGCCGTTATCTTTAAACCATTTTTTAAAATGTGGTTCTTCTCCTTGACGTTCGGGATGATAAAAGCGCGATAAAACCACATTATCGCCTAATACTAGTCCAGCATTCGCCGTAAACACCATATCAGGCCAACCTGGTTCAGGTTTTACCAAGTCAACTATTGCTAATTCTTTGAGAATTTGATTTAACTTGTTCCATTGTTCGACAGCGCGTTCTTGAGAAGACTTATGAACATTTCCTTCCATCCAAGGATTAATCACATAGTCCACATCGTAATATTCGGGCGCACACATTAAAATCCGAATTGAGTCAGTCATAATTAGTTTTGATGATTAATTGTTCAGCTTTGATTGCTGTATCTTGATTAC
>DAXETX010000322.1:0-2048 GCA_051155735.1 Xenococcaceae cyanobacterium
CAGCTTCAGTTTGTAACCAATTTAAAACCGAAACTCTTTCAATACCGCGACGTTTTTCAACTAAACCATTGCGCCAAGCACTATTTTGCAACAAAGCAGCCCACATCGTAAAAGGAACAGCTAATCTCGGTAAGATAATTTCTGTAGTACCTAAGCGTTGTATGAGATTACTCGCTTGAATCGGCGAAAGAGCAGCAATAGGAGATACTGGTACTTGAGTTACTTCTTCAGGACATAATTCTCTAGCAAGCCAAAAAGCATTTAAATCAGTAATCAAATCAGGATTCTCTAGAGTGTAAGTACGATCTGTAGGACTATAGGTGGCAATGGTTTTAACTGTTTGATGAGTGGTGTAACCCCAAACTCTCAAGTAACCTGCATCTACATTAACCTGCACTGCTAAATAATAATCCGCTAACCATTCAGGAAGATCGATCCATTCTTGAGGTATTCTTAACTCTTCTATATCTTCTGCCTCTGATAGAATCAAAACTACTCTTGCATCCCCTAGCATAATTGCTGTACCGTTAACCAATTCAGCGATATTAGCTAAATTTTGACGATTCAACCAAGGTTTAACTGTTGCTACTTGTTCTTCTCTAACGATATTGATAAAAGCAGCTAAAGTTAGTTGATTGAGATAACTTTGCCAACGACTACTAGGAGTAGCTGCATTTTGGCTTTGATGCCAAGCTTGTTGTTGTAAGGCTGCGGGTAGTTCGATTACTAGTTGGGTTGGGTCGAAGACAATGGTCATTTGTTCATACTCCTAATGGTTGATTTTACTGGGGGTTGCGATGGTAATGGCTTGCTAACCATTCTTCAATAACTGCACTCATGGCATTGAGTACGTCTGAAGTGAGGGAGATATGCAGTGTTTCTTGTGTCCAAACCGAGAGAGATTTTAAAAGCGACTGGCGCGCTTTAGAAAGTTGACGGGAGATAGTATATTGTTGAGTACCTAATTCTTGAGCAATTTCTCCTTGTTTTAGTTGTTGCCCATAGTAAAGTTCTAGAAGTTTTTGGGCATCAGGTTTGAGTTTTGCTAAAGCAGCGGTTAATAATTGATTAATTTGACTTTGCTGTTGACTGCGGTGTTGTACTTCTTCAGCGACTATCATTTCGGTAAGCAAAGAATCTTCAATATCCCCAACTAAACTATCGGCAATTTCTCCCGAATCATATCCTGGTTTAGGCTGATTAATCGATGTCACATGGGGATAAAGGTAAGCACGAGCAGCTTTAACGCAGATTAACAACCATTTTTCTAAAATTGCAGGATTTACTGCCTCTCCTGGTTGAAAAAGCTGCTTACTTCTCTCTTGATTATATAAATTAGCGATCGCCTCCCAGGTTTCAGCACTAGGTTTAGCCAGTCTGCGGGTAGAGTTGCACCGTTCAGGAACATAAATAGTTTTAAAACAATTCCCCGCTAAAACATATTTTTCCGTTACTGCTGCGGATAATCCTGCATTCTGCAAAGCTGCTTCTAATCTTTTCTGACTTAACTTCCGTAATAGCGACCATTCCGAACAAATATCAATTTCTTGTCGCTGCCGTAATAATTCTCGAATTAAATTACTAAAAGTAATACTAGCGTAGCTTTTAAGCTTAAATCCGCGATCGCCATCAAAGCCTTGCAGCACTTTCTCAATTCTGGCGATCGCAATTTGAAAGCCATCAGAAATGCTGTATTGAGTACTAGTAAACCCAGTAAGAGTTTTTTGGGTTGACCAAAAACAGACTTCTTGTAAATAAGCTAACAAGTGATCTCTAGCAATTCCTTGAGGTTGCTTTTGCCATTTTTTGTGCCAGTATATTGCCCAGAAATTTTCTGAAGTTTCTTGGGGTGCTATTTCATGCAAGCACTTACTCATACTGCGACGCAGACGCGGTTCTGTGACCCAATTACTAAAGCGGTCAAAATCAAATTGAATAAAAGTGGAAAAGATTTGAACAATACCTTGACGAGGAATCATTAAATAACAAAAAGCTAAACTAACTTAAATTATCTCACGTCCTCAATCGAGCAACATAAGCAGTAATCA
>DAXETX010000323.1:0-2290 GCA_051155735.1 Xenococcaceae cyanobacterium
ATAAGTCAATATATTGATCGCGCTTGGCAAGCTGGTTCTTCTGTCGCTTTGAGAGAGTTTGAACGAACTTTGAATTAAATCTGCTGTTTTTTCCATTCATCGGTCAGCATTCCCGCAAATCCCCAATTTTCTTCTGATATTTCTTGAATTACGATATGGATGTGTTCTGGTTTTTTGTTTAACACATTAACGAGGGAGTTAGTAATATCTTTAACTAATTGAGCTTTTTGTTCTTTTGTTGCACCTTTCGTAATTTGAACATTGACATAGGGCATAAGACTATTTTTCTCTTAATCGATTCAGTAATCACCCATTGCTAAAGATAGTGTTGATGATTCACTACATAGTTTATAGCTACCAGTCCATCAATTCAATTGAAAATGGCTGCAATTTCGCCTAGCGATAAGAATAGGATTCGGTGTTAGAGAGCGATCGCAAACTTTCTTCTAGTCCCGCGACATCCGCACCTTTCTGCTTGAGGATTCGTTCTCTATGTTTTAGATAGCATTGGTACATATAGCGGTTGAGGCGCTGTTCGAGGGCGATTAATATCGACTCTAATCTTTCATTTCCCTTACCAAAGGTAAGACGCTGCACCAGTGGTTCGATCAGTAATTCTCTTCTCCGACTACCCAAACCTTGGTAGCGTTTTTTGAAGTATTTATCTTCGGCTAAATTCCACTTTTGTCGGAGATGGTCTAAGCTACCTTTATCCCATTCATGATTCCAGCGCAGCATAAAGTAAGCTAGGTCCGACCACTTAAATTCGGGCAGTTGCACTTTGCCAAACCAGGCTTCTAAACCAGTTTTATTGCTGGCAATGCCCAAAGTATCGGTGGTAATTACCGACAGGCGATCGCTATAAATCTTGCCTCCTGCCTGAGTAACCATAAAGCAAAAGTCAATATGTTCCCGCGTCGCTAACATTCCTTCATCGAGTAACCCAATTTGGGTAAAAATAGCGGTTCGCACCAGCATACAGTGAAACTCGACATAATCGCACTGTAACAACTTGATCTCTTCTGGCACATCAGCGATCGCTCTACCAGTTAAGAAAGCCTTTTGGCGAATGCGTCGTCTGATTTTACCATTTTTCTCCTGTTCTTCAATGTAAGAGCGTCCTCCCGCGTTGTGGATTACCTGATGTTGGGGTTGACCGATACAGGTAAGAGGTCCGACTACCGCTGCTTCGGTGGTTTCTGCCGACTCGACTAGTCTAGTCAGCCAGCCTCGTTTTACTACCACATCGTTTTCAATAAAGACTATATATTTGCTATCGAGATTGTCTAGTACATAGCGCAATCCGACATTTCGCGCCTGGTTGGGAGAAATATAGTAGTCTGTACGCAACAAGGGAAAAGATTTTTCTTGGGCTTTTTGTTCTAGGTACTGACGAACTGGTTTGGGAGAACAAACATCAACGTAAACCAGATCGAAAGGATATTCTGTATCCGCATAAATGCTTTCTAATGATTCCTTTGTATAGCTAAAGCGTTCTCTCGGACCGATGATGAGGGTTACTTTGGGTTGTTCGATTGTAGTCATGGTTAAAATGGCTGAAGCAAAGGTTAAGGTAAATAATTTTTCTCTCGCAAAGGCGCAAAGGCGCAAAGAATATTTGCTTTGTTGGTTGTCAATTGTTTAGACTGCAACTTTGGCTTTACTGTAAAGTAGTTCTTTGAGTTTGTTGGCGGTTGTAGCAGCACCAGATAGGTTGAAGTTGTTGTTAGATGTTTCTGTGTTAAGGCGAGTAATGATTTTCTCGGCTAAAATTGCTGGTTCTAAGTCTTGAGGCTGTAATAAACCGATAATGCCTAATTGGGCTAATTTTTGCGCCCTTATACTTTGCTCATCTGCTTGATGTTCGTTCAAAGAGGGTAAAACTAAAGAGCGAACTCCAGTTTGCAGGGTGTTCATGATCGTGTTGTATCCCCCCAGACTGACGGAAAGATCTGCTTGCTGCATATATTGAGTCAAACGGGGAGTAAAACGACGAATCACTACATTGTCTTGTTCTGCTGCTAGAGTCTGTAGTCTTTCAAACTCTGCTTTTGCCATAAATGGTCCTGCGAAGCAATGGATTTGGTGGGGTAGCGATCGCTTTAGCAGGGGACTAGCGGATAAGATAGCTTCTAACAAAGGATAACCATGTCTGCCACCGCCAACGCTAACTACAATACTCGGTTCGGTTCGATTTAAACTGATGATATCTTCTGGAGTTGCGGGTAACTCCTCGACAGCAGGAGCAACATAGCCTGTATAAAATACATCGCAGTTTAACTTATTTACC
>DAXETX010000324.1:0-3573 GCA_051155735.1 Xenococcaceae cyanobacterium
ATCGATAATCTTAGTAGTCTAGTTGCAGAAGCAGTAGAAGTTGAGTTTTATCTTTCTGGTAATGATTGGATCTCAGACACCGACTTTAAACTAGGTTCGGTTACTATCGATAGCATTGCAGCAGCAAGTAACTCCGGAACGCAAGTAGCAACTTTAAATTTACCATCAGATGCGGAAGCTTTTTGGCGACTCAAAGAAGATGGCACTTATTTCGTTGGCATGATTGTTAAAGGTAAGAATGAAGCTAATCAAGCGAGTAATTTTTATACTGGCAATAATGCTCAATTTGTCGATCATGATGCTATTGAGATTAACGTCTCTAACATTGTCGATCTAACTGGCGAATCTTTTAACGCTGTAATCGAAGCAGGCAGTACTGCTAATATCGATTTTAGTATCTCAAATTTGGGAGATGGTGCTGCGGGTAAGTTCACTGTCGATTTTTATATTTCTAATAATGAATATATTTCTACTAATGATGCTTTTCTCGGTTCTTTTCGAGTTGATGGTTTAGCTGCTAATAGTAGCACTAATAATTTTAGTACCTCTTTCGCTCTACCAAGCACTAACGATGAATTTTGGTTTCCCAAAGGTGCTGGTGCTTACTATGTGGGGATGGTGATTAATCCGACACAAACAGTAGATGAGACTTTCAAATTTGCCAATAATTCTAATCAAGGAGAATTTATTGATAAAGAAGGAGTTGTCGTTGATAATCCTCAGTGGGTTGACTTGGGTGCATTTGATTTCAACGTAGTTCAAGAATCAATCTTCGACTCTTTCAATCCTGGACAGACGATTGAGGTTGAATATGGTATTGGTAATACCGAACTCAATCCTGTTCAACAAGACTTTAGTGTTAGCTTCTATATCTCTACTGATGCTAATATTGCTACGACAGACACTTTTTTAAGTTCAGTTAGAGTTGAATCCGCCGAAGATCTAATCGGGACGACTGCTTTAGTTTTACCCGATGCAGATGCGGAACTATGGACAAAAGAAACTGAAAGATTATTTGTCGGGATGATTGTCGATAGCGATAATGAAATCGCTGAAACCGATGAAACTAATAATAGTAATCTAGGCGAATTGATTGATTACGATGGTACGGGGGGCTTTTTTGACGAATTTAAAGCCCCCCTTCCCGATCTCGTCATGGAAAGTTTCAAAGTAGATTCGGACATCGTTGCAGCCCAAGCAGGAACTATCGACTTAGAATTTGCGATCTCCAATCTTGCAACTGGTAGCGCAGCACCTTTTACAGTCGAGTTCTATATTTCAGATAATGAATATATCTCGACTAATGATTTTCGCCTCGGTGCTTATGACTTTACCGCAGGTTTTACCGAAGGCTTGAGTAGTTCAGAGGTAATTAATTTAGCTTTCGATCTTCCTGATGCTACAGAGAGATTCTGGACTTTCCAAGGCAATGGAACTTATCATGTAGGAGCGATTATCGACCCCGATCAAGAGATTGCTGAATTTAGTGAATCTAACAATAGTAACTTTGGTTATGGTTTCGATCAAGATGTCGTTCAAGTTAAAGATTTAGCCTTTAGCGATTTGATTGGAGAACGCTTTGAAATTGCCCAAGATGGATTTCTCCAACCAGGAGATAGTATTGATGTTGGCTTTGAAATTCTCAATCAAGGACAAGCAGACGCTGGCGCATTTACGGTAGATTTTTATATTTCTAATAATGAATATATCTCGACTAACGACCGTAAGATTGGTAGTTTCGATCTGGCTAGTTTAGCAGGAGACAGTTCTACTGGTGCATTAACCACAACCTATCAATTACCAGATGCAGACGATGGGATTTGGGAAGCCTTAGACGGAACTTATTATGTGGGAATGTTAATCGATCCTGCTAATGAAGTTGCCGAAGTTACGCAACTCAATAATAATAATCAAGGGCAATTTGTTGATTCTGATACTATCTTAATTCGAGAGCCTAATGAAGATAGCGACTTATTTGGGGTAAATTTTGATGTTGTCGAAGTTGCTTCGGAAACTGAACCACTGATCCCTGGGCAAGAAATCAATCTCGAATATGAAGTTTATAATCAGGGTGGACAAGATGTCGAATTTTCGGCAGTTGGTTTCTACCTCTTTACTGAAGAGTATCTCAACAGTCGTGAATCAATTGCTTTTGATGATACTTTTGAAGACAATTCTGAGATTATCTTCTTATTCGGCGATCGCGCTTCCAATCTAATCGACATTGAGGGTTATCAAACTAGTGGCAAGTTAGAATTAGAAACTGAATTACCCACAGAGTGGGATGCTTTTGAGCGAGTTGGTGATGGCTACTACTATATCGGTATGGTAAGCGATCAGTGGGAGGAAGTTGCTGAAACTGATGAGTTTAACAACAGTTTGACTGCTGAATTTCTCGACTACGAAAAAGTTTATCTTGACGTTGTTTAAAATAGGGCGATCGCTGTTATACCGTTTCTCTTTAAATCTGCTACAGATGAGGTGACGCGGTGACTCGGAGACGGAGAGACGCGGAGATCGATGCGTAGCGTTATTTTAGGGAATTGGTATTAGACATTGATTAGGTGTTGGGAGTTAGTAATTACTGCTAACTCTCTTTTTTTTTATAAATAGTTGACAAGAGGAAAAACAGCAAATTTCTGAATTTTAAAAGCTACTTTAGCTAGATGTTTTTGGCAAACTCATTTGCCACAATGACCTCGTTAACGCGGATAGAAGTTTACAGGCTCTAAAATGACTAACGCTACCAAAACCCTTTTCTAATCGCCTTGCTGTTGTTTTTGACCGCGGAAGGCGGTCAACGCAGGCATCGTCGTTTTACGGGGTTCACAAGCTCTGCCGTTGAACGGCAGAGACGACCCCTTACAAGTCCGCGTTGCCTGAACCAAGTTCAGGCACTCGTGACGGACGTGGCGGTGTAACGTTGACTGCTGACTCTAAATGCTACTTCATATCAGTTAATAGTTTCCAATAAAACTAAAAAAACCGCCTCTCTTTATTGTGGGGTGAGAGTCGGTCAAGCTGCTAAATTTTAAGAAAACTTTTGTTTCTTGATTGTTTTAGGCATTTCTACCGAGATAGTTTTGTAGCTGTCTCAGAGCAGCAGCACCAACGTTAAATAAAGCCCAACCTGCTGCTATAGCTACAGGAGCTAAAACCACTATAATCCGCCAATCCATGACTATTTTCCTCCCTTTTATCTTAAATTATTCGCAAAAATTCACACAAAGTTATACATATTTAAATTTATCATGGAAAGGAGATTTAGATATCATTTTAGTTATCTCAAGCCGAAACTAGGGGATTGGCTCATAGTACTCAACAAAAACCTAAATCCCTGCCTTTTCCTGCATGAACTAAAGCTAGTTTTTGATA
This sequence comes from Xenococcaceae cyanobacterium, assembly GCA_051155735.1. GTDB lineage: Bacteria > Cyanobacteriota > Cyanobacteriia > Cyanobacteriales > Xenococcaceae > JASJCP01. The sequence goes on from DAXETX010000324.1 coordinate 3,376, forward strand.
ACGTTTGGCGTGTTCTATTAGTTCTGCTGCTTGCTCGTCAGAAACATCACGAACTTTACGAGCGGGAACTCCTACCATTAGCGATCGCGGTACGACATTTTTGGTCACAATACAACCTGCACCAATAATACTTCCTGCTCCGACTCTTACCCCATCTAGTACTACTGCACCGATACCGATGAGACAACCTGTTTCAAT
>DAXETX010000325.1:0-29876 GCA_051155735.1 Xenococcaceae cyanobacterium
ATTTATTACTTATTACTTATTACTTATTACTTAAAAAGGTTGCAGCCAATAAACCCCTAAAATATCCATCGGTAATTGGGGTTGAATTTTTACAGTTCCTTCTTTGGTGATGGCTCTTACTCGCTGATAGGATTCTTGTAAGACTTCCGCCCTGGATAATGCGATCGCTTTTAGTTCTGTTTCCAAATCTGGCAAGCTAGAAACCACTCTTTCCATCACCGTTTGCATTCTTGCCAAGGGATAATCGTCTTTAGGCTCTACTCTCTGCCAAAGCGAAATTGCTTCCTCTTCCGATAGCCATTGAGGATTGTTAGGAGAACCAGTAAAAGCCCTTATCAAACATTCTTCTGCAAGTAAATCTTGATTTCTAGGACTAGATAACAAATGACGCAAGCGAAGCAGTAAAACTGTAGTTGTTTTTTGAACCGCATCGGTAACGATAAAACCGCATCGAGAGGCTATGGGATTTTCTGTGTTGGTTAAAGCTTGCTCTAATAAATATCTAGCCAATCCTTCAACAATAGGATGATTGCGCCCGATATATTCCACTCCTTCTGGTGCGGGAGAATCAAAAGTAAGTAAACGAGATTCCTCACCAAAGATAAACTCAAGTTTTTCAGGAATACTAGATAACAACCAGCCCTGTTTATTTTTTACTAAAGGACAATTTAATCTCGCACAAGCATCAAGCACAAACTCTTGCACATCATCTTGACTGCCTAAAATGCGATCGCTTTCTTCTAGTTCTTGCTTGATTTCTTCTGGCTTTATGGCTCTTTGAGCAAAGCGGGTACGGTTTTGTTTTTCCCTTTCTACCGCCCTATCCCAACTTTGGTGTACTTCTACAATAGGAGCATCATTAACAACTAAATCTAAGGTTAATTGCTCTGCTTCGGGGGGAAATAAAGATAATTGTTTAACTTCCGTTACCTTGTCGAACAAAGACTTAAATACAGCTTCTTGTACCGAATTACTCTCCATTGGTACGGGAACGCTAATCCCCAAGGCACGGTGAATTTTATTGGCTTTACGAATTAAAACATCTAATACCGCCCCGTCTATGGGATTATCTCGACCATAAAGAACGATACATTTTACTTTTGTCGCTGTTTGTCCGTATCTATCGACCCTTCCTTCTCTTTGTTCGAGGCGATTGGGATTCCAAGGGAGATCGTAATGAATAACCGCAGAAAAATGGTCTTGTAAGTTAACCCCCTCACTGAGACAATCCGTAGCTACCATAATTCTTTGAGGGTAATCTTTTAATTCTTGCAGCCGAATTTCTCTTTCTTCTTCGGACTGTTCGCCCGTAATGGCAATTACTCTAGTAGCATTGTTTTTCCTAGTTTCATACTGATCTTTTAAAGCTTCTGCTACATAGTTAGCAGTGGCGATATAGCGACACCAAATAATTGGTTTATATCCTTCTTCCAGTAAATCTCGAACTAAGCCAATAACTTGCTGTAATTTAATGTCTTGCTTGCCTTTAAGCTTTTCGGCTTGTTTGACAAACTCTCTTAATTTCCTTTTTTGTGATTCACTATAAGTTTGCTGTACCTGTTCCACTACCGAAGTTGGATTAATATCGATCGCTTTTTCGGTTTCCGTCTCATCATAAACATAAGTAGCGGATAATTCTTCATCCAACTCTTCTACAACTTCTGTAGTTTTTATTTTCCCTAATTGCCGAGATAAAGTAGCCACCGCAGCAGCAGGAGAGGACATGACACAGCGAATAATCGCTAAAGCCGACCAATAACGCCCCCGTTTTTGCGCGTAACTCAAACTGTTATTTTCTTCCTTAATTAGTCCTCGCGCCAGATTATAAACTTGCTCGAATAATTCCCGATATTCTGGAGACAACTGATAGGCAGATTCCAAGGATTCCCGTTCGGGAAAAGGAGTTTCTTTGTCCATCCACTGACGCACATCCGCCCGACGACGCTGTACGAAATGACGTGCTAATTCTTTTCTTTGCTTCTCTGGAAGATTATCTAAATCTAGATCGGCAAATTCTGGATTTATTAAGCCCAACAAGGATAAAAATGATTGAGAAATACCACTGTGGGGAGTTGCGGTTAATAAGACTAAATGACGGTCTTGTTTTTCCGAAATCTGCTTAACTAATTGATATCGTTGCTGTTTCGTTGTTGCAGTATCGTCGCGATTACTAGCAGTATGAGCTTCATCCACAATTACTAAATCAGGACAATGTTCCAAAAAACTCGCTCTACGGCGATCTCGAAGAGATCCGCTTCGCGGTGCGCTTTTAGCATAGTCTAAACTAACAATAATATGGGGATAATAACTAAAAATATGACTACTGCTAATAGGCTTATTCCGTTCTAATTTAGCAACCGTACCAGAACGAATTACCACCGCATCTATATTGAATTTCTGTTTTAATTCTTTTTGCCACTGGTCGCATAAAGCTGGAGGACACAATACTCCCAGGCGTTTAATTTCCCCCCGATCCAACATTTCACGGGCAATCAAACCAGCTTCGACGGTTTTACCAATACCTACATCATCAGCAACTAAGAGTCTGATTGTTTCTAACCGTAATGCCATCAACAGAGGTACGATTTGATAGGGGCGAGGCGTTACACTCAAACGACCCAAACAGCGAAAAGAATTTGCCCCATTCCGCAAACTTAATTTAGCAGCATTTAATAATAGTTTTCCCGCAGCATGGTCTTGTATATTCTGCCAATCGGGTAAGGGAAACTGCGCGGAATCAATTTTATTAAATTCACCTTCTAGATCGGTAAATATCCCGCAAATTTCGGCTTCATTGCCTGAAAGGGGACGCAAACGAATAATTTCTTCTAGATCTGAGGGCAAAACTATCCATTGGCGATCTCGGCAAGCGACAATCGACCCTGGCGTGTACGTGGTTGTCATAAATTTTTAAAGAAAAAAGAGCTTAGAAAAGTAAGGACGCGACTCCCGAATCGAATTCGGGAGCTTGTGCCGTCCGTTTCAGCATTGGTATTGTTGGAATAACTTCTGAGCAGACTCTCCCATTGAATCCAACTTTAAAGAAATTAGTTTTAATGCCATTGGAGATGGTCGAGTATGTCCTTTTTCCCAACGATTAACTGTCGAGAAAACAACTCCACATTCAGAAGCAAACTCTTCTTGAGTTAATTGCATCTCTTCTCGTAATTGGCGAATCAGCAAGCCGATTTGAGGCTGTGGCATTTTTTTTAGAGCCACATAATTAGACATTATTTCTGTTGATTCTTTTGCAAATGCTATAGATTACGTTCTTAATTTTCTTTGTTAAGTTTATATAAAGGCGTGATCTAAATCACAGGAAGCGGTGATTCGATCTATTGACAAAGGCAAAAATAAAAATTAAGTAGGTTTTTGAAACTTACCGATACTTAAAAAAGGCAAACGACACCGATGACAACAACTAAACTCCCATAAAGCAGGAATTTTAAACTTAGCCCTACAATTAGGACATTTGGAAATTAGGGTTAGTTAACAGTTAATTGATGCCTATCACATTTCTACACAGATTTATACTGCCATTCCATTCGATGACAAGGAACTTCGCCATAACAAGCACCACATAAACGAATTGGCTCACATTTCATACCAGTTTCTTTTGGTGGAAGCATTAACCTTAAACAAACACTCTCAACCCCTACTGGTTTATCCATATTTGGTATTGGAGAGAAAATGTAATTCCTTCATAGTATTCATAGACATTTACAGAAACTATTACACTTTCAATTTTGTCTGGATTTCCAATATAAAGTTTATTTTTTAAGCTATATTTAATTAGCTTATTGCGTGAGTTGAGTTAATTAGCATTTTAAATTGTTAAAATATCATAGCAGATAAAACTCAACAAAAAAGTTTGAGTATATCATAATTAATTTATTAACCGAAAATTATCAATTTTGAGATTATAATATCTTTAAATTTCTGTTTACTAACTTTAAACAATGAATAAACTTAGAAAATTATTAGTAATTTTAGGAATATTATTAGGTAGTACACAACTAGCTATAGGCATACCAGTTGAGCCTAACCTGACTAAAACTAAAATATCTTCAACTTCCGAACAAATGCTGCAATTATTGTCAAATTGGAATTTTGAAGTTACTAACTGCCAAGAAGATGTTGCAAAAATCAAGCATGATGTTACAGGAGAAGTAGTTTGTGTAGTTCCCAATGAAACAATTGGAATAGGTCAATTCATTTATAATTCTAATAATAAGCAATTACAGCCTGCAAATATTCAAGCGATAAATCAAGGCTCAGATGTACCACAAGCTAGTGATAATCAAGTATCTATTAATTCTGTAGCTAAAACTGAAGACTCCAGAATAGAACAAGTAGTTTTTGACTTTAACAACTCTTATGATTATGGAGCTTGTTTAGATACAATTTTACTAGCTTATGAAAATCGGGAAGTCGAACTTGATAAAGCTGACAGAAACGATTGCGCTAATCATATTTTTAGTATATTTGGTAAAAATTTATCAAAAGATATTACTCTTCAATTAATTCAATTAGCAGATACTTATGCAACAACAGAGTTAGCAACTAAACTTTATCCTTCATTAGGTATCAGAAGAAGAGTGGCAATCAATCTCGGATATGTTTATGATATCGACCAGGAAAATCGCGAAATACTACAACACGTTACTTCTAATGAATAGATAAAACTAAATATTTTAGTATCTAATTTAAGTTAAACCTAGGCTATTTACGACCAAAATCTGCTGGAATTTCGCCCCACGAAACAGTATCCCACTTCAAGATTGGATTGTTGTAATCATTTTCTTCTAACCATTTTATTGCTCTAGCTACTAAATCGAATATTTCTTGATTATTATCAGTTCGTTTTAATTTGGTGCGAACTTTTTTATTTTTTACCCAGAGCATTGCTGTTGTAGAATCGGAATAAATAGGAATATTTTTACCTTGACTTTTTAAATAAGCTAAACCATGAACAATTCCTAAAAATTCTCCTAGATTGTTTGTCCCATATGACATGGGTTTTTTATGAAAAATAATTTTTTTAGTTGCTGTATCAACTCCTTGATATTCAACATCACCTGGGTTCCCTCGACAAGAAGCATCAACACAAATACTATCCATAATTATTTCATTACAGTTAGTAATGGTGTCTAAAATTTTAGGTTGCTGAGATTTGTTTGATTTCGATAAAGCAATAAATTCTTGTTCCGAAAAATTTAAAGCTATTTCCGCTTCTGCTTGAGTTTTAAAAGATTTATATAATGCGCCACTAAATCCTTTAATTTGTGCTTCGCAATCTTGCCAATTAGTAAATATTCCTGTAGTTCTACCTTTTAAAACAGCGTAATATTTTTTATTTTTAGATGCCATTGTTTGTCGTTCTTTTTAAGACGATTCAATTTTTCAAGATATTTTATCTATTGTTCTTATCTTAAATACTCTTAAGCCTAATTAGCGATCGCCAATTATTTAACTAATATTTAACCTAGCCATCCTGTAAGATTATGATGTTGAGCTTCAGAAGCATTCTCTAGTAGTATCACCTCATAACGAGTTGGTTGAGGTTCACTTAAAGTTGCCGATACAGTAAGTAACTCATCTTGATGAAACAGCGTAATAGTGATCGATTCTCCTGGATGATAGTCTTTGAGGCGTTCATTGAGAGTATCAGCAGTAACGCGAATTCTATCAATAGCTAGTAACTCATCGTTAGGATCGATTCCTGCGATCGCAGCAGGGGAACTGGCTTCAGTAAATTTAACTATTTCCTTACCACCCTCGGTTTGAACTTTAATTCCCAAGTAAGGGATGGCTTCTTTATCGTGAATTGGTTTGAGTTTTAAGCCAAAAGGTGCAAAATAAGCATCAAAAGGTAATGCTTTAGTTGTTTCTAAGTAACACCTAAAAAAGTCGCTTAAATCTTGTTCCGCTACTTCTTCAAAGACTTGTTGTAAGTCTTCGGGCGTAAACCCAATCTCAGCTTTACCATAACGTTCCCACATAATCCGCATTACATCATCAAGAGATTTTTGATTTTGATGCTTGTTTCTAATTAATAAATCTAATAATAATGCTACTAGTTCTCCTTTAAGATAATAAGAAATTTGGTTATTATCGCTGTGAGCTTCTCTACGATATAATTTTATCCAAGCATCAAAACTAGACTCGTCTAAAGGCTGTATATTTCGTCCTGGAATTGATAAGTATTTAGTAATATCTTTGCTCAAGTTATCTAAAAACTTTTTACGGTTATAAATACCAGCTTTTAACGGAATTAACATATCGTAGTAACTGGTCACTCCTTCACTAAACCACAGAGAAGTAGTATAATTTTCTTGCTCGTAATCAAAAGTTTCTAAAGCTTTAGGACGAATTCGTTTAATATTCCATAAGTGGAAAAACTCATGGGCGACTAATTGCATAAAACGTTGATATTTTTCTTTGTTTTTAAAGCCAAGCCGAGGATAGTTGAGGGTACAGCATTCTTTATGTTCTAAACCTCCATAACCACTTCCAGAAAGATGGAGTAAAAATAAGTATTTTTCATAAGGCAAACCATCAAAAATCTTAGCTTCTGTTTCAATAATTTTTTTAGTATCTTTAATAATTTGTTTGATTTGAGCGTTACCTTGTCCCCAGACAGCATAATAGTGAGGCTTATCTAAAACTTCAAAACTAGAGATTTTTTGTTGTCCAACTTCTACAGGGCTATCTACTAAAGTATCAAAATCTGGAGCAATAAAAGTATGAGGTTTCTCAGGAATATTTGCTAGAGTAGTAGTAACTTCCCACTCTGGTTTTGGCGGAAGAATTTGTAATTTAAGAGGTTGCTGTATTAATTCGGGAATAAACATAAATAAAGCAGCCCCATTAAAATATCCGTGAGTGGCATCTAGGTGATTAGTTCTTACTGTTAAATCATTAGCAAATACTCGATACTTAATAGTGATTTCGGTTTGATTATTGGTAATAATTTGCCAGTGATTTTTAGTAATTTTGCGACTAACTAATTTCTGCTCACTATTACTTGAAATTGCCTCAAAATCTTGTATATGCCTAGAGTATTCTCGTAACAAATAAGAACCAGGAGTCCAAACAGGCATTTTTAAATTTAAGGCTTTTTTTTGCCAATGATTAATTTGTAATGTTACTTCAAATAAATGAGTTTGCGGTTGAGGCATTGCTACCTGATAAAACATTGTTGTTTTAGTCATTTAGATATCTCCTTAATTTTAGATAATTTTATAATTACTCAATAACTTGGTAAAAAAATTTTGCTAAGCACTTAAACAATATTAATTATATATTTGATTTTTTCTGCATCAGCTATAAGCCTAATTTTGCCCGATTACTTAATGTTATCTACTTAGCTTCCATCCAGTTATTTCCCGCGTGAATATCAACTACTAAAGGAATACTAAGACTAATAGCATTTTCCATAATTAATTTAATTTGATTTTTTAATTGTGACCATTCATCAGGAGGAATTTCAAATACTAATTCATCATGAACTTGGAGTAGTAATCTAGCTTGATATTGCTGCAAAATACTGTGTAGCTTTACCATCGCAATCTTAATAATATCAGCACTAGAACCTTGAATAGTAGAATTAGCAGCAGCCCTCAATAGCTGGGCATCTTGATAATTGTAATTAATTTCAGCTAAATTAATCGCTTCAGGTTTTTTTCCTCTTAGTTGTTGTAGAGTTTCACTAACAAAGTTAAAATAACGTCTTCTTCCTAAAATAGTAGTGACAAAACCTTTAGCTACAGCTTCTTTTTTAACTCCTTCTAAATAAGCAAATACTTTAGCATATCGCTGACGATATTTATCAATAAATTCTTTACCGATTGTACTACTAAAGCCTGACTCTCTAGAAAATCTTTGTGCTCCCATACCATAAATAACGCCGAAGTTAATAATTTTTCCTAAGCGTCTTTCTTCTGACGTGATTTCTGCTTTTTCAAATAACAATTTGGCAGTGACGCTGTGAACATCTAAACTGTTACGATAGGCATCAACTAACACTGACTCTTGACTCAAATGAGCGAGAATTCTTAATTCTATTTGAGAATAGTCAGCAGCAACTAATAACCAATCTTTTTGAGGAATAAAAGCTTGCCGAATTTGACGAGAGAATTCGGTACGAATTGGAATATTTTGTAAATTAGGATTAGAAGAAGAGAGTCTTCCTGTTTCTACTGCTGTTTGATTAAATTCGGTATGAACTCTTTGAGTATCTTTTCTAACTAGTTTGGGAATAGCTTCTACATAAGTTGAATATAGTTTGTAAAGTGTTCTGTACTCTAAAATAGCATCAATAATCGGATGATCTCCCTGAAGTTTTTCTAATATGGGCTGTGCTGTCGAATAACCTGTTTTCGTTTTACGAGACTTTCTTTTATTAAGATTTAATTGCTCAAAAAGTAGTTCACTAAGTTGTTTAGGTGAGTTTAAATTAAAATCTGTATCTGGTACATAATTATAAGCTTGTTGCTCAATTGCGTCTAACTCTACTTTAATTTGTTGAGCAAATTGTTTGAGATAGTCGGTATCAATTTTAATACCCACAGTTTCCATTGCTGCTAAAACTGCTTCTAAAGGTTGTTCTACTTCTAGTAAAAGCTTTTTAAGTTCGGGAATTTGCTCTAAATCTGTCTTTAATTTGGTTACTAGATGATAAGTTGCGTAAGTATCAAGAGTACAGTATTCTGCAACTTGAGTAATTTCTAAATCAGCAATAGTTTTTCCCTTGGGGATGTTTAAGTCTTTATAACTTTTAGCAATCAAAGGTATATTATAACGCTGTGATAAATCGGTAAGAGTATGTTTCCTATGAGGCGCAAGTAAATAACCAGCTAACATAGTGTCAAAAACTACTCCTGCTAGTTTAATTCCTTGATAGTAAAAAACGAGACGATCAAACTTGGTATTTTGAAAAGCTTTAGGATATGTTTCCGATTCTAAGATAGGTTTGAGAGCGGATAGTACTTGTGATTTTTCTAGATGGTTTCCTGTAGTATGATGTGTCGGAATATAAGCCATATCTGTTGTTGTTTCTCCCCAACAGCAACCAATTCCTACTAGTTCCGCATTATGAGGCTCTAAGGAAGTTGTTTCGGTATCCCAAGCCACAGGTTGTTCAAAATTAGTTTGTTGTTTTAAAAGAGTAATTAATTGTTCTAGTTTATCTGTAGTATCAATTATTAAAGGTTGAATTGCAAATGCGTGGTTATTTTGTTGAATAATAGCTTGATTAAGCGTAATTTCGGAATTTTGCTTGGCTGCAAAAAGTGATAATTGCTGATTATTTTCTGTAGCTAGCCGTAAATAACTTTCAGGATTACCTCCTAAAAACTGATAAATATTTGGTAGATTATCGCTAAATTTTTTAAGTTCTAGTTTTTTGAGTAATGGTAACACTTGCTGCGGATCGAATCCTTGTAGCTGACAATCAATAAATTTAATTTCTATCGGAGTATCTAAAGCAATAGTTGCTAAAAAGCGAGAGCGAAAAGCATTTTCTCGATCTGTGATTAATTTCTGTTTAAGTGTGCCTTTAATTTCTTCTAAATGTTCATAGATCTTATCTAAAGTTTGATATTGTTCTAAAAGTTTGAGCGCAGTTTTATCACCAATTCCTCTTACTCCAGGGATGTTATCAGATTTGTCGCCACATAACGCCTTATAATCGATTACTTGTTCTGGTGTAATCTTTAATCTAGCAACTACTTCATCACGATCGCATTCGACATAATTTTTACCAGGTTTTTTAAAGGCTTTGGGATCGCTGTAGAGAATGCTGATATCTTTAACATCATCTACTAACTGAAATAAATCGCGATCGCCACTAGAGATTTTAACGCGATAACCTTCACTAACTCCTTGTTGTGCTAAAGTCCCCAAAACATCATCCGCTTCATAACCAGGTACAGTAATGACACTCAGATTTAAAGCCACAAGTAGCTCTTGTAGATTCTTCATATCAGGTATAAAATCATCAGGAGTTTCGCTACGATTCGCCTTATAATTGCTATCTGCTTCATGACGAAATGTCGGATGGGCTAGATCGAAGGCGATCACCACAGCTTGAGGTTTTTCAATTTCAATCACCTGTAATAAAGCATTAATAAAACCAAAGCAAATACTAGTGGGTATTCCCGTCGAAGTTCGCAACGCACCCTGACGCGAATGAAGCAAAGCATAATAAGCACGAAAGGCTAAAGAATGACCGTCAATAAGTATTAGTACTGGTCTAACTGAAGACATAAAGCGGTAATAAATATTAAAGATAAGATAGGCTATTGTACCTTGAAATTACTAGCTTAAAAGTATTTGGCTTTTCTGAGGTGTTTCGGATTATTTTAAGTTTTTAAATGCTCCCTTTCACTCTATTAACAATTGTAACTATTAAGTAACAATCAATTGTCATGGCTAAAAGTGAATGTTAGTCTGTTTACAGACACAAAAGAAGAACAAAATGCTTCTTTAGAAAGCTAGATTGAAGTCTGTGTCTCCCGCTGTCAATCTAACCCCGATCTTCCAAGATAATAAAGAAAATTGGTGGTATTGTAAAAGTAATCAGCAGTCTTCATAAGAGTATTTTTACAAACCATAATCTTAGCCAGAATTGGTGTTTTAGCAGTTATCAAATAAGGAATGATCTCAGGGGAAGACATACTGTAAACCATTTATTACTAAAGCGACTTTTACTTATTAATTACTCAAGTTTAAATTCGGGACTTTTAGCTATCGCAGTTCCGATAAAATTAGAGGGACAGATGCTAATTGTAGTTTAACCATTGTTTCTATAGTGTATTGTTTATTAGCATTGAAGCTCTGTCCCTCTCCGACTTAGATATCATTAACTTCATCCTATCGCAGATAACGATTTATGGTCTTCCATGGTCGTTTTGTTGTTTTAAAGAGAACAAAAAAGCTGAATTTCTTGCCAAATATACTCCATCGCTTCATGAAGACTATGATCGCTATTAGGAGTTAGTAACTTTACCTCAGAACGAGATTTTTTATATTCGATACTAGCCTTTACCGGAATCGTCTCATCTTGTGTTCCGTGAATAATTAAAGTCGGAATCCTTCTTTGTAATAAATTTGGCTCATATTGCGCTGCATCTACTACAAATTCATAGCTTAGGGGTAACAACTTATCTGCGCCGTAGTGATAAACTGACAGATAGCCAGACTCTTGCCATTGTTTGACTTGAGCTTCTCCTAATTGTGGTAGCCAGTAAGCTAGAAAGTTAAAAGCTGGTGCGAGAAGAATTAAGCGTTTAACTTGCGGATATTTTTCTGCGATCCAAGCAGCAGTTAAACCACCAAAACTTGAACCAACCAGAGTTACAGAATTAGAAACAGTCTTAAAAGCTGCAACAGTTTGTTTGATTTGTCGAGTCAAACTTAGGTTGGTAAAATCTCCTTGATTGAGATCGATAATTTCGAGATTAATTCCGACTGTCGCAAAACAACGTTTTAGGTATTGAGCTTTATCAGATTGGGGGCTAGAAGCAAAACCGTGAAGATAAATATATTGCATAAAACTGGATCAGTTACCATAGGTAGTTTAATCACTACTTAGCGCGATCGCGCTAGTAAAACTATAATATAAACCTCCCCCAGTTTCGGGATTAGCAACATTTCTACCCCAACTCCTACGATCGGAAAAAGGACGGAATACTGCTCGTTTAATTAATTGTCGGTAAAGCTAAAACTTCGCCTCAACCTTATTCCAATTAACCAAAAATCGACAAACTAGTACTCTACGTCCTTAAAACTTTAATTGTCAGCCCAGTCAAATTGCAACTAACTTGCGACACCTAAGACCCCAGCCCCAGCAGCAGCGATCGCCGAAATTAAAGCGGTAAAAAACAGCCACCAAGAAGCACTAGCTGCAGCTTTCCGAGTTTCTTCAACTTGATGATAAGCTTGCTTTTTAGCTGATTCTAAGCGCATGGCAGTTTCATTTTGAATGCGCTCGGCTCGTTGTAAAATGCGATCGCGAGTTCTTTCGACTTGCAAGATTAAGCGTTCCGCATCTGCTTTGGAGATGTCTTCACGAGAACTCATGACCGCTACTAGAGTATCACGATTAATATGAGAAAATCTGTCTCTGAGGGCAATAAATCCAGCTTGCGGATCGTCAAAGAGAATGTGCAGATCTCTCTTAATTCCTTCATAAGCTAGTTCGGGACGTTCTAAGCTGTTGAGATAATCACGAATCTTAGCCAGTAAGCGGTCAACAGCAGATTTAATTTTGTTTTGTACCAGCTGCAACTGTGCCATGACGTTATCTCGCACTGCCAAGATTTGATCTACTATCTGGTTGACATCGTCTTCGGAGATATCGTCTCTTTGGCTTAATAATGCCACTAGAGTATCACGGTCGAAGTGTGCCAATCTTTCTTTAAGACTTTCTGCCCCAGCGCGAGGATCGTTAAGGAGTAATTCTACATCTCTTTTAATCCCACTAGGACTGAGTTCCGCGCGGTCGGTAGAACGCAGGTAATCAGCGATCGCCTGTTGAAAGTCTTGGACTGTCTCTTGAGTTCTGATTGCGACACGACGGGGAGTTTTCGCAATAGATTTGAGAGTAGATTGCACATCGTCAATGATACGATTGACCTCGTCTTCACTCAAGTCTCCGCGTTGGGCTAATAGCTGGACTAAAGTATCTCTGTCCATTGCTGCTAGCCGTTGACGAATCGCTTTAGTGCCTAGTTTGGGGTTGTCTAACAGTAGGGTTAAGTCTTGCTTGATTCCTTCGGGTTTCAGTTCGGGTTTACCTGTCTGACGCAGATAATCAGCAATAGCTGAAGTTGCCTGGTCATATTGAGCTTGAGCCTGGTCGGCAAACTTTTGTGGTAAATGACGAATGCGGAAGAAAGTGCCTTCGACAGCGTCAATCGCTGCTTCCACTTGGTCTTCACTGAGGTCTTGACGTTGCGCCAAAAGCTGGACTAGAGTGTCGCGGTCAAAATGAGCCATTCTGGCTTTTAACAGTGAACTTCCTGCTTGGGGATCTTGAAGTAAAATTTCTAGTTCCCGTTTAATTCCTTCAGGACTGAGTTCTCCTTGACCTGTATTTCTCAGATAATCTTGGACTTTTAGCCACTGTCTTTCCGCAACGGCTTTAGCTTGAGTCGTATTGTTTTGGCTCTCTTCTAAAACCTGATTGCGAGCTTGCTCTAGTTCGCCGATAATGGTTGAAACTTCCACAATATCCATATCATGGCGAATTTCTAACATCCTTTCTAGAGTCGGACGGTCTAAAACTGCCAAACGATTGCTTAACTGTTCGTAGCTAGCATCAAAGTCTTCTAAGAGGGGTTTAAATTCAATTTGAATTTTTTCGGGAGTAAGATTTTCTTTAGGAGTAGTAGTGAGATAATGTTCTACTGCTGCCATCAACTCAATACTTTTTTCTCGTTCGTAGGCTGCTTCTGCTGTCGCTAATACTTCTAAACGAATTGCCTCTAGTAAATTGCTGATGTGACGAATCTCCTCTTGGGTAAACAGCCCTTTTTGCCGTAATAATTCCCCAAAATCCGCACGATTCAACTGACGTAACTCTGACGCTACTACTTGAGGATCGGCTGCTGGATCGTAGATAATATTGCGAAACTCTCGCCCTAAATTATTTTGCTTGAGTTGCCAAGGATAAGCGTTGAGTAAATAGTTTTTGACATCTTTTTTAACAGTACTCTCAGGAACATTATCTTTAATTCCTACTTGAGATGCGAGTTTATCGGTTTGTTCTCCTAATTGTCCTTGGAGTTTTTGTAATTGACTAACTATTTTATCTACATCCAAGTCGCTTAAGTCAACACGCCCCATAACTAAACCCACCAAACTATTTAGCCCCATAGTTGTAGCTTGAGTTAGCGGGTTCATTCCTGAAGAACGACGCTTGGTAATTGCATCGGTTAGAGAATCTATTTTATCTCCTAAATCTGTGCCTGTAAGCTGTTCTTTAGTAGCGGTTTTGAGGTAGTTAGTAAATTCAGTAAGGGGATTGCCACTAGGAGTTAAATTTCTGGTAGTTTTATGCCAAACTGACTCTAACTTTCTGGCGATACGCTGCACATCTTTTGGCGATAAGTCACTGCGATCGCTGACTAGTTGGACGAAAGTATTGCGATCAATATCTTTAACACTTTCACTCTCGACAATTTCCTGTAAATTTTCATCATCTAATAACGCTTCAAAATCTCTGGCGATGTGATCGACGTCTATTTCTGGTGGTTTAACTCCTTGTAAGAAGTCTTCCACATTTTCGCGCATCGCTACAGGATCAATCGCACTACCTAATTCCTTTCTCACCGCAGCAGCAGCAGCTTCAGCAGTATTGACTACTTGCTTACTAGCAGCACCAGCACCGATCACAGAGGTAGCTGTCCCAAAAATCGCTTGCAAACCAGAACTTGCCGTATTCGCTACCGAACCTAACAGTGAACTGATGGCTCTAGAACTAAACAACATCATTAAAGCGAAAAAAGTCGCCCAAATTACTAAACCCACAATCGCTCCCGATAGAGGCGAGATAAATAAGCTGAGTTTTACTGCCAGATAACAAGCAATAAATAAGGCTAAAGTTACACTGATTAAAGTGCCTAAACCAACAGTCGTGCCAATTTTTTTGATCGTATGACCTAAGGATTCGGAACTTTCATCCTGTCCATGATGGGAAGAACTACCACCAGCGCTAGAAATGCCAATCGCTACACCCAAATTTGTAAATAGTAGTTGAAAAGCGATCGCCAATACTACTCCTGCGATCAAAGCTGCAAAAAACTGAGGTCCATCAAATATAAAAGCCCTGTCTTGTAACGCTTCAATGTCTGGCTCAGTTTCAATAATAACTTGCCCTAGATACCAAGCTGATTCTCCTAGCTTTGATAAGGCTACTAAGTCATAAAACATGATATTTACCTTTAAGTCAATTTTTCGTAGTTAGTAAAACAGTTACGATTTCTAAATAACTCTTCTTCAAACAATTTTCCTTCTCCATAGATTATCGAAAAATCTAACTCAAGATCATCTTTCTTAAGATAGTTATAAATAAAGTTTTACTGGAAATAAGTAGCTGTGTAGCCTAAATACCTTGATAACAAAAGATAAATAATAAATAAAAAAATTGTAAGTATTAACAATTTTGTCTAAATACTCATCAGCCAAATAGTCGCGAAAAAAACATCTACCAGAAGATAGATTATTAAGTGTAGGGATTCTTCAATAAACTAGCTAGAAACTTATTTGAATAATTAACTAAATACGATATAAATAAATAGTCTGGTACAAAAAGTCAAAGATTTAGTAGATTTTATTTAAGTAAAAATTACTGATAAATTAATCATGTAAAAAGTTTAAAATAAAATTACTGCTTTAGATAGATTTGTCAAACAACTATTGTTAGCTATTCTAGATTTAGTTACAAAACATACAGCAAAAAAAGGAAAAATATTATGAGTACTGAAGATAGAGCAGAAGCTACAGCTAAGAATATTCAAGGTAAAGCCCAAGAAGCGATGGGTGAAATGACTGGTGATAAAGAAGATCAAGCCAAAGGTCAAGCCAAGCAAACTGAAGCCTCTGCCCAACACGCTGTAGAAAATGCTAAGGATAAAGTGAAAAAAGCGATCGACTAATAGTTAGTTAAAATTATCATTTATAGAGAAGGAATAAATTTTCCTTCTCTATTTTATTATTTTTAGTCGATAAAACTTAATTAAACCAACAAAAATATAAGATAAAAAAATATGTTATGCCTTTATATTCTTTGCCAATAAAATTTATAGTAAAAATATAAATAAATGAAGTCGATGATAATTATAATACCTTTGGTAAAAGAAGATTTTAACAAGCCGATAACTAAAGGATTTACTCCCAAGACCAATAATATTTCTACAGCAGCTACCCATTTACCATAGTGATTTACATCCCAATAAGAAAAAGGGCTAATAAAACGATAATTACTAAAAGGAAAAAAATGACGGTGAGCGTCATTATTGTGGACAGGTAAATCTAGTAAACAGTGGCAAATTATACTTAGACATAATACTATTCCTGATTGCCAATCTAGATAGAGGCAAATAACTAATCCAATTATTGCCAAAGGAATCGAATGTGATAGAGCTACAATATTTTGCCAGCCAGGTTCATAATAAACTTCTGTCCAAATTTTCGCCTCTGGTATTTTATAGACAAATTTAGTTATAAAGTAAAAGACAAAGATCGGAATATCAGGTAAAAGCGCACCAATAGTAATTGCAATATTTTCTTGAGGAGCAACAGTTTTTCCTAAAAGAGCCAAGTTAAGAACGTAATGACTAGGGGTATTCATCAGTTATAATTCACGATCAATCATTTACCATTTTCTTCTAGTCACACAGAAAAGACGACAGAGATATCTAACTTGAATCTGATAAAAAACCCATAAATGCTAAACAGTAAGATGAATTTTACGAGAATTAGGCTCGCGATAAATCCAGCCTAAATCCTGAAGACGATGTAGTAAATTGGAAATCGTAACACCTAGCTCCTCTTTCATCTGATAGAGATGTTGCCACTTAGTCAAATCTTTACCCACTTTAAATTCAGTTAAAATATGCTGAGGCATTAAAAGACATCCTGCAAAATATTGTGCTTGCCATTCAATCCCGTCAATATCGTCAGCACTACGACAGAGTAAAGGCTCGACATTAACTTTAACTCCTTTAGTTTGAAGCCGAATTTTTCTCTCTACTTCTGCTGCATCAATATGTAATATCCAATGTCCAATTTCATGAGCAATTGTCGATTCTCCAAAACCGCCCCGTAGTTGGGGGATATTTTCATTAATTTCAATAAGTTTTTCTAAAGGTAAAATTCTGGCTGCAATTTGTCCCTGTTCATCATCGGGAATTGCATCCCAAACTACATCTAAATCTAAAAATTCTGCGACTCTACTAGTATCTAAGGGCCACTGGGGAGTATAATTGGGCTTCTCTTGCATTTTTAATAATACATTTAAAGCACAAGACTCAATTTCTAGTTTAGAAAGAAATCTAAAAGGGTGAAAAACATTCACAGTGCTAGCAAAAAAATGACTATAACTTATTGTAGTTCTTCTGACTTGATTGCTTCTTGCAAAACCTTAGCAGCAAATTCA
The DNA here is from genome assembly GCA_051155735.1 of Xenococcaceae cyanobacterium. Taxonomy (GTDB): domain Bacteria; phylum Cyanobacteriota; class Cyanobacteriia; order Cyanobacteriales; family Xenococcaceae; genus JASJCP01. The sequence goes on from DAXETX010000325.1 coordinate 17,165, forward strand.
GGGTTTTCACGCATCCGTCGAAATAGAGACGGCATACTCTTGTAATGTTTTTTAAGTAAATCTTCTTCTTGATGGGGAATTCTCCCTGCTAAAAAAATTAGCTCCTCTTCGTCTAAATCAAGATTGCGAGCTAAACCGCGAATTACCTCTTCTTTTGGCGCATAATCTGCCCGATTATTTTCGAGTTTAGATAAATAAGTAAAATCTAGTTTTAAAACTTTGGCTAAATCTCTCTGAGAATAGCCTTTAGTTTTTCTAGCTTGCCGAATTAGTTTACCAAAGTCTTCTGCCACTGCTTTAATCCTCTAGAAAATATAATACTTAGTTATGGCTGATGCTCCGCGTCCTTGAAGAAGCAGGTTTTAGTCATCGGTACTCTGCCATGTCCGTCACGAGTACCTGGAACCAAGTTCAGGCAACGCGGACTTGTAAGGGGTCGTCTCTGCCGTAAAAGGGCAGAGCTTGTGAACCCCTTAAAACGACAGAGCCTGGGATGACTTCGTTAAAGCATTTTGCGGTGCAATACTAACTGCAATTTCAATCTACTGAATTAATGTTATTTTAGTTTGAACAAAGCATCAACCTAATTGTATATCAAATAGCAAAGTAACGGAACATTTCCCGTCTTCTGAGATCATGCTCTCTGACTTCGTGAATTTTAAATATTAGAGAAGTGATTATCAAGGTACTCTAGGGCTGCTTCAGCAAGAAAAGAAGAACGAGACTGATTAGTATTTTGAGTAAAGGAATCAATTTTACTAAGAACTCTTTCGGGAAGAGTGATATTAACCCTTTGAGTTTTGCCACTAAGCTTAGATAAATCCACCTCAACTAAAGCCCAAGTTCCGCCTTGATATTGAGGCATGACAACGTAGTTTTCCATATCTTGAGGAAGTGGTAAATCCTCACCATCAAGAAGAAGACCTTCAATGTGGCATTCAATGGCTTCAACAGCATTTCGAGTAGCGTCCTCAAGAGAATCACCAGCAGAGAAACAGCCAGGTAAATCAGGGACAGAAACACCATAAGCAGTGTTAGGGTCTTTGTGAATTACAATAGGATAAAACATAATCTCACCTTCTTTACTTCAAATCCCAGTCCCAACCAGCTTGTTTGTAAATATTTTTAAGCGTACCGATAGGCAGATCTTTTTTCGGATGAGGAACGGTAACTTTAGTTTTTTTGTTGGGATGCTTATATTGAGCATGGCTGCCACGAGTATTAACTAAGAGCCAGCCTTCCTTTTTCAGTCTAGAAATTATTTCACGACTGTTCATAAGACAATCATACACACTATACACATAGTAGCAGCTGAGAAAGAAGAAATAAAGCGAGGAAACACCCAACTTAGTTTTAAGGCTCTACAGTTGTAGATAAAAATCAAACGCTTTTAACCCCTAAATTAATGTTTGAGCTTGAAAATCATGGCAACAGAGCCGAATTTTTCATCCCTACTTATTCCCGATTTTCTCTTTTAATACAGACAAGATAATCAAAGGAATAATGAAATGAGTTCTTCCCTTAGCTTTGACCGCTTGGTTTTCTTTGGCGATAGCCTGACTGATACAGGAGGTACTTTTGAACTAAGTAGCCAAAACCTTGTCGTGCCGTTACCGCCTGAAAGCCTGGGATATGCACAACGCTTTTCCAACGGTGAGGTCTATGCGGATATTGCACCTCGACTGTTGGGCATTGAAGCTGTAGAAAACTTCGCATTTACCGCAGCAGCCTCCTTGGGAGAACTTTCCCTCGGCACGATCCTCGCACTAAATGGGGTGTTGGGTCTTCAGAGTCCAGATGCAGATCTGACATTGCTTGACTTTGACGTTAACCTTAATGCTCAGGTTGATCGCTTTCTGAATGACCCTGGTAATACGGATCACACTGCTGCATCCCTCTTCATCGGCTTGAACGATTTTGGTCAGTTTGTACTGGCTAACCCAGAGGCAACGGCTTCTGAAGCGGACGCATTTGCCTCAAACGTAGCTAACTCGACCCTTGCAGCAGCAGATAGATTGGTTGATGCTGGTGTGGAAACAATTATCTTGAACACATTGCCAGCTAGCAGCTTTTTCCCACTAAGTACAGTCCAACCCCCGCTTCCAGACGAAGTGATAGACATCCATAATGAGGAGTTGCTAGCAGGTAGCGCGGAGCTAACTGCGTCAGGAGCAAATGTGTTTGTAGTAGATTTCGCTGCCATTGCAGAAGAAATAGCAGCAGACCCCAGTGCGTTTGGTTTTCTAGCACCTCTTTCAACTTTCAAGTTCTTTGGTGTCGGTGGCAACCCGACGATTACAGAAACTCCTGACGGTCCTGTTCTCAGTTTTCCTGAAAATCCAGCCTCTCTTCCCAATCTAGACCAACAGGCATTCTTCGATTTGGTGCATCCGACAACAGCAACCCATGGTATTTTTGCTGCTTTCTATTCAGAGAGTTTGACCAGTGATGTGCAAATTCTTGACAGCGACAATGACATTATTAAAGGCAGCAGGATTGATGACCTGGTGTTGGCAGGTGGTGGAAATGATCGAGTACTACTAAGAGGTGGCGATGACGTTGCCCTAGGCGGACTCGGCAATGACATAGTTCTCGCAGGCTCAGGTGACGACATTATTTCTCTGGGTTCTGGTCACGATCTCGGCTTCGGGGGACAGGGGGATGATATCATTGCTGGTGGCGTGGGCAACGATTTATTGCTCGGCGATCGCGGTAACGATGTTCTGATTGATGGGCTTGGTTCAGACAAAGTTTTTGGTGGAAGCGGTGATGATCTATTTATCTCCTCAGAATCTACTATAATCGGCGGTACTGGCACGAGCGATCGCGACTTATTTTTCGGTGGACACGGTCATGACACGCTCTTCCTGGTATTAACCAATGCAACTCGGAAGACGATTGAAGGTGCTAATGACATTAAAGCTGCGTTGACTAATCTTGGCATTTCGACTAATAGCATCGAGAATATTCAATTTATCGAGAGTCCTGCTGAATTGAGTACACTCGAAGTCGATGCCCGTATTGTCGAAGCAGACCTATGGGGACTAATTTAGAGGACATAAAATTCTAATAAGCACCTAAACAAAATTAATTATACATTCAACTTTCCCTTTTACCTTTGAGCGATCTCAACTAGGAAATTAATTTTGAATAACTACTTATAACCTATGACAGTATCTATTTTTAAGAAAAATTGGCAACTTTTTTATGCTAATGAACAGTTACCATTAGCATCAGAATATTTATGGTTAATTATTGATGGAGTAGTAAAAAGCTCAACTATTAATCAAAAAGGCAAACATATTACTTTTAGTTACTGGACTGCGCAAGATGTGGTAGGAAAGCCATTATCTAATAATACACTGTACGTACTAAAGTGCATTACCTCTGTCAAAGCAGAAAAAATTATTACTAAAGATTGGCAAAAGTTATCATCTGCACTGATGCGTCACGGACAACAAATTAGAGATTTAACTTATATTATTAAAACTCCTAAAGCATCTCAACGCTTACTATTACTCTTAAATTGGTTAGCTAACAAATTTAACGATCAACTTACTGCTGAGCAAATAATTAATTTAAATATCACTCATCAAGAATTATCCGAAATAATTGGTGTCAGTCGCATCACAGTAACCAAATTACTCAGTGAATTTGAGCAGGATGGAATTATTTTTCGTCCCGAAAGAGGTAAGATTATTTTAAATTATCCCCAAAAATTAAACTAAGAGTTGTGTTACAAAAAATATAAATAGCAACCTATCCCACTAATAATTTGTTAATCCAGATGTGAATTGATGATTCTTCTTATATGACTGCTACCGATTTAGTTGTTGATGGCGGTTACTAGGACATTATTTAGCGAATATTAATACTTAAAGTTAATCCCGTCATCCGCCAAGTTGCATAGCAGTTCTCAAACAGTTCTTCACTAGCAGCGGATAAATCTCCATCTTCGGTAATAATGCCCCCCGCAATTAATTTACCGCCATTAGTTTTGAGATTTAAGCGGGTTTTGCCATCTGTTTCTTGGGATAAAAACAATTTACCTCTAGCTAGTACTTGTCCCGCACGACTAATAATTGCACATTCCATAGTTTAAAATTACCTAACAATTTACTTCTTTGGCTGCACGATGTAATAAGGAATGAAGATAAACTAAGGATGACATATCTTTGCTGTAACCTCCACCGATAACACTGGCAATCGGATAACCCGCAGCTAAACAGGTACTTAGCACCATTCTTTCACGACGGTAAATACCCCAGTCGGTTAAAGCTAACTTACCTAAGCGATCTCCTACATGAGGATCAATACCTGCATCATAAAATACTAAATCGGGTTTGACTTGCGATAATAAGTCTGGTAGCTGTTTTGCTAGTATTTGAAGATAACCATCATCGTCCATCCCGACAGGAAGAGGTAGATCGAGATCGCTTTGTTGTTTTTTTCCTGGAAAGTTAGCCTCACAATGCATCGAAAAAGTAAAAACTCGTGGGTCATTTTGAAAAATATAAGCCGTACCATCTCCTTGATGGACATCTAAATCAATAATTAAAATTTTTTGGACTAATTTTTGTGCTAGTAAAACTTTAGAGGCGATCGCAATATCGTTAAAAATACAAAATCCCGAACCATAATTAGGAAAAGCATGATGTGTCCCGCCAGCAGTATTACAAGCACAACCATGTTTCAGGGCGAGTTTGGCGGTTAAAATCGTACCACCAACAGCAATACAAGTTCTTCTCGCTAAAGCTGCACTCCAAGGTAAACCAATACGGCGCTGTACTTTAGCGTCTAAAGTTCCTTCACAATAACCCTTAATATAATTGAGGTCGTGAACTAAACCAATAGCTTCAATAGATGGTAATTCAGGCTGATAAATAGCTTCAGGTTTAACTATGCCATCTTTTAACAATAAATCTCGCAGCAAGGCAAACTTTGCCATCGGAAAGCGATGAGTCTCTGGTAAAGGCGCAACATAGTCTTGATGATAAACCAGGGAAAAATCCATACTTAATCAGTAAGGACGCGATCCCCGAATCGAATTCGGGGGCTTGTGCGGTCCGTCGTTGTCTGGCGATGGTTGATGATTTGCTGCCATTGTTAATATATTCTGACAATAAGTTATTAATCGCGTCAGGCGAGAACGAATAGTTTGTAAGCGATTTTCCCTAGTACTAGCTTGACGAGAAGAGTTGAGGAATAATAGATCGGTACTTAATAAACGAAATTCTCGTTGGATTTCAGTTTGTAGCGATCGCCATGCTGCAACTATGGTGTTGTCTAACTCCTCATCGGTTAAAATCATAATTTCTTGTTGAAAATACTGTTGTAAATGAGCAAAGCTTTGACTCATCTCAGGTATTTGCTCCTGATTTACTGCTAAATTTTGCCAATGACTTAATAAAGTCAAGAATTCTTGATAGGCTTTTTGATGTATGAAAGATAACATTTAATTAGAACTTTTGTAATCTACAAAACTTTTTTGCCAAATTAAGGTAAAATTTTGCTAAGGAAGCTTGATTTATTGAGTCCGATTGGTTCTTAATTCACAGCTTATATTTAATTGACATCTTTAAATAACTATATAGATTTTGGCAAGAAATACCGACTCTAGGATCAAAATAAAGAATTAACTAACTAGAGTAAACTACCTTTTTTTGAGTTTTAGCTAAATCAATACTTTTTGACTTAGGGCTAATCTATTGATTTTCTCTCAAGTAACCCTCCCTCATAACCTTCTTATTTTACCCTGGCATCTATGACTGCTACATCTATTTTGGAACATTCTTCGATTGACCTCGAACTCCCTGGCTGGTTAAAAGAATGTATGCTTCAGCAAGAATCGGGTCAAGCGGATTCTCATACAGACTTAATCTGTCGCGCTTTTAATTTTGCTTTTCAACTTCATGAAGGTCAATACCGCAAATCTGGTGAACCTTACATCGCTCATCCGATAGCTGTTGCAGGGCTACTAAGAGATTTAGGAGGCGATGATGTGACCATTGCTGCGGGGTTTCTCCATGACATTGTTGAAGATACCGAAGTCACTCCCGAAGAAATTGAAGCTCGTTTTGGCGCAGATGTTCGGCAACTAGTAGAAGGTGTTACCAAACTTTCTAAATTTAATTTTTCGAGTAAAACGGAACGTCAAGCGGAGAATTTTCGTCGGATGTTTTTGGCGATGGCAAAAGATATCCGAGTCATCATCGTAAAACTAGCTGACAGGTTACATAATATGCGGACGCTAGAACATCTTAAACCCGAAAAACAACAGCGCATTAGTCGAGAAACCAGAGAAATTTTTGCCCCCTTAGCCAATAGATTAGGTATCGGACGCTTTAAGTGGGAATTAGAAGATTTATCATTTAAGTACTTAGAAACAGCAGCTTATAATCAGATTAAAGCTTTCATTTCTGAACGCAGAGATGCCCGTGAAGCCAGAATCGAGCAGATGACCGAGATATTGCGATCGCGCTTAGATAAGCTGAGCATCAAGGTTTTAGAGCTTAAAGGCAGACCCAAGCATCTTTATGGCATTTATCAAAAAATGCAGCGACAAAACAAAGAATTTGAAGAGATTTACGACATTGCTGCCCTGAGAATTATTGTCGAAACCAACGAAGAATGTTATCGTTCTCTAGCCGTAGTTCACGATGCTTTTAAACCGATTCCTGGTCGTTTTAAAGACTATATCGGCTTACCCAAACCCAATCGTTATCAATCTCTACATACTACTGTAGTCGGGTTAAATGGTCGCCCCCTCGAAATTCAAATCAGAACGATCAAAATGCACCATATCGCCGAGTATGGGATTGCTGCTCACTGGAAATACAAAGAAACAGGCTCTAGTGACACCCAAATCAATTCTGATGATGAAAAATTTACTTGGCTCAGACAGCTACTAGACTGGCAAAATGACCTCAAAGATGCCCAAGAATATATAGACAGTCTCAAAGACAATTTATTTGAAGATGATGTTTATGTGTTTACTCCTAATGGCGATGTAATTGTGTTAGCTCAAGATGCAACTCCAGTAGATTTTGCCTATCGCATTCACAGTGAAATTGGCAATCATATGAAAGGTGCTAGAGTTAATGGGCGTTGGTCTCCTCTCGATCTGCCCTTAAATAATGGGGATATTGTCGAGATTATTACTCAAAATAACAGCCATCCTAGTTTAGATTGGCTCAACTTTGTCGTCACTCCTACGGCTCGTAATCGGATTCGTCAGTGGTACAAACGCTCGCATCGCGAAGAAAATCTCGCTCGCGGACGCGGACTACTAGAAAAAGAAATGGGTAAAAGCGGTTTAGATTCTTTACTAAAATCAGAACCAATGCAGCTTACAGCCCAAAGATGTAACTATCAGTCTGTCGATGATCTCGTAGCAGCCCTTGGTTACGGTGAAGTAACTCTAAATCAGGTAGTCAACCGTCTGCGAGAAGTTGTCAAAGAACAGCAACCAGTAGAGCCAGTTACCCCAGAGCAAGAAATAGCTAATCTCACTGCTACTGTCAGCCCAGAAATTTCTCGTACCAAAGTTAGTAAATCACCCATAGCAGGAGTAGAAGGGTTACTCTATCATCTGGCAGGTTGTTGTAAACCCTTACCAGGAGAACCGATTATTGGTGTAGTTACTCGCAGTTCTCGCGGAATTTCAATTCACCGCCAAGGTTGTACCAATGTCGAATCAATACCAGGAGAAAGATTAGTCCCCGTCAATTGGAATCCAATTGATGAACAAGGCAGACCAATAACTTATCCTGTAGATATCCAAATTGAAGCGATTGATCGAGTTGGAGTGCTAAAAGATATCTTGTCGCGCTTTAGCGATCAAAATATTAATGTTCGCAATGCGGGAGTTAAGACTAATCCTAATAAACCTGCCTTGATTTCTCTGAGTATCGACATTCGCGATCGCCAGCAATTTGAATATACTATTAATAGACTCAAAAATATGAGCGATATCCTTAATATCCGTCGCGTCAGTCAAAAAGACAACTAATCAACGAATTTGATAACGCCTATTTGCCTGATACCAGACTATAATGTATTGCTATTACTTCTATCCTCGATTAAGTTAGTAAAAGGCAAATTTAAAGGTACAAGGAGAAGTTTGTGTTAGAAAATGCTTCTGGTTGGCAAAAATTTAGTAATAAGTTAAGTTTCTCACCCAATCTGCCAGCGAAAGCACTGTTGAAACTGGTTTCCTCTTTGTTCCCTTTAACTCTGTCAATGTCTCCTGCTATGGCAACAGGAGAGGTATTGGGAGTGGTCAAAAGCCCAGATAATGCTGGGCAATGGGCAGAAATTACCAGTCGTTTAGAGCGAGTTGGGATTGATTACTGCATAGTTGAGACGACTAACTGGCAAGGGGAAATCGACTTAGGTACGATCAATGTTTTACTTTTGCCCAACATTGCTACTATTGATGCGGTTCAGGCAAACGTCATCGAAAGCTGGATGAATCGAGGCGGTAAAGTAATCGTCTCAGGACCTACCGCTAGCTTATCCCGTCCCGAAATTCGTGACAAACTACGTTCTTTATTCGGTGCGTATTGGGCATATCCTCTTTCTGCTCCTGCTAACCTGGAACTCGCTGCTAGTAGCCCTCCTGAATGGTTTGGTCGCCAACAACTCCAAGATAGTTTTATTGGGGCGGTTCTTTTTCCTTCTGACCCTAACAGTCAAACCGCTGCAATTTGGCTAGATGAAAGTGAATCACCAGCAGCCATAGTTACTGATAATTCCACAGTTTTAGGCTGGCGTTGGGGAGTAGAAGCTGTTGCGGATGCTAGTCTTGATACTGCCTGGTTACAAGCAGCCCTAAATCGCTACGGTATTAGTACTTACGGCAGATTTGCGCCCACTCAGTACACTCCTGCTACTGCCTGTCGCCCCGAAGTAATTCCTCCCCAAGACGAACCCGAACCCTTTATTCCTGGTTGGCAACTAGAGCGTTCTCAGTCTTTAATTAATTCTCCACCAGGAATCAGTCTTTCTACTGCTCAAGTACAGCAAATGACTCAAGAATTAGAGGGTTTAATGAGTCGCTTTGAAAGTACTTTACTCACAGCGGATGCTTTAGCAAGTAATCTTGACGTTTCCACAACTAAAGCCATTGAACAGTTGCTCAGCCAGGATACCCAAAATAAGCAAGAATTCAAAAATCCAGTTACTGGTTCGCGCTATAAAAACGCTCATCAAGCTCTAGAAAAAGCTAAAAGTAAGCTTCAAAAATTTGCTGACCTAGCCCAAGAAGGGAAATCGGATCAAGCTCAAGCTCAATGGTTAGCAGCAAGGCGAACTCTTTGGGATCATTATCCTACCGATCGCCAAGTCGCCAAATCAGAAATACGTGCTATCTGGCTTGACCGTGGTACTATTGTTAAAACCCGCTCAGAAGCAGATTTAGCTAAAATCTTTGATAATATGGCAAAAGCGGGGATTAATACGGTTTTTTTTGAAACAGTTAACTCTGGCTATACTATCTACCCTAGTAAAATTGCCCCGCAACAAAATCCTCTTACCAAAGGTTGGGACCCTCTTAAGGCTGCGGTTAAACTAGCTCATGAGCGAGGGATGGAATTACACGCTTGGGTTTGGACTTTTGCCGCAGTAAATCAGCGTCATAACCTGATTGTCAATCAACCAGCAGACTATCTCGGTCCAATTTTATCCCGATATCCAGATTGGGTAATTACCGATAAAGACGGTAATCGGTTTAATCCAAATTCGGGTAAAGCTTTTTTTGATCCCGCCAACCCTGGAGTACAACGCTACTTAAGTTTACTTTTAGAAGAAATTGCTACTCGCTATGAAGTAGATGGCATTCAGTTAGATTATATTCGCTATCCTTTTCAAAATCATGATGGCTCAATTAACTTCGGTTATGGAATAGCCTCGCGCCAAGAATTTAAAAAACTCACAGGAGTCGATCCGATTACTTTAAGTTTAAGCGATCCTTTATGGTCGCAGTGGACAGGGTTTCGCATCAAGCAAGTTGATAATTTTGTCGCTTCTGTCTCTCAAAGACTTAAGGCAAAAAGACCTGATTTGATCCTCTCTACTGCTGTGTTTCCGATTCCGCGACAAGAAAGACTGAATAAAATCCAACAACATTGGGAAGAATGGGTGAGGCAAGAATGGATTGATATGTTAGTGCCGATGACCTATGCTTTGGATACAGAACAGCTAACTCAGCTAACTCGTCCTTTGTTTGAACAGCAAGATGAAGGCACAGCCCTACTGTTACCTGGAATTCGGCTGCTCAATGTACCAGATATCGTAGCAGTAGATCAGATGCAGTTACTTAGAGGAATGACGACGCAAGGTTTTGCCTTATTTGCAGCCGAAAACTTTAATTCGAGTTTAGTGAGTATTTTTAATCGCACTAATGGTAATACCAATAAACAACAACCGCAACCTTTGCCCCATCGGCAGCCTTTTCAGGCAGCTTCATCCCGCTACAGTACTCTCCAAAAAGAATGGAATTTTGTTTTAAGTCGCAATCAGGTAGCAATGAACGCGGATACCCTCAAAGAATGGGGCAAACAAGCGGATAATTTGGCACTAGATCTCGAAAAACTAGCAACTGAACCTTCTCAAAGTCATCTGCTTTCTGCTCAAGTTACGCTCGCTGGGGTACGCCGTAAGTTTCCTCAATGGGTTGCAGAAAGTCAGCATATTAGCTCTTATCAAGCTGATGTTTGGACCAATAATTTAGCCTCTTTAGAGCGATTACTCAGTTATGGCGAGAGCCGAGTTTTAAAAGATAACTAAAAATTCGAGAATTGGTCAAGGTTACACCGTCGCTTTACAACGGTGTAACCTTGACTGCCGAAGGCAGTCAAAAATATTTTTCCTAACTGATGCGGGAAATATGAAGTTTAGCTTAAAGATTATTTCCTGGTATAAAAATACTGACTAAAATGAAATAAGTTAATTTAAGACTTACCTTCTAAGATCAATTTAGAAAATACTTGAGACAGATAATTTCTCCGTGTCCCTGGGTCTCCCCGTCTCCGGATCAACCATCTGTATTAACTAAAAACTAAAACAATATAATGAGTCTTCACTGGGAGCATCACGATTTATGGCATCAACTCAAAATGTAAAATCTTATCTTGCCTATTGGTTTCAGTTGGGCAAAAGTTTGGTGCTGTCTAATGGTCGGGAGATGCTACTCCCTGAGCCTGTGATGCAAGGCGATCGCTATTCATCGCAGTTTGAAGCGTGTTGGCAAAAAGTTATGGCTGTAGAAGGGAAAAACTGCTATTTAGAGGGGACAGATTCGACAATTGATAGTTTACTCTCTCCTGCCTGGGAGATCTGTCCTTGTGCCAGATGTGAGATGCCAGTCCCTAGAGTTGAGTTGGGTCAAGCTTCCCTGATGTGTCCTTGCCACGATTTGCCTCATTGGCCCAATTCAGAGTTACCAACACCTAGATCGCCGATTAACAATAGCAGTCACTTAACGCGCATTAGAAATCGTCTTGCTAAGCGTCAATAATTCTGTTTAAGCTATTGTCGCGAAGCTCGATCATCCCTCAACCACCACCGACAATCGTGACAATTTCTAGGCGATCGCCTTCTTGAAGTTGCGTTTCAGCCCAAAATTGGCGATGTAAAATTTCTCCGTTATACTCCACTGCGACTAAACGGGGATTGAGGTTAATTTGACTCAAAAATTCGGGTAAGGTCACAGCAGCAGTTAAAGAATGAGTTTCCCCGTTAAGATAAATATTGATTGTAGTGTTAGTCTCTAGCATTAACTTTAGTAGGGTTGGGACTGTAATAAAGCGAGAAATTGACGAGTCATCAAATCAGGTTGCTCTGCTTGCATAATAGCGCGAACCACAGCAACTCGCTTGACTCCTGCTGCTAAAACTTCGTCAAGATTAGTTAAATCAATACCACCGATGGCAAACCAAGGAATTGGGCAATTTTCGACGACATAACGGATATAATCAGCGCCTGCTTCTGCTTTTCCTGGTTTCGTGGGAGTTTGATAAACCGGACCAACTCCGACATAATCTGCGCCTTCAGCGATCGCCTTAGCTAATTCATCTTGATTAGTGGTAGAACGCCCGACAATCTTACCAGAACCTAAAATGTCTCTCGCTAAAGATAAAGGCATATCTTGTTGTCCGAGATGTACCCCATCAGCATTAACCGCGACAGCTAGATCGACGCGATCGTTGACGATAAATAGCGCATCATATTGATGACATAGTTGGCACAGTTGTTGCGCGATATTCAAACGAATCCTGTCTGCTGCTGTTTTGTCGCGATATTGAACTAAGGTTAATCCTGCTTGTAACGCTGATTCGACCACCGTTAACAAATTTGCTTCAGGGGAAGTTATCAAATAAAGACAAGAATTATGCAATTGTAGATAACGACGATTATTTAATAAATTACTTTCTAAAATATAAACTCGATAGCGCATTTGTTTACAAATTGCACTCATTTGAGGATGATAAAGTTTACCATACTCTTCTAGTACTCTTAACGCCTCTTGGGTACGACATAAATTAGCCTGTAAAACCGCTTCAACACTGTTTCTAATTGTTTCTTGAGGATGAGATAATTCAGTTCCCACATCAGTCGGAGTATTTCTTGCTTGGCGTATTTCCCAATTGTGTAATTGAGCTAATTCTTGTCTGATATTTTTACATTCTTCTGCTAAAGCACTATTATTTAA